>CAYTBM010000055.1:0-14817 GCA_964436025.1 uncultured Anaerolineaceae bacterium
AGGTACGTGCCGATGGCGTTGTTTCGGCGGGCCCCTTCGGTGCCATCTTCGTGGTTGTTTCCGGCCCCGCGTTTGACCCGGCCGAACGGCTCCTGCCCTGGCCCAAGGTACGTCCGCCCGCCGTGGTTCTCGAAGCCGACCACTTCCCCTTCGCCGGTTTCGAGGATGACGTCGCCAATGCAGCGGTCGGCGACCGGGCCAGGATGCCGGGTCTCCAGGTCGAACACGCTGATTCCGGGGATCACACCACCTTCGTTGTCCACGTAGCGATGGCCGAACAGCTGAAACCCGCCGCAAACGGCCAGCATCGGCATCCCGTCATCCACTGCCTGGCGGAGGCCCTCTCCCCGTGCCACCAGGTCATCGGCGATGCGGCGCTGTTCGCGGTCCTGGCCGCCACCGATGAGCACCAGGTCGAACTCCGTGGGATCAAACGGGTCCCCGACGTTCACCTCGGCCAACCGAAACCCGATGCCGCGCGCCTCACAGCGGTACCGAAGGGCGATCACGTTCCCGCGGTCGCCGTAAATGTTCATCACGTCCGGATAGAGGTGCGCAACGCGGAGTTCCACACCACCATTCTGCCAGCCACACACTCTGGAGTCGCGGGCCTCCACGCCCGCCACCCCAAACGGACCTTCCCGGTCCGGCGATCGGCCGCGCCTCCCTATCCGGCCGGGACGGGCGGAGGGGGCCCACCGGCCATCATCGCCATGGTCTCCGGCGACGGATCGAGGTCACGACAAAGCAGCGCCGTGAGGGCGTAGACCCCGTTGGTGGCGTCGTTACGCTGCTTCTCGTAGGCCGCCAGCGCGTCGTCCCAGGCTTGCGCGCCGGTCAACGTCGCCGCGAGCGCATTCGCCAGCTCGTCGGCGTCGCGGAAGGCGTCATTGATGCCCTGGCCCAGCAGGGGGTCGCGGTAGTACCCGGCGTCACCGACGAGCGCCCAGCCCGGTCCGTACGGCTTGCGATAGAAGCTCTTGTGCGGCATCAGCCCCATCAGCTTGCTGTTTCGCGTCGCGCCGGCAAAACGCTCGCCGAGGCTCGGCACGGTCTCCAGCGCCTTGCGGATGTTTCCTTCGATGTCGGCCTTGAAGTCTGGGAACCGGGCGGCCGCGAACTCCACGCCAATGCAGGTTTCGTTGTCGTTCGTCGGGAACACGAACATCGCGCGGCCGCCGCCCATGTAGAGCTCCGTGGTCGGCGCCGGGAAATCCTTGAAGTAGGCGTAATAACCGGAAGTCGAACCCTCGACTTCGTTGTAGCTGGGGGCCGCCACCTGGCGAGCGACAAACGACTCCCGTCCATCCGCACCGACGACGACCCGGGCTCGTTCTTCGAACGGTTCGTCTCCGACTCGGCCGCGGATCCCGACTACGGCCCCGTCCTCGACAATGAGTGACTCAACGATCGTGCCCTCCCGGATCTCGGCGCCTGCCTCGCGCGCCGCATCGACGAGGATCTTGTCGAGCACTGTGCGCCGCGGGCAGACCGTGAGCGGCTCGTTCGGGTCGGCGGGCATCGTCATGCCCTGCATGCTCCGCACCTGGCCCCGCAGCGGCGGGCAGCCAGAAGCAAGCACCGTGTCGAGCACGCCCCAGGCGCGCATCCGCTCCACTCCGTCCGGCGTGATGAAGTGCGTGGAGAGCGTGTCGCTTGGGAACTTCGCGCGGTCAACGACGAGTACGGAGTGGCCCTTCCGGGCGAGGAGCATCGCGAGCGGGGAACCGGCGCAGCGCGCGCCGACGACGATGACATCAATCATGGGGAGAAATCACCTTCTAAAGTGAATGGCGGTTCGTTCACTCAGCGTGGCGACACCGCCGCGGGATAGTACGACAATTCAACGTGTCGTGTTGAGTGTTCGCCATCTCCTTCAGCTGCAACTGCGCACGGCATTCATCCTCGACCGCCATGGGCGGCTCCTCGCCGTGAACGAGCCGCATCGCCCACCGGCGCCTCGGATGTTTATCGCCAGGGCGGGTGCCGAGCGTGTGTTACGCATCAGACACGACATTCCTGAGACCGTTGCGCGCACGTGGCTTGCCTGCGGCGACGACGAGGCGAGATTGCGGGATCGCGTTGCCCAACACGCACCGATTGCCAATCAGCACCGCGGTCCTGCCTACGTGATGCCCGCGGAGATTGAAGCCGCCGCGGGCGTGATCGCAGTCAGGAGCCCCGAGGCGCCGCCCCTCCACCCCGAACTGGTGGCCCGCGGCTGGGGGCTGAGCGAAGCTGAACCCTATGTCGGCGTCGTCCGCGATGGTCATGTCGTGGCCGTCTGCTACTCCTCCCGCGACGGCGCGGAGGCATGCGAAGCGGGCGTCGAAACGGCAATAACGTATCGCGGGCAGGGCCTCGGCGCCGCGGCGGTGCGTGCCTGGGCGGCCGCGGTCCAGCGCTCCGGGCGCCTGGCCCTCTACAGCACCTCCTGGGACAACATTGCCTCGCAGCGCATCGCCGAGCGCCTCGGCGCCGAGCGGTACGGCGAGAACTGGCACCTCACTTAGAGGAAACCGTGAGGTGTCAGAACGAAAGAGGGCGGCGGCGGGCGCTACTCGAAGAAGATCCGCCGTCGTCGTGGTGGCTTGTGATAGCGCAGGCCGAAGTTCGCCAGTGCCACGTCGCGGATCCGCGTCGCGGCCTCCTCCGGTGAATCCGTCAGGTAGAACCGTTCCAGGTCCGCGGGATCGATCGTGTGGAACGCAAGGGGCCGGTCTCGAATGAAATCGATCAGCGGCTGCCAGTATTCGCGCCCCATAAGCACGCACGGGTAGTTCCGGATCTTCTGGGTCTGGATCAGCGTCGCGACCTCGAAGAGCTCATCCATCGTGCCGAAACCACCCGGGAGGGCGACGAAGGCGTACGAGTACTTCGCCAGCATCACCTTTCGTACGAAGAAGTACCTGAACTCGACGAACGTATCGAGGTACGGGTTTGGTTCCTGTTCCATCGGCAGTTCGATGTTGCAGCCCACGGACCGCCCGTTAACCTCCATCGCCCCACGGTTGGCGGCTTCCATCAGGCCCGGTCCGCCGCCGGTCATCACGGTGAACCCTGTGCGTGCGATTTCGGTCCCCAGCGCACGGCCCATGGCGTAGTAGGGGTGGTCCTCGCTGAAGCGCGCCGAACCGAATACCGTTACGCACGGCCCCACCCAGTGGAGGCGCCGAAACCCGCGCATGAACTCCAGCCCGATCCGCAGCGTCCGCAGGAGCTCCGAACTCCGGTCCTGCGGGCCCGAGAGCAACTGGCGTTCGCCGTTCCCTGGGGGGCTTTTCCCCCACTGCGGGATCGCCGGGTTCGCCGGCGGCGCGGGGAGTGGTTTGTCGGAAGCATTGGCCATGGCCCAAATCCTAGTCCGCGGAGCTCACATGGGCCGCACGTCACGGCGGTTCGCGTCGGGCCTCAGGTTCAGCGCAGCAGTCCCGCGGGAGTTTTTCGGGGTTCTCCCCAACTTTGGGCCGGCCGCACGCAGCCGAACTTCCAGACATGAACGCGACACTCGCGCCTCGCACCGTCCACCTCATCCCTCGCGGAGAGCGCTGGGTCCTCCTGACCGGTGGACGTGAAGAAGGCGGCACCACCTTCCCCGACCTCGGGCGCGCGTTGGACGCCGCCACCCGCGGGGCAGACCCGGTCCATGTGGTTGTCCACGAACGCGCCAGCTAAAGAGGGCGCGTGAACTGGCTCACACAGCGCGCGTAAGCACTCCGCGACTGACCTGTCCTACCTGCGGAGGCCGCCCGAGCGGCCAATACGGGAAGGACAACAGCTCATGAACACCACTTCACTTCGACTGCGCGCCACGCTCACCGTCGCGGCCGCCATCACCACGTTCGTCGCGTTCACCGCGTCCCTCGGCGGCCCTGCGGCGGCCCACGCGTCCATCGATGAGCCATGGCCCGAACCTCCGTCCTGCTCCAACGAGACCGGCACCTGCTCAACGATGGAAGACATCGTTGCCTACGAATGCTACTTCGAGAATCCGGACTCGCCGTTCCACTTCTGCGACGATCCGATCGAAGAACTACAAATGCAGAAGGAGCCCGGCCTGACGGCCGCTGACGGTTCGGACATGGAGACCCGCCTGGCTTCGCCCATCATCAAGCGGTAACGACCAAGCAGCGCAGGGCGGGTGCCGGCGGCGTCACCCGTCGTTGCCTGGCTAGAAGAGCAGCCCCGGCCCATTCCGTGGCGAGGCGCCAGCCGGCCCCCGCGGGCCCACCCAGCGCTCGAGGTCCACGGGATCGAAGTTGGCTATCGCGTCGAACTGCCCGGACGGGAGCACCACCGGGCTCCGGTCGGCATCGCCCAGCGGAGCAGCAGTGAGCTCCGCGCGGAAGACGATCGCCAGTTCCCAACCACCCGGTTCGAACGGGAACGACATGACATCGGCCAGTGAGAGGTCGGTCACCGCACCGTCGCACCAGAGGTCCGCCAGTGTGGCGGCCGCCTCGTACGGATTCCCGCCAAACGGCAGGATCGCCCAGGGGAGCCAGCGCCCGCGAGCTGCCCGCGCCGTCACGTCGAACACCACCAGCTGCTGCTGGAACACAGGGACAAGGTAGATCGCGATATGTGTCCCGCCGGGGACGAACGTTGCCTGTGGTTTGCCGAAGTACGCGTCAGGCATCGCGATGCCTACAGTCCGAGCGCTCTCGCGAACGGCTCGTCGCTCTCGAATGGCCCAACCAGCGCCAGCGTAGCCTTGTCCGGCGCGAGCGTACGCCGGGCGACGTCCATCAAGGTGTCCATCGTCACCGCGTCGATCTGCGCAACAACCTCATCCACGCTCTGGATCTTGCCGAGCAGGAGTTCCTGCGAGCCGAGCCACCCCGCCACCGAGCGGGTATCTTCCATGCGAAGCTGGATACGGCCCTTCGCCATCTCCTTCGCCTTCGCGAACTCAACCTCCGGCACGCCCGCCAGCAGCTTCTGGTTCTCTTCCAGCACCGCTTCGAGCGTCACCAGCGCGTTGTCCGGGTCGCACCCCGCGTAGACGGTGAACGAACCAGCGTCACGGAACTCGCTCGGGTAGCTGTGGACGTCGTACACCAGCGCTCGTTCTTCACGCAGTTCCAGGAAGAGCCGGCTCGACATGCCTTCGCCGAGCACTGTGCTCAGCAGATCGACGGCGAAGCGGTCCGGGTGACTGAGCGAGACACTCGGGTAAGCGACGCAGATATGCGCCTGCTCCGTCTGCTTCTCTTTGAGGGCCAGGCGGGGCCCGCCGTTGCGCGCCGTTGCGGGATACCAGGCGCCCGGCGCGGCCTTCGGCATATCGCCAAGCCAGCGTTCCGCCGCAGCAACCACTTCTTCATGGACCACGTTGCCCGCCACCGTCAGCACCGTGTTCTCCGGGACATATTGCCGACGGAAGTAGGCGTTCACCGCGGACAAGGGCAGGGCTGATACCGACTCGGGCGTGCCGCCCACGTTGCGGCCGAGCGGCTGATGCGGCCAGAGCGTCTCGTCGATGAGGATCGAGGCCAGCTCGCCGGGGCTGTCTTCCACGCTCGCGAGCTCCTCGAGGATGACTGCTCGCTCTTTCTCCAGCTCGGCCCCATCCATCACTGGCTCGCGGATCATGTCCGCGAGGATGTCGATGGTCTCCATTGCGGCGGTGTGCGGGACCTTTGCGTAGTAGACGGTGACTTCGCGGTCGGTCGCAGCGTTGTGCATGCCACCCACGGATTCGATCGCCTCCGAAATCTCACGGGCCGTGGGCCTCCGGGACGCTCCCTTGAACAGCATGTGCTCCAGGAAGTGCGAAAGCCCGGCCTCCTCATCCTTCTCGTACCGGCTGCCCGCGCCGACGTACATGCTCACGGTGGCCGAGCGCGTATGCGGCATCTCGCCCGTTACCACCCGGAGACCGTTGGGGAGTGTTGTGTGCTTGTGCATGGGACGCGCGCCGCTTCCGGCGTAAGCGGATGTTACGCGGGGCCGACAGTTTGGGATACGCGGCGCATGCCCGCCCCCGTTGTGCCCTCCCGGCCGATGGCCTACTATTGTTGACAGAGTTACTCTACTTTATCAGCTAGTCGACTCTGGAAGGCGTCCGGCAACACTCATGCGTGTCTCTACCCGAAGCGATTACGGCCTCCGCGCGCTCATCGAGCTGGCGGGCCACTATGGGAACGGGCCGCTGCAGTCGTCGGAAATCGCTCTGCGAAGGCATATCCCCGAGCAGTACCTGGACCAGCTGTTGACGTCGCTCCGCAAGGCCGGATTCATCCGCTCCGTTCGTGGTCCCTCAGGGGGCCATGAGCTGGTTCGGCCACCAACCGAGATCTGCGTCCGCGACGTGATCGCCTCGCTTGAAGGCACGCTTTCGCCGGTGGCCTGGTTGGACGAGCCACCGGAGCAAACAGACCATCCGCATCACTGCGGCCAGCGCGAAATTTGGGAGCGCATCCGCGATGCCACCACCGACATCCTCCAGTCCTACTCCGTGGCAGACCTGTTGGAACGCGAACCAACCGCTGTCAGCGGGAGGTGGGTGATATGACGACACCAGTAGCACGTCCGCTCGTCGCGGACTCTGTCCTCGACCTGATCGGCGCAACCCCGATGGTCCGCCTCAAGCGCGTCATCCCCCAGGGCGCCGCGGCGGTACTGGGCAAGATGGAGAGCCTGAACCCGGGCGGCTCCGTCAAAGACCGCATCGCCCTTGCAATGATTGAAGATGCGGAACGCAGCGGACGGCTCCGTCCGGATTCCGTCATCGTCGAGCCCACCTCGGGCAACACAGGCATCGGTCTCGCGCTCGTGGCGGCGGTCAAGGGCTACCGCATCATCCTCACCATGCCCGACGACATGTCGGTCGAGCGCCGCCGCTTGCTCGAGCGTTACGGCGCCGAGCTGGTCCTCACGCCGGCGATCGAAGGCATGACCGGGGCAGTCTTCGCTGCCCAGGAGCTCTGCAAGAAGCACCCTGAGTACTTCATGCCCCAGCAGTTCGAGAACCCGGCTAACCCTGAAGTGCACTACCGCACCACGGCCCGTGAAATCCTCGATGCCACTGGCGGTCGGATCGACGCTTTCGTCGCAGGTGTGGGCACCGGCGGGACCATCACCGGCGTGGGCCGGCTCATCCGCGAGCAACTCGGAGACAACGTCTTGCTCGTCGCCGTGGAACCATCCCGTTCGCCGGTATTGTCGGGCGGGCGCGCGGGCATGCACGGCATCCAGGGCATCGGGGCCAGCTTCGTTCCCGGCGTGCTGGACCGCCAGATCTACAACGAGATCATGCGCGTCGAGGACAAAGACGCGCTGACGTACTCGCGGCGGCTCGCGAAAGAAGAGGGCATCCTCGCGGGCATCTCGGCGGGAGCCAATGTGGTCGCCGCGCGAAAGGTCGCCGAGCGCCTCGGTGCCGGCAAGACCGTGGTAACCATCATCTGTGACACCGGGGAGCGTTACCTCAGCGTCAACATGTAGATGACAGCATCGCAAGCGTCGGCCATGGCTACTTGCTCCAAGTCCGTTTCGTTGTGCAACGATTGATCGCCGCCAAGGAGGGCCCCATGTCAGTCAACGTTTACATCCCCACGCCGTTCCGCCACCTGGTGGGGAATCGCGCGAACGTGCGGGCCGATGGCGAGACCGTCTCGGACCTCCTGATCGACCTGGACCACCAGTTCCCGGGCTTCCGCGCACAAGTCGTGGATAGCACCGGCGAGCGCGCCCGGCACATCAACATCTACGTCAACCAGGTCGAAATCGAAAACCTGGACGGCGAGTCCACGAAGCTCCGCGAAGGTGACGAAGTTGCGGTTATCCCCGCGCTCGCCGGCGGCGCACCCACGGTCATGACGCCGGAGATGGTGGAGCGCTACAGCCGCCACCTGATCATGCCCCAGGTCGGCAGCGCCGGTCAGCGGAAGATCATGGAGGGCAGTGCACTGATCATCGGCGCCGGCGGCCTTGGCTCGCCGGTTGCGCTGTACCTCGCGCTTGCCGGGCTGGGCAAGATCGGCATCGTCGACTTCGATGTCGTCGACCGCTCGAACCTCCAACGGCAGATCCTTCACCAGACCGACGACATCGGGAAGCCCAAGGTGCAGTCCGCCCGCGAGACCCTCCTGTCTCACAATCCCAACATCGACGTGGTCACGCACGAGACGCCGATCACGAGCGACAACGCGTTCGAGATCATTTCGCAGTACGACATCGTGGTGAACGGCGCAGACAACTTCGCCACGCGCTACCTGGTGAACGATGCCTGCTACCTCCTGAAGAAGCCGCTCGTCGACGGCTCGATCCTGATGTTCGATGGCCAGGCGACCACGTACCTTCCCGGTAAGGGCTGCTACCGCTGCCTCTATCCGGCGCCGCCGCCTCCCGGCCTCGTGCCGAGCTGCGCCGAAGCCGGAGTCCTCGGCGCCATGTGCGCCACCATCGGCAGCATTCAGGCCACCGAGGTGCTCAAGCTCGTCCTCGAAGTCGGCGAGCCGCTGGTGAACCGCCTCCTGCTCTACGACGCACTTTCGCTGGAGTTCCGCATCGTGAAGGTGCGGCGTGACCCGGAATGCCCGTTGTGCGGCGAGAACCCAACCATCAGTGAACTGATCGACTACGAACAGTTCTGCGGCGCGCCGATCCCCCACCGCGACAATCCGAACGGCGGTTAGCTCGACCCCTGTCCGCCTGCAGCCCCAACGTTTCACCATCGGAGATCAAATGACCACTGCGACCCCAACCATCAATGTGCGCGTCACCGCCGTGCTCCAAAAAGTCACCGGCGGTCAGAAAACGGTCGAAGCGAGCGGTTCGAACGTCGCGCAGGTCTTCGAAGACATCGATGCGCGTTTCCCAGGCTTCAAAGCCCAGGTATACGGCGCTGACGGCAAGCTCCACCGCTTCGTGAACATCTACCTCAACGATGAGGACATCCGGTACACCGGCGGACTGGACACCGCCGTCAAGGCTGGCGACACCCTCGACGTCCTCCCGGCACTCGCCGGCGGCTGCTGAGGACGCTCCCTCGTGACGCTGTACCGCTCGGTGATCGAGATGATCGGCAACACGCCGATCGTTGAACTGCGCTCGTTCGCGCCACGCCCGGATGTCCACATCTACGCCAAGCTCGAGGGGCAGAACCCCACCGGCTCGGTAAAAGACCGGATCGCGAAGTACATGATCGAAGCGGGCGAACGCAGCGGCGAGTTGAAGCCGGGCGCCACGATCCTGGAACCAACATCCGGCAACACGGGCATCGGCCTGGCCATGATTGGCAAGGTGAAAGGCTACAACGTGGTCTGCGTCATGCCCGAGAGCGTCAGCGAAGAGCGCACGTTCCTGCTTAGAGCCTACGGAGCCGAGATCATCTACACGCCCGGCGACCTCGGTTCGAACGGATCAATCGCCCGGGCCAAAGAAATCGTCGCGGAGAACCCGGGCAAGTACTACTTCCCCTACCAGTACGGCAACGAAGCCAATCCGCGCGCCCACTTCGAAACCACCGGCCCCGAGATCCTCCGCGACCTGCCGCAGACCACCGTTTTCGTCGCCGGCCTTGGCACCGGTGGCACCCTGACCGGGACCGGCCGCTACCTCAAGCAGGCGAAGCCCGGCGTCCGCATCATCGCCGCCGCGCCCCACCCCGGGGACCTCGTCCAGGGCCTGCGCGCCCTCGAAGAGGGCTTCATCCCGCCGATCTTCGACGAGACCGTGCTCGATGGGAAAATCGTGGTGGACAGCAAGAGCAGCTTCGCGATGTCGAAGGAGCTGACCACGAAGGAGGGCCTCTTCGTCGGCATCAGCTGCGGCGCCGTGGTGCGCGCGGCGATAAAGGCGGCGGAACGCCTTGAGGGCGAACAGCACATCGTTTGCCTCCTCGCCGATGGCGGCTGGAAGTACCTCTCGTCGAACCTCTGGACCACCGAGTGGGAGGATCAGCCCGAGGACGTGGAGAGCAAAATCTGGTGGTGAGCTAAGCCCAGTCTTTCAACCATTCGACCCGGAAGTGCATGTCGGACGGATCAGCGAGCGATGCGATTAGCAGCAGTCGGCGGATCCGCTCTCCAGGTGGGATGTCCTGGTGGACCAGAATCATGCCGGAGTGCTCGCGTTCGAGCGCGAGCGAGTCATAGTGGAGTTTGAGGAAGTCCCGGCGGTTGCAGGTCACCAGGACGAGACCCCTGGCAGTCGCGACTTCGAGATGGCGGTCATCGCGCGCGCCACGCATTCCCACATCGTCTGAGCGAAGCACATCGATGCCTCTTTCTCTGGCCTGGGGCTGGAGCGCAAGCAGCCCGGTATCGTCGTCCAGGTAGAGACCGACGCTCACTTCAAGAGTCTGTCACGGAGACGACCGTACTTCGCATAGTACTCGTCCATGAGCACGTCTGACTCGCGATCGTACTCCGCAATGTCAGCGTCAATGCTTTCCTTGTTCGCGAAATAGAACGCGAGCGCGGCCATCACCTGGGACGGCGTGAGGTTCATCTCTTCGCCGATCTCTTCCGCACTCAGGCCATCAATCCGGTGCAACACGGAGATTCGGTCCACGGTCACGCCGGTGCCCACGATGAACGGCCGGCCACCGCGATACCCCTCGCGCTGGTCGATGAACGTGCCGATGTCCACATACTCGGCGGAGATGGCCATAACGCGATCCTAGCACAGGCCCGGGCGGTCCCCCGCTCGCCTTCCTTCGTTCCGTAGAATCACCGAATGCGCATCGCCTTCATCGGAAGTGAAGCCTTCGCACGCATCCCCCTTGCCTTGATCGACGCCGGGCACGAAGTGACGCACCTTCTCGGATTCGCATCGCCCACCGCGACTCCGGTATCCAGGGCAACCGTCGAAGCGGCAAGCGGGATGCGTTGGGACGCTCACAGGGTCACGCGAGAGAGACTCGAAAGCATCCACCGGTCGAACGCGGAGCTCATCCTCTGCGCCGGTTACCCGGAACGCCTCGATATTCGTCCAGGCGATCCAGTCCCGGCCGTGAACGTCCATCCCTCGCCCCTGCCAGAGGGGCGAGGCCCTGCTCCCATCCCCTGGGCAATTCTGAGCGGGCGCGAATCGACTGCGGTGACCTTCCACGAAATGGTCGAACGGTTCGACGCCGGGCCGGTACTTCTCCAACTGCCTCTCGCCATCTCTCCTCGTGAAACAGCGCCTTCGCTCGACTCGCGCTGCCGCAAGCTCGCCGCCGAAATGGCGGTGCAACTCGCGGCTGACTTCGACCGCTTCTGGGCGGCCCGGACGGCGCAGGGGCCAGCGACGTTCTGCCGCCTTCCGCGCCGCCTGGACCGCACGTTGAACCTGAACGGAGGTGTTGAAGCCATCGACCGGGTCCTCCGGGCATTCACGCCGGGAAACATCTTCGTGCACCTCCACGGACGGACGTGGGTAGTGTTCGATGCGGTTTGTTGGCCAGAACCTCACAGCTTCAGTCCGGGCAGCGTGGTCGGGGTCGCGGGCGGCAACCGCCTCCTGGCCGCCGCCGATGGTTTCGTCTTGATGCGCAGCGCCCTGCCCGAACGCGTGGCGCGCCTGCGCCTGGCCATGGGCAACCTGAAACGCTTCGTGAGGTAGCCCCGTTGGGCCCGGTACCATGACGAGGATGGCGGTGCAGGACGCAGCTTTTCGGGCGCTTGAGCGCGTGTCGGCGTTACGAACGCCGGTGCCGGGCGCTCGCCTTTCATGGCACGCCGACTGGGACGATCACGTATCGTCGTTTTTCCACCGCTTGGGCGGCAGCGAATGGTTGCCTGAAAGCCTCCTGGCCACCCTGGTCCGGGACAAATCGGTGCATGACAAACGAGTGGCATTGCTTTCACGGCATGGTCACCCGTGGGCAGTGGTCCCGCTGCGCTGGACCGCCAGGTACTGGCAGCCGCTCCTGCGCGGAGTCGCCGAGCCCTACGCTGATTTCCTCGCCGCCGGAGCAGAGGAGGACGTCTACGCGGCCCTCGGCGTGGGCGTGTACGTCCGCTTCGGGCACGAGAACCCGGCTTCCTTTCGCAACCTGCGATGGGTTGTCACCGACACCAGCTACGAACTCTCGATGGAAGCTTCACCAGAGGCGTATTGGCGCGAAACAGACCGCTGGAAGTCCGTCGTGCAGGCAAGGAAGCGGTCTGCGCCCTTCGAACTGGTCCTCGACGACCCCGCCGCGACCCGCTGGGTGGTGGAACACTGGCGAGACCATTGGGGCACCGGGCGTACCGTCGAAGCTGCCGCAAAATGGCGCGACCGCATCACCTTCGACGAGTGGGGGTTGACCACCGGCGCAACAAAAACCTGGGCCTTGCGCGACGGCGGCCGCTGGGTGGCCGGCTGCGTCGGCGTCATTCGTGAGGGATCCATGATGCTTCAGACGGTCTTCCGGGATCGTGACTACGACTGGTACAGCGTGGGCACGCGCATCTTTGCTGAGGCGGTGCTCGCGGCGTACGAAGCGCAGCTTCGCCAGGTCAGCTTCGGCTCTGGATTCGAGTACAAACGCTGGTGGGCCAGGCCGGGGCGGCAACAGTACACGTACATGGTGGCGCCGCTCCCGGTGCATGCGGCCAACTGGCTCCTGGATGGCGGACCGGCGATCTTCAGGCGGTAGTGCGGCGTTCCACCCAGGCGCGCAGTGCCGCCTCGGTGGTGTCGAACGCGATTTCCGCCCACGGGATCTCGTGGGCGGCAAACCAGCCGATTTCGCTGGTTTCGTGGCCTACCGCAGCATCGCCCACGGCCTCTGCTTCATAAACAATGACGACCACACCCTGCTGAATGCGTGTGAAGACGCCCAGCAGCTCGAGGTTGGTCACCTCCAGGTGCGTCTCTTCCCGCGTCTCGCGCGCGGCGGCTTCTTCCGCCGATTCGCCGACATCCATGAACCCGCCGGGAAAGACCCAAAAACCGCGCCGAGGCTCGATATCCCGCCGGCCGAGCAGGATCTTCCCGTCGCGCACCGGGATGGTGCCCGCCACGGGACGCGGGTTCAGGTAGTGGATAAAGCCGCAATCGAGGCAGACCATCCGCCGTCGCGTGTCGCCCTCGGGGACGGCGGTGGTCAACCGCTGGCCACACTGCATGCAATAGCGGCTGAACGAATGCGGGTGGCTCGACACGCTTCAGTGGCCCCGCATGCCGGCGGGAGCCTGCTGCATCCCCATCGACTCAGGCCCCTCAATCCACTCCTCGCCGTCCTCCCACACTTCCTTCTTCCAGACCGGCACCTTTTTCTTGATCTCGTCCACCAGCCAGTGTCCGGCTTCGAACGATTCCGAGCGGTGCCCGCACGAGACGGCGACGAGGAGGCTGGCCTCGCCGATCTCCAGTCTCCCGGTGCGGTGCAGGATGGCCACATCTTGGAGTCCGAACCGCTGCTTCGCTTCTTCCGCGAGTTCGCGCATCACCTTTTCGGCCATCCCCGGGTAGGCGTCGTACTCCAGGTACTGCACTGCCCGGCCAAGGTTGTTATTGCGCACGACACCGAGGAAAACGTTGACCGCCCCGGCGGCCGGCGACTCAACAGCAGCGACGGCTTCGTTCGTATCGAGGACATCTGGAGTCACACGGATGAGCATGCAGTCAGCCTCCTGAGACCGGGGGAATTAGTGCAAGGGTGGCGCCGGCCGGCACTGGCTCGGATTCGCGCACGTACTCCTCGTTCAGGGCATACAGGAGCGTCGGCAGCGAGCTCTCGAGCTGCGGGTAGCGTCCGACCACGCGGTCGCGCACGGTCGCAACCGTGTCCCCGGCCTCGAGCGGCACCGTCAGCCTGCGCACGCCCGCTTTCTGCGCAACCGAAGCGAAGAGCAACACGGTCACTTCCACGCGTCCATTGTGCCAGTCTCGCGGCCCGTCTGCCGCTAGACTTGGCGGCTACATGCTGCAGCGAACGTTCACCGCGGCTGCCAACCTCCTCTATCCGCCGAGATGTGCTGGCTGCGGGCGGTTCGATGTCGTGCTCTGCCACCCCTGCGCCCTTTCGCTGACTCCGGCGACTGGCCCGGGGCGCTGTGGATTCTGTTCGGCTGCATGGGACGGCGAGGGGAACTGCCCGCGCTGTTTCCACATGAACGCCCTCGAGGGGGCCCGCGCGACGTTCGAAATGACCGGAGCCGCGCGGCGCCTGGTCCATGCGCTTAAATACCGCTTCTACCGCGAGGCCGCCCCGCCAATGGCCTCCCTCCTGAGTGATTTGCCCAACGATCTGACGATCGACCGTTTCTTCCCAGTCCCGCTGCACCGCTCCCGGCTCAAATCCCGCGGGTTCAACCAGTCCGAACTGCTCTTGCGCCACGCCGGGTGGGCGCCGATCGGCGCCGGCCTTGAGCGCGTCCGCCGGACCGACCGCCAGGTAGGCAGCGCTTTCGCGGAACGCCGAGTGAACGTGGGCGGCGCGTTTGCCTACAGCGGGGCGCGCCTCGACGGTCTGACCGTCGCCATCGTCGATGATGTGATTACAACGGGCGCGACCGTCGCTGAGTGCGCGGCAGTGCTGAGAGACGCGGGCGCTCGTCAGGTCTGGGCACTGGCATTTGCCCGTGCGAGCTTCCAGATGGGTTCGAATCAGCCAATTAACGACTGACCCTGATGATCTGGCAGCGCATTGTCAGGTCGATCGCGGGCTATGTATCTCCCCTTTACATCTGCTGACTTTACAATTGCCGGACTTCACCGCCCGGAGTCGCGATTGGCCGCCGGCGCACACGCACTCTCCGCACAGTCAGCTTCTGTCGCCGAAACCCTCAGCCGTGTTCGCGCGGAAGTCCACCGCGTCATCGTTGGGCAGGAAATGCTCATCGACCGGCTGTTGGTCGGCATGCTCTGCCACGGCCACATCCTGGTGGAAGG
>CAYTBM010000056.1:0-14644 GCA_964436025.1 uncultured Anaerolineaceae bacterium
TTCCTCCTGGACGTCGATACGCGGCCGCTCAACCCGGTCCCACCCACGATCCTGACCAATGCCGCGGCGATGCGCCGCTGGCGCGCGGCGAACACCGGCAGCTGCGGCTTCGTCCCCACGATGGGCTACCTGCACGACGGCCACCTGGAGCTGGTGCGCCGGTCAATCGAAGAGAACCTTCACACGGTGGTGAGCATCTTCGTGAACCCGATGCAGTTCGGGCCGAACGAGGATTTTTCCCGCTACCCGCGCGACGAAGTGCGCGACCTGGCGCAACTTTCGGCGGCAGGGGTCGACGCTGTGTACCTGCCGAACGCAAACGACATGTACCCCGAGGGGTACCAGACGTACGTGGACGTCGAGCGCGTGACGCAGCCGCTCGAGGGTTCGGCGCGCCCCGGCCACTTCCGCGGCGTGACGACCGTGGTGCTCAAGCTCTTCAACGCTGTCGGCGCCGACCGCGCTTACTTCGGGCGCAAGGATGCACAGCAACTGCGCGTGGTCCAGCGCATGGTGCGTGACCTCGACCTGGGGACTGAAGTCGTGCCCTGCCCGATTGTGCGCGAGGCCGACGGCCTGGCGATGAGCTCCCGCAACGTCTACCTGACGGCGGAGCAGCGGGCGGCGGCCACGGTGCTGAAACGCTCGCTGGACCTGGCGGGAGAGCGCTGGGCCGCGGGCGAGCGCGACGCCGAAACCTTGCGCCGGCTGGTGCGGGATACCATTGGGACGGAGCCGCTCGCCGAAGTTGACTACGTGTCCCTCGCGGACGACGTGTCGCTGGAGGAACTCCACGGCCGGGCGGAGCGGCCGGCGTTGCTCTCCATGGTGGTGAAATTCGGCAAGACACGGCTGCTCGACAACGTGGAACTGACGTAACCGCTGGAGCTGAACATGCGCCGACCACCGAAAGCCGTCCTGCCCGTCGTCATCTGGGACACCGTATGGAAGATCCTGGCGATCAGGCGGGCGGTTCAGTTGAAGAAGTACAGGTGGATCCCGGTGCTGGCGGGGACAAGCACCGTGGGCATCGTTCCGATCGTTTTCTTGTTACGGAATCCGCTCGAGGAGGCGGAAGAGCCGGCGGAGGTTTGACGGCGGGTGAGAGTCGGCCCTGGCCGTGCCGCATGCTCGGGTTCGTTGGCGTGTTGCGGTGAGAACAGTCCTTACGCCGGGGCACCACCGGTGTTAAGCGTTCAGACTGGTTAGACGAAAGGGTGGTCGTCGAACTTTTCGCCGCCGGTGAGGTGGATAGCGGCTGCCCAGCCCGCAAGCAGCCCTGTGGCGCCGAGAGCCGCCGCGACCGGGGCAAAGAGGAAGCTGGCACGGAGCGAAGCGACCGCGGCCCATCCGGCAGCGATGGCGAGCCCGGCGAGTGCGCTCCCGCGCAGGACCATTTCTACCGACGGCGGACGGAAGCGAGGTTCGGGCGGCGCGGGTTCGTGGGGCGCCCCGCCGTGGCCGTGCCCGTCTTCAGCGTGATCGCCATGGGCGTGGTCGTGCTCGGCATGGCGGTGCTCATGGCCAGAATCGGTGGGGTCCGTCACGTCAGTTTCGCTGGTCAGGCGGCAGCATGTTCGGGATGCCGTCCTCGATGGGGTAGCGCTCACGGCAGCTGGTGCAGGTGATGGTGCCGGTGACGATCTCGCCGTCCTGCTCTTTGTCCACTCTCAACTCGAGTTCGCCCTTGCACATGGGGCAAACGAGGATTTCCATCAGCTGCTGTTGCATGGGTTCGATGGTACGCCCGGGGGCGCCGCAAGGTCGATGTGGTTGAGTCTTGCCGCGGGCCGGGCCACGCTTCGCCACAGTGAACTGGCTCGATGTGGTGCTTCTCCTCGCGATTGGGTTTTCCACGTGGAATGGCTTCCGGAACGGGGTCATCCGCGAGCTCGTGTCGATTGCTTCGGTCATCCTGGCAATCCCCGTCGCCGGGATCTTCTACGACGACATGTTCCCGAAGGTGGAACCGATCGTCGACAACGAGAACCTGGCGGCGCTGATCTCGTTCGTAGCGATCCTCCTGGGGGTGATCATCGGCGGCCAGGTTGCGGCCCATTTGCTCAAGCGCACCGCGGAGATTTTGAACCTGGGTGTGCTCGATCGGCTGGCCGGCGCGGGGTTCGGGTTCCTCAAGGCGGTGTTCATCGCCCAGGTGTTGCTGATCGCGTTCGTGACCTTCCCCAAGCCGGACCTGCGCGACTCGATCGATGGTTCCTGGGTCGCGACGAAACTGATCGACACCGCGCCCACAGTCCGCGCGTTCCTGCCGAAAGCCTTCGATGAAGGGATCGACCTGTTCAAGGAGCATGCCGGGCAGCTCGACGATTTGATCCCGGGCGAGACGCCCACGCCGGCACGATGAACGGCGAGCGTTTCCGTGCGGTCGTTGCAGTCCACCTGTTGCTGGCGCGCGGCGATTCGGTCTTGCTCCTTCGGCGCGCGAACACGGGCTACGAAGACGGCAGCTACAGCGTGCCCGCCGGCCACTTCGAGGGCGGCGAGACCGCGAGGGCTGCCGGCGTCCGCGAAGCAGCCGAGGAAGTGGGGATCGTGCTGGGCGAGGACGACTTGAGCCTCGCCGTGGTGATGCACCGGCAGGCTGCGCCTGAGCGGGTCGACTTCTTCTTCTCGTCGACGAACTGGGTGGGCGAACCGCGGAACGCGGAACCGGACAAGTGCGACCACCTGATGTGGGCGCCGGCAAGCGAGCTGCCGAACAATACCGTCCCGTACGTGCGCTGCGGCATTGACGCCTGGCGGTCAGGGATCCGGTACGCGGAGTTCGGCTGGGACTGACTCCTGGAACGGCCCCGGCGCCGGGATGGCGGCGGAGCCGGCTGCCTCAAAGTCGCGGTTAGGACGGCTTCCGGAAGAGGCCCTCCTGGGCCACGCTGGCAATCCGCTGGCCCTGGCGGTTGTACATGCCGGCGAACATCACGGCGCGAGCTGAATGCGCTGCCGGGCTCTCGCTGGCGTAGAGGATCCAGTCATCGAAGCGCGGCGCGCGGTGGAACCACATGGCGTGGTCGAGGCTGGCGGTCGCGCCGCCGGGCATCCAGATCCCGTAGTGGTGGGCGACGGTGGCCACGAGGCCGCTATCGCTCAGGTAGACCAGTGCCGCGGCGTGCAGGATCGGGTCTTCCGGCAGCGTCCCCGACATGCGGCCCCAGACGAGCCGCTGAGGGAGCCGTCCGGTGCCGTCGTTCTCCCGGGTGGGCTGCGTGGCCGCGCGAAGGTCGATCGGGTTGTTCCAGCGGCGGTTCATCCGCTGGGCCATCGGGTTGTCGGTGATGGCCATGCGCGGCAGGGCGATGCTCTTCCACCACTCTTCACACTGCTCCGGCTCAGGCACTTCCGGCATCGGTTCCTGGTGCGAAATGCCTTCTTCACCGGCGACGAAGCTGACCGAGGTTTCGAAGATCGTGTGGCCGCCCTGGTGGGCCGTAACCCGGCGGGTGAGGAAGTTCCGGCCTTCGCGGATCCGCTCGACGCTGTAGTCGATCGGCTCCTTGGCCTGGCCCGCGCGGAGGAAGTAGGCGTGGAGCGAGTGGATGTTGCCGAAGTTCGTGGTGCGGCCGGCCGCGACCAGGGACTGGGCGAGGACGAGTCCGCCGAACAAGCGGCCCTCCTCCTGGTCCACGTCGCCGCGGAAGTTGTCGTAGTCGGTGGGACGGACATTGACCTGCCGCACCCAGTCGTCGTTGATCGCCTGGGGCGACCGCTGTGAAGGATCTGTCATGGCAGTCAACGTTACAAAGTCCTGCGGTCAGCGTCCTCTACACTGGCGCAAGGAATGGACCAGTTCGCGGAGATCAACAGCCACCGCCTGCGCTACCGGCTGACCGGCGACGGCCCGCTGGTGGTGTTCGCGCACGGGTTGATGGGAAGCATCGAGCAGGTGCTCCCGGCAGGGCTGGACCTTGCGAATGTGCACAGCCGCGTGCGGCTGCTCACCTACGACGCCCGTGGGCATGGCCAATCGGCCGGGCCGGAGGACCACGCCCAGTACACCTGGGAGACGCTCGGGCGGGACATGGCGGCGTTCATCGACCATGCGGGCGAGCGCGCGGCGGTGATTGGCGGCGCGAGCATGGGCGCGGCGACCGCCCTCTGGGTGGCGGTGGAACAGCCGGAGCGGGTGAAAGCGCTGGCCTTGCTGATGCCGCCGCCGCTCGGAGGGCCGGAATTCCAGCGCCCGGACGAGCGGAATGCGATCGCGTTCCTGGATATGCTCTCGATGGCCATCCAGGCGACCGGCATCGAGAAGACAATCGAGTTCGCGAAAGGCTTGCCGGGTTTCGCCGCCACGCCTGAAGCCGCGGAGGCGCGGGCAGACTGGCTGCGGTCTCAGAACCCGCTCACCTTGCTCTACGCCATCAAAGGCCTGGTGCAGGCGCCGTTCCATCACCCGGAGGACTACCGGCGGATCACCGCACCGACCATCGTGGTGGCGCACGAAGGAGACGGTCTGCACCCCGTGCGCGCCGCCCAACTGCTGGCGGAAACGATCCCGAACTGCGAGCTCATCGTCGCGCCCGAGCCGAACTACTGGGCCGAACACCCGGACGAGTTCCTCGCCGAGATGGTGCGCTTCCTGGGTCCGTACCTGGACTGATTCAGGCTTCGAAAATGGCGAAGGTGCCCAGCGCCTTGGCGACAAGCCGCTCGCCGAGGCGTACCTCGGATTCGAGGACGGCGACGCGGCGGCCCTTGTTGAGGACCCGCGTTTCGCACTCGACTGTGCCTTCGCGGACCGTTGCCATGTAGACCATCTTCACTTCGATGGTGGCACAGGATTCGTCATCGCGGAGGCGGGAATAGAGCGCGGCGCCCATTCCTGTGTCGGCCATGGCGTAGAGGACGCCGCCATGGACCACGCCGTGGGGGTTCATGTGGTCCGGGCCGATGAGGATGCGCGAACGGCTGTAGCCGTCCCCACGCTCGTAGATGTCGAGGCCGATAAGTGCCTGGTAGCCCATGGGAGGGCGGGATTCGCGTGCCATGGGGCGAATCGTACAGGCGGCGGGTGGTTCGGTGTCAGGCTTCCTGGAAGGCCTGCTCGGCTTCACGCTGTTGGGGTTTCGGCGCGCGCCAGGCCAGCCGGCCGGACCAGGCGGCGAAGGCGGCGACGGTCAAAGTGCCGGCGACCAGGCCGAACCAGCCGAGCAATGCGTTCGAAGGCGCCATCTCGGGCTGGTAGAGGACGGAGGGCGGCAGCAGTTTCACGCTGGGGAAGGTGAGAATGTTCAGGAGAGCCTGGACGAACGACGCGCCCCAGCTCATGCCGGGGAGCTGGAGCGGCGGGCGGCCGGGCCGGTTCACCGTGACCTGGAAGACATCGATGCCGGGCCGCGCGCAGCCGATCCGTGCGAAGAGCATGGAGACGGCCACCGAGACCGCGCAGGTGAACACGATGACGAGCAGGACGCCGGCGGTTGCCGGGGCGACCCCTTCTTGATGCGCCGCCCAGGCAGCAAGGGCGGCGCCGGCGAGCGACTTCACGCCGCCGGCCCAGTGTGGGATGAGGATGGTTGATGCGGCGAAACGCGTGGTCGTGCCCGGTTCCAGTTCTGCGGCTGCGACCGGGAGCCGCCAAACGTTCGGGCCGATGATGAATGCCGCTCCCGTCGCGACCTCCAGGAGGCCGAAGAGTCCGACAAACTGCGTGCCGGTCCACTCACCGAGGCCGCCCAGGGCCAGGAGGGTGAGGAATGCGCCGCAGAGGTTAAGCACAGAGAGCGTGAGCCCAAGGGCGAGACCACGGAGGGCTCGGAGCATGCTGGGCGCGCTATTCCCGTGAGAGGTGTTGCAGGAGGCCGAGGGCGGCCTGCTGCGTTGCTGCGCGGGCTTTTTCGAGTGCGTCGTTGACGGCCGCCGCCACCATCTCGCCAAGCATGGCATCGCCGGTGGCTTCCACAGCGATGGTCACCGACTCGACGTGCTGGAGGCCGCGCAGCGTCACACGGACGGCGCCGCCGCCGGATTCACTCCGGACGAGCGGCGGTTCAGCGCCGCCGCCGAGTTGTCCGAGGACGGTGCTGATGAGGTCGCTTGATGCGCCTTCTGGCCCGGCCATTAGAGCAGGACGATCAGCAGGATGATGATGATTACGAGCAGGACTGCGCCACCACCGATATACATGACACTCCTCCATTGGTTGTCTATCCCGATGATGAAGGCCATGTACCGCGCTCAATACAAAGGGGCGGCAGAGCGCCATCGCGAAAGTGTTGCATCGGCAAATTTCGCCGGATGGGCGGTTTCACGTCCGTCCGCGGGTAGCAGCAGGTTCAGCCGGGACGCCCGCCACCGCGCAGGAACTGGTCCACCACCTCGGCGACAACGACTTCGTTGAGCGGCTCCCGGCTGACCAGCCTGCGGTAGAAGATGGGGCCAACCAGGACGCCAATGGCAACATCCACGTCCAGGTCATCTCGTAGTTCGCCCCGTGCCACGGCGTCGCGAAGGGCCTGCCGCCCGTGCTCCATGCGCGCCACCAGGAAGTCATGGACGAGCTGGCGGAGCTCGGGGTCGCGGTCGCCGGCTTCGATCAGTGCGGAGACGGCCGGCGCCCACTCCGAGCCGGTGAGGCCGCGGCTGAGCTGGCCGAGGATTCCCTCGAGCTGCGCGCGCAGTGTCGTCCCGTAGTGCTGTGGGGCGATGGGCTTGAGGAGGCTTTCGAAGGCATCGAAGACGAGCTGCGAGCGGCTCTTCCAGTGGCGGTAGATGGTGGTCTTGGCGACGTGGGAGCGCTCGGCGATGCCTTCGATGGTGACGCCCGCCGAGCCCTGCTCGATGAGGAGCTCGGCTGCCGCGCGGAGCACCGCGGCGCGCGATCGTGCGACGCGGGGGTCACCGGGCACGTCCGGAATCAAATGCGGTGAGCTTGTCACGGAGACCTCTCGACAGGTTTCGCTACGCTACGGTATCGTTTCGTTTCTGGCCACGCGCCAACCATCTTCGGAGTTTTGCTTGACCACTACCGCAACCGTCAAGGACATCAACCTCAACAATCTGGGAGTTTTCGAGCGGGAGGAAGCGCACGACCTCCTGCGCATCCTCCGCAAAGAGAGCCCCGTGCACTGGAACGAAGGGGACGAGCGGACCAACGGATTCTGGTCGATCACGAAGTACAACGACATCCTGCAGGTGTCCCGGCACCCGGAAATCTTCGTTTCCAGCCGTGGGATCGCCGGCCCGGGGCTGCGGCCGGAGTTCATCGAAAAGCTCATGGCAGACGCGGCGACCGCGCCCCAGGTGCAGGCCGCGAATCAGCAGGGCAACGTGTCGATCATCACGATGGACCCGCCTCGGCACGTGAAGATGCGCCGCCTGGTGAACAAGGGCTTCACGCCGAGGGCCGTCAACGCCATGGAAGGCCAGATCCGCCAGATCACGAACGAGATCCTGGACGAGGTCGCCAAGAAGGGCTCCTGCGACTTCGTCACGGACGTGGCTGCCCAACTGCCGCTCGCGGTGATTTGCGGGATGGCCGGCCTGGAGAAAAAAGACTGGCCGATGATGTTCGAGCTGACCAACAGCGTCCTCGGCTCGAGTGACCCTGAATACCAGACAACCGTGCCGGAAGAGCAGCGCGGCTCCCCCGAAGCAGCGCGGCAGACGGCGATGATGGGCCGGATGCGGATGGTCCAGTACTTCGCGGAAGTGCTCGAGGACCGGCGCAAGAACCCGCGCGAGGGCGACCTTGTCTCCATCCTCCTGGAGGCTGAAGTCGATGGTGAGAAGCTCACGCAGCAGGACATCCTGGCGTTCTGCTTCCTCCTCATCCTTGCCGGAAACGAGACCACGCGGAACGCCATTTCCGGCGGCCTCAAGGTGCTCTGTGAGAACCCGGACCAGAAGGCGAAGCTGCTCGCCGATATGAGCCTGATCGAGCCCGCGGTCGAAGAGATCTGCCGCTGGACATCGCCGCTCCACCACATGTCCCGCTACTGCGTCGAAGACACGGAAGTGGGCGGCCAGAAAATCAAGGCCGGCGACCGGGTGATGATGTGGTACCTCTCGGCGAACCGCGACGAGGATATCTTTGAAGATCCGTACCGCTTCGACATCACGCGGACGCCGAACGAGCACCTGGCCTTCGGCATCGGAGAGCACTTCTGCCTCGGCGCCGGGTTCGCGCGGAAGGAGCTGAAGGTGATGTTCGAGGAGTTGTTCCGGCGGTTCCCCGACATCGAGCTCGATGGTCCGGCGGAGCGGCTGCGCTCCAACTTCATCAACGGGATCAAGCACCTGCCGGTACGGTTCACCCCCGAGGCCTGAACAAGGCGTTCCTTTTCCCCCTCTCGAATCCCCGCGCATCTGCCAGTGCGCGGGGATTTGCTTTCGCGGCGGCGGCAGGTGACGCGGCGGCTGGTATCGTCGGCGGCGTGAGATGGGCGCCGGGTGTGCTGGTACTTTTTGGGCTGCTGACGGCGTGCTCCGGATCTTCGGCAGCGCCGGGCCGAACGCCAGTCACCCTCCCGCGGGCAACAGCGACCCCCACGGCTGCTCTGCCGGCAACCATCGTTTGCGAGTGGGCACGGGTCCGCAGTGTGACTGACGGCGACACGGTCCGGGTGGATTTCGAAGGCGGGCCGGCGAACCAGCCGGTCCGCTACATCGGGATGGACGCGCCGGAAACGGTGAAGCCAGACACGCCTGTGCAGCCCTTCGGGCCGGAAGCCTCGCGCGAGAACGCGCGGCTCCTCTCCGGGAAACGTGTCTGCCTGGAGAAAGATGTCGCGGACCGAGACCGCTACGACCGGCTGCTCCGCTACGTATGGCTCCCAGACGGCACGCTGGTGAACGAGGCGCTGGTCCTCGCCGGCCTGGCGACGGTCGACACGTTCCCTCCGGACGTGAAATACGTGGAGCGGTTCAGGGCCGCGCAGGCGGCCGCGCGAGAAGCCGGCCGGGGGATCTGGGCGAGGACGCCCTGAGCCGCCGGTCGCGAGGAACATCGCGTCCAGGAGGGCGCGGACACGCGCCCTCCGGAGACAGGATGTCAGGCAATAGCCGCCCGGAGCGCTTTGAGGAGCTCATGCGATGGCACGAGCACGCCGATCTCCGGTTCCACCGCTTCGAGGGCGTGAAGGACCGGCCGGACAAGTTCGCGCAGGTCACCCTTGCCGACGGTTGTCAGGACGTGATGGGCGCCCTCGCGGAACCAGGGCGAGTGCGAGTGTTCGAGCATGCCCTGGAGCAGCGGTTCGAGGACACCGCGGCCGATGCTGGCCAGCGCTTCGGCGGCGAGCCAGCGGACGCCGGGGACGTCGTCGGTGAGGGCGTTTACGAGAGGACGGACCGCGCGCTCATCGCGGACGGTGGTGAGTGCTTTCGCTGCTTCCCAGCGGGCGTGGCTGTTGCCGTGTTCCAGTCTGTCCACGAGGCCTGGGACGGCGACATAGCCGGCTGTGACAAGGGCGACGCGGGCGTTATGCCGCACCGTGCCCTCCTCGCTTCCGAGCTTGCCCAGCAACTCGTTGAGCCGCTCCATCGCCCGTTCGGGCGCTTCGGCGACGGTGGTCATGACGACACCTCCTGAGACCACGGTACACCCGCAGGACAAGGGCCCTCCACTGCACCGCTCGCCGCGCGGGAGCGTAGACTTCGGCGCCATGGAAAACGCCCCCACAGCCGTGCCCGCGCAGCCGAAAAACGTCGTTGTCGTCCTGCTGGACAGCCTGAACCGGCACATGCTGGGCAGCTATGGGGGCAAGGAGTTCGCGACGCCGAACCTGGATGCCTTCGCTGCGAAGGCGCTCCGTTTCGAGAAGCACTACGCCGGATCGCTGCCGTGCATGCCCGCGCGGCACGACATCCTCTGTGGGGCGCTGGACTTCCTCTGGCGGCCGTGGGGCTCAATCGAAATCTGGGAAGACGCGATAACTCACCACCTGCACCGCGCCGGAGTGGTCTCCCAGCTGATCTCGGACCATCCGCATCTCTTCGAACTCGGCGGCGAGAACTACCACGTGGACTTCAGCGCATGGGACTACCAGCGCGGCCACGAAGGGGATCTCTGGAAGACGCGGCCCGACCCGAGCTGGATGGGCGCGCCGGGGTTCGGACGAGGCTGGATGCCATACGACAGTTCGCGCGGGTACTTCCGCAGCGAGGAAGACTTCCCGGGGCCGAAGACGATGGCGGCCGCGGCAAAGTGGATCGACGACAACGCCGGCGCTCACGATCGCTTCTTCCTGTTCATCGACGAGTTCGACCCCCACGAGCCGTTCGACACGCCGGAGCCGTACGCAAGCATGTACGACGACACCTGGGAGGGCGCGCACCTGATCTGGCCGCCCTACCACGCGGCCGCGCAACGCAAAGGCGTGCTCAACGAACGCCAGGCATTCCAGGTGCGGGCCCAGTATGGCGGCAAGCTGACCATGATCGATGCCTGGTTCGGGAAGGTGATGGAGGCGCTCGAGCGGAACAGCGTGCTCGATGAGACGGCCGTTATCCTCTGCACGGACCACGGGCACTACCTCGGCGAGCGCGACATCTGGGGGAAACCGGCCGTGCCCGTGTACGAGCCGCTCGGTCACATCCCGCTGATGATCCGCTGGCCGGGCGTGGAGGCAGGGACTTCGAATGCGTTGACGACCAGCGTGGACATCTTCGCGACGCTCTGCCACATCTTCGGGGTTGAACCGGAACACCGGACGCACGGGAAGTCACTCGTGCCGCTCATCACGGGAGAGGCGAACGCGGTGCGCGAGTGGGCGCTGCTGGGCGTGTGGGGCCGGGAAGTGCACCTGGTGGACAACGAGGCGAAATACGCCCGCGCCCCGGAGGCCGGCAACTTCCCCATCTCCATGTGGAGCAACCGCTGGAGCACGATGCCGGTGCACATCCCGAACGCGCCGCCGAACCTGCCGAAGCCGGACGAGCGCGCTTTCCTGGACCGCATGCCCGGGACGCGCGTGCCGGTGATCCGCCAGCCCTTCCAGCCGGGCGACATGTTGCCGCACTGGGCCAGCACACGGTTCAC
The DNA here is from genome assembly GCA_964436025.1 of uncultured Anaerolineaceae bacterium. GTDB lineage: Bacteria > Chloroflexota > Dehalococcoidia > Tepidiformales > Tepidiformaceae > Amarobacter. The sequence continues at coordinate 11,000 of CAYTBM010000056.1, forward strand.
CGGCAACTACCTGTTCCAGCCGGAGAAGGACCCGGACGAAGAGGAGAACCTCGCCGGGCGGCCGCTGGAGCGCGAACTCGCGGATAAGCTTCGGCAGGCGCTTATCGCCATCGAGGCGCCCGACGACCAGCTGGTGCGGCTGGGGCTCAGCTAGCCGCCGGTTGTCCTCGCGACAGAATGCGCCCCGACCGGCCGGGCACTACTGCACGGGGAACGGCAGTTCGAAGCTCTTGTCGTCGACGCTGCTGGAGATGCTCGTGGCGGTCAGCTTCGTGATTCCGCCGATCTCGACGTAGGTCATGATGCTGTCCTTCTCGTCGAGGCAGAACGTGGTGACGCTGCCATCGGTTTTGCTCCTGGTTTCGAAGCAGCGCGAAGACTTGCCCGCGATGGTGCGCTTCTGCACTTCCTTGATCTCCGAGTTGCCGCGGGCTTCTTTGATGGCCTTCTGCAGGTCAAGGCCGCGCGTGAGCGAGTCGTCGACGCCCGAGGACCTGGTGCAGGAGCCGCCGATGCCGAAGTCCGTGCAGGTATAGGTGTCGGTCCCGTCGGTGATGATCGCGAACGAACCTTTGAAGTCGCCGCCCGAGAAGGTGACTTTCGTGGCCAGCTTCGGCGGCTTACTCGCCATCACGGCGGTGCCTTTCTGGGTGGTGCCTGCGGCCGTGATCTCCATGTCGTAACTGGCCTGGTAGGTCTTCTTGATGCCGTCTCCGGCGAGACGGTCGAACACCGAGCCTGCGTCCTCGACGGTGGGGCTGGCGGCTGGTTTGGTGGCGTCGCCCGCGGGCCTGGTCGCGTCCGAAGCACTCCTGGTCGGGTCCGCGGAGGCCTTGGTGGCGTCAGATCCGTTGGCGGATTTCGTTGCAGAGTCCTGGCCCCCGTTATCCGCTGAGCCGTCGTCGTCATCTCCGCCGCAGGCGCCGAAGACCAGCGCCCCGGCCAGGGTCAGCATGAAGAAGTGCCGCAGTTTCAAGCGTGTGTCCTCCGTGGCGCGCGCGGCGCCCCCGTTTTCATAGTCGGGCGGAACCCGAGTTTGCGCATCGACAATGTGTTAATTGCGGCAAAACGGCAACGCAAAGCGCTGCGTACAATCGCCGCCATGACCGACATTTCCGAACTCATCGCCGCCGGCATGGAGCGGCAGATCCAGGCGTTCCACGCCGCTCAGGGGGCGGGCATGCCGCGGCTTGGCTGGAAGATCGGGCTAAACGACCCCGCCGCGCAGCAGCGGCTGGGCCTGCCGGGGCCGATCGTTGGCTGGCTCGACGGCCGGCGGCTGATCCGCGAGGGCGAGCCGTACGCGCCGCCCGCGGGAGCGAAACCGCGCGTGGAAGCAGAGACGGCAATCCTCGTCGGGCGGGACGTCGCTGCCGGCGCCACCGCGGAGGCTGCCCGGGACGCCATCGCGGCCATCGCTCCCGCTATCGAATTCGTCGACGGTGTGAAGCCGCTATTCCCCGTCGATGAGCTGCTCGCGCACGACATCCTGCACGAGGCCGTGCTGCTTGGGCCGAGCGCGGAGGTGGGTCTTGCGCGGGGGCTCGTCGCCGCGGGTTTCCCGAGCGTTACCAACAACGGAGAACCGGTGCGCACCGCGCTGCCGGGCCGTTACCCCGACGACCTGGGCGAGATTGTGGCGCTGGTCGCGACGACGCTGGCCGAGTATGGCGAATCGCTGCGGGCCGGCGACTGGATCATCGGTGGTTCGTACATCGACCCGTTCGATATTGCCGTCGGAGATGCGGTGCGAGCGGACTTCGGGCCGCTGGGCGCGATTTCCTTCGAAGTTGTGTGAGGGGCGTTTGGCAAGCGGGCAGGCTTGTGGCCTAATGCGCCGCGCACACTACGGAGGCCGCTCATGACCACGACCGAACCCCGCTCGCTCGCCGAGACCGCCGCGAACCGGACAATCCAGGCCCTCATCGAACAGCAGGTGACCGACGGCCGCCAGGTTGGCGTGCAGGTTGCCGCCTACCAGGGCGGCAAGCCGGTGGTCGATGCCTGGGCCGGGCAGATGGGTCCAGACGACGCGCGGCCGGTGCAGCCGGATTCGCTGTTCCTGAGCTTCTCCGTGACGAAGGGCGTGACCGCGCTGGCCGTGCACATCCTGGCCGACCGCGGCTTGCTCGATTACGACGCTCCGGCGGCGAAGTACTGGCCCGCGTTCGCGCAGCACGGCAAGGACCGCATCACTGTAGCTGAGGTCCTTAGCCACCAGGCCGGCCTGCACGCGATGCCGGCAGGGCCGTTCAAGACCGAGTACATCACCGACTGGGACGCAGGCATCAAGCGCATGGAGGAAGGCGTCCCGGCCTATGAACCGGGCAGCGCGACTGGCTACCACGCCGTTACGCATGGCTGGCTGGCGGGAGGAATGGTGCAGGGCGCGAGCGGCCGCCACATCAAGCAGGTCATCGCGGAGGACATTGCCGGGCCCATCGGCGTGGCGGATAGCATGTTCGTCGGCATCCCGGAGGGCCTGGACCATCGGCTGACCACGCTCGAAATCCACCCCGCGGGCGAGGGGCTTGGCTTGCCCGCCGACAGCGATTTCCACAAGGCGATGCCGCTGGACATGTGGGACAGCTTCAACACGATGCCGATCCGCCAGGCCTGCCTGCCCTCCGGCAACGGCCATTTCACGGCGCGCGCGCTCGCGAAGATGTACTCGGCGCTCGCCACCGATGGTTCGGTTGATGGCGTCCGGCTGGTAACGCAGGAGCGGCTGCCGCACATGCAGCGGCTGATGACCGACCAGGTCGACCTCGTCCTTGGCACGCCGGTGAAAAAGGGCATCGGCTTCTTCTTCGGCGGCGAAACCAACGGCGTGGTGGGGGCGATGGGCCGCCGCGTGAGCGCGTTTGGCCATCCGGGCGCAGGCGGCGCGACCGCGTTCTGCGATCCAGAGGTGGGCCTCAGCATCGCGGTCACCATCAACAAGATGGCCTTCGCGCTCCCCGGCGAGGGTGCGACGGAGGAAATCTGCAACACCATTCGCAGGGAGCTGAAGGCCGAGTAGCCCGCCGGAGTGATGGCTTCGGGGGCCGGAGCGTGCTCTCCGTGCCCTCTTTTTTCGTTCGCCAGGTTGCGGCAATCCTTTGCACTGATGCGCATCTCTGTCATCGGCAACAGCGACACCACCGGGCAGAAGCTCGCCGACCGCGGGAAGTCCTGGCCGGTCCTCGTCCAGCAGCGCCTCTCGGAGGAACTGGGCAGCGACGTCGAGGTCGATAGCTGGCGGTTCGCGCCGTATCGCCCGAATGCCGTCGATTACGCGATGGACCTCGTGCAAGAAGCTCAGCCCGACATCGTGGTGTACCCGCTGGCCACCTACTGGTGCGCGTTCACGACCGTGAAGAGCCGTGTGGAGCAGCGCCTCGGCCAGCGGGCCGGCCGCTTTGCGGCGCGTGCCGAGGCGGCGTACGTGAAGCGGTTCGAGCGTACGCGGGCTGATGAGGCGCAAAGCGGGCGCGGCCAGGTTGTGCGCACGACGGTTGCGCGGCGCCTGGCACGGCGGGTAGTCGGCGCGTCCCCGATTCTCTCCTACGAGCGGTACATCGCCATCGTGGCGGAGCTAATCCGGCAGTTGGCGCGGCTGGAGGACACGCAGGTGCTGGTCATGGGCGACCACCACTTCAACGA
>CAYTBM010000057.1:0-6939 GCA_964436025.1 uncultured Anaerolineaceae bacterium
AGGAATTACCTTCATGGGTCTTCGCACACCGCAGCAGTACATCGAGTCGGTCCGGGACGACCGCACCGTCTTCTACCGCGGCGAACAGGTGCACGACGTCACCACTCACCCCGTCATCAAGAAGGCCGTCCACCACGCCGCCCTCGACTTCGAAATGGCCGAAGACCCCCAGTACAAAGACCTCGCCGTCATCAACGAGAACGGCGACACCTACTCCCGCTACTACAAGCTCCCAGCCTCCACCGACGACCTCCTCAAGCGCTCCCAGCTCATCGAAGCCGCCACCGCCCTCGGCAAGACCCTCGTCGTCCTCGTCAAAGAAATCGGCACCGACGCCCTCTTCGCCCTCCACCGCGTCTCCCGCCAGATCGACCAGAAGTACGAGACCGACTACCTCGAGCGCGTCCAGGCCTTCTACAAGCACTGCCGCGACAACGACCTCGCCCTTTCCGTCGCCCAGACCGACGTCAAGGGCGACCGCTCCGCCGGACCCCTCAACCAGCCCGACCCAGACATGTACACCCGTATCGTCGAACGCCGCCCCGACGGCATCGTCGTCCGCGGCGCCAAGATCCATACCTCCTGCACCACCAACGTCAACGAGCTCATCGTCCTCCCCACCCGCGCCATGGCCGAAGCCGACAAGGACTACGCCGTCTCCTTCGCCATCCCCGTCAACACCCCGGGCCTCAAGCTCGTTGCCAGCCCCTACGGTGGCAGCCCCAAGAGTGAGTTCGACGCGCCCCTCTCCGCCGACCGCAAGATGATGGAGACGATCACGATCTTCGACGATGTCTTCGTCCCCTGGGACCGCGTCTTCATGGCCGGCGAGTACGACTTCGCCGGCGCCATGGCCCTCGGCTTCGTCGAATACCACCGCTTCACCGCTGTCTCCTACAAGCTGCCGCTGGTCGACGCCCTCATCGGCTCGGCCCTGCTCATGGCGGACCTCAACGGCATCTCCAAAGCCGCCCACGTCCGCGACAAGCTCATCTGGCTGATCAGCTACGCCGAAACCCTCCGCGCCCTCACCGAGATGGCTGCCATCCGCGGCCAGGCCGACGCAGACGGCATCTTCGCCCCAGACGCCCTCACCACGAACATGGCCAAGTACCACTTCGCCCACCACTACCACGAAGCCCTCCAGCACGTGCAGGACATCGCCGGCGGCATGCTCGTCACCGGCCCCGGCGTCGAGGATTTCGCCTCGCCCGAGACCGGCGACCTCCTCCGCAAGTACCTCGGCGGCCGCGCCGGCATCGACGGTGAAGTCCGCACCCGCGCCATGAACATGGTCTCGGACCTCACCACCGGCGATTTCGGCGGCTACCACGCCGTCCTCGCTATCCACGCCGAGGGCTCCCTCGAAGCCGAAAAACTCATGATCTCCCGCGCCTACGACTCCCGCCGCACTCTCGCCTTCGCCAAACAACTCGCCGGTATCTGATTCAACAGGAGAGGGACGCCGAAGAGGCCGCGACTCACGTCGCGGCCTCTTCTGGTTTCACGCGGGGCAGGCGTTCAGTTCTTCAGCCGGTCTGCCTGCTCCGCCATGACGGATCCGTCCTTGTAGTACCGGCGGTGCCAGATGCCCGTGCCATCTTCCGCGCCCACCGGCATGCGCCAGGTCCGGACGACCGCCTCCGAAAGCGTCACCGCAATCAGCGCCCGCGGTTGGTCGATTGTGCGTTGGATGTATGCCTCCGCGCCCTCGGGGCTGGTGTACTTCGTCGCGATGCGGCGGTACAGATCGCGCCAGGCGTCGTCGTCCCCCACGTCGTGCCGGATTTCGGCCGTGCCCTCGATGGTGATCTTGCGATACGGCGAGGGCTCTTCATCGATCGCGATGGCCACCCGCGGCTCCCGCCGAAGGTTCGTGAGCCAGGTCGACTCGGCCCGAGGCGTCACGAACACAGTCCCATCCTCGTAGATGAACCAGATCGGCGTCACGTGCGGCGCGCCCTCGGGCGTTACCGTCGCGATCCGGCACAGCTGGCCGCGCTGCGTCAGCAGTTCCTCACGTTCCGCAACCGACATCTTTGGCATTCCGAGACCTCCCTCTGCCGTGAGCCGCGACGGCGAATCCTACTTGATCGCCAGCGGGTTGATGGGCGAGCCCACCGCGCGAGTGAACTTCAGCGGCGGGCAGCAGAAGAAGAACTCCCATACTCCGTCCGCCGCACAGTCCTGGGAGAGCTCCTCGAAGTCCAGGATCTCGCCCAGCGTCATACCCATATCGCGGATAAGCACCATGTGGACAGGGAGCGCCACCGCGGGGTCCTCGCCAGGCAGCACTTCGATCGCCCAGTTATCCGAGCACACCGCCGAGATGTCGCGCGCATGCAACCACTCGCAACAGGCGATGCCAAGGCCCGGTTCACCCGTCATGAACGCCCGCGCGTCCTGCTCCGCGACGAATTTCTTTCGCCAACCAGTCCGCACCAGGAGGATGTCGCCCGGCTTGAGCGTCACGCCTTGCGCCGCGACAGCTGCATCCAGGTCAGCCGGGCTGATGGCATAGCCGGCTTCCAGCCATTCGACCCCTTTCAGCCTCGCGATGTCCAGCAGGACTCCGCGCCCGGCGACGCCCTTGGCCAGCTTGTCGATCGAATCGTAGTCCGTCCCGTGAAGGCCGATGCTGCTCGCCGGATACCCGTTGTAGAGCTGGTCGTCGTAGTACACGTGTGCCAGCGCGTCCCACTGCGAAGAGCCCTGGAGCGGCATGAAAATGTAGTCGTCCGCGAAGTGGAAGCCGCCGGGAAGGTTCTGCCCCTGCCCGGTTTCCCGCATCAAGTGGACCGGGTTGATCCGGTTGCCGCCCGGCTGAGGGCCGTTCGCGTCCATCGGGATACCGAGGTCGAAAATCGCGCCCTTCCTGATCAGGCCACCGGCCGCCACCAGCCGTTCCGGCGTGATGTGGTTGACCGTCCCCTTCTCGTCGTCGGCGCCCCAGCGCCCCCAGTTGCTCAGCCGCTTGCCGAGCGCGCGGAAGTCCTCCATACCAGTCTCCTTCGTGGCGATTCAAGTGTTGCCCGCGGCCTCGCCCCGGTCCCGGGGCACGCCGCGCCGGATACATCGTTCAGCGCATGCGCAGCTTTGGATCGGTGAGATCCCGCAGCGCGTCGCCAAGCAGGTTGAGCGAAAGCACGATCACCGAGATGGCCGCGCCCGGCCAGATGGCAAGCCACGGCTGCTGCAACATGTAAGTCCGCCCATCGATGCTGAGCATCTGCCCCCACGACGCGGTCGGTGGCCGCACCCCGAGCCCCAGGAATGACAGCGCCGCTTCCACCAGGATCGCCACACCGACCATCACCGACATGATCACGATGATCGAGGCCATCACGTTGGGAAGCAGGTGGCGGAACATGATCCGCCAGTTCGAACACCCGATGACGTGCGCCGCCTCGATGTACTGGTTGGTCTTTTCCGAAAGGATGGACGCGCGCACCACACGCGCGGTTCCCGGAACCATCAGCACCGCGATAGTCAGGATGAGTTGGGTCACGCCCTGACCCCAGATCGAGACGATGACCAGCGCCAGCACGAGCCCCGGCACCGTCATCATCGCGTCAATGAGCCGTTGCATGAGTGCATCGATGATCCCGCCGAAGTAGCCCGTCAGCAGCCCGATGACCGTACCGATGGCCGACCCCACCGCCACCGCGCCGAACCCAATCAGCACCGATATCCGCGCTCCGTAAATGATTCGGCTCAGCACGTCGCGGCCTATCGAGTCGGTGCCCATCGGGTGCTTCCAGCTCGGGTCTTCCAGCCGCAATCCGGCGCCGATCTGGTCCGGACGGTACGGCGCGAACACGCCCGGGAAGCAGGCGAGGACGATGAACATCCCCACGAGGACAGCGCCCACCGCTCCCAGCGGTTGGCGCCTGGCCGCCAGCCAGAGTGACCGGCCGAAGCGCTTCCAGGCCGGGCGGGAGAGCACGATACCCTGGCCCGGCGCCGAGCCGAGGTCTGAAGTCCCCGGTGCGATCATCCTCGGCCTCCCAGGCGGATCCGCGGGTCCAGCCACGCGTAACTTATGTCCACCAACAGGTTCACCACCAGCACAATCACGGCGACGAGCATCACCATCGCCTGGATCAGCGGGTAGTCCCGCTGGTTGATGGCCTGCACCAGCAGCCGCCCGGTACCGGGCAACCCGAACACCTGCTCCACAATCACCGTCCCTGTAATCACGTTCGCGATCTGGCCGCCAAGCACGGTGACCACCGGGATGAAGGCCAGCTTGAGGGTGTGGCGCATCACCACTGAACGCTCCGCGAGACCCTTCGCCCGCGCCGTCCGCACGTGGTCCGCGCGGATCACCTCCAGGATGGACGAACGCGTGATCCGCATCAGCACAGCCGCACTGACGAATCCCACCGCGAACCCGGGCAGGATGAACTGCTGCAGGTTGGTAGCGGGATCGCTCGTGAACGGCACGTATCGCAGCGGCGGAAGGTAGCCGAACCAGATCGAAGGCAGCACGAGCAGCAGGATCGCGAGCCAGAAGCCCGGAATGGCCAGGCCAAGCAGCGCGAACAGGCGCAGGACGTAGTCCACACCCGTGTTGGACTTCACGCCCGCAAGCACGCCCGACGGGATTGACAGGATCAGCGAAAACGCGATGCCGATGATTGCGATCTCGAACGATACCGGGACGGCGTCCTTGATGAGCGTCAGTGTGTCCGTGCGCGTAACCAGTGAGTTGCCGAAATCGCCACGGGCCACATCGCCCAGCCACTCCACGTACTGCACCAGCAAGGGACGGTCGATGCCGAGTTCCTTGCGCGCTTTCGCGATGTCTTCCGGCGAAATATTCCCCTGGGTCGTGAACTGGGCGGTGATCGCGTCACCAGGGATCACCCGCACCATGGCGAAAATCGCGAAGGAAACCAGGAGGAGCGTTGGCAGCGCCCAGATCAGGCGCCAGACGATATACCGTTGCATAGGCGGCTCAGTTTCAGGTTGATGGGAAGGGCGGTCCCGCCCGGTACTGGGGCCGGGCGGGACCAAGGGGGAACCCGTGAACTAACCCTTCTTGTTGCTGGGCGCGCCATCACCGAACCACATGAGGCCGTGAATGTGGGCGCCCCACCCAAGCGGGTCGAGGTAGCGGTGGTTCTGCCAGTTGTTCAGCCAGGGCTGACGCGCCCGGATGAATGCCGGCGAAGCCACCGGGATGAGGAACATCTTCTCCATGGCGTACGTCCAGACATCCTTGACGGCCTTCTGACGCGCCGTCGGGTCGAGGATCGTCCGCTGCTTCAGCGACAGCTCGTCCATCTTCGAGTCCTTGATGTGGAACCAGTTGGACGTGCCCTGGCTGTGCATGAACTGGTACGTGAATACGTCGGCGTCCGGCCCGGCCGGTAGCTGCGTGGTGAGGATCATGTCCTCCACACCGCCGCCGTACAGCGCGTTCGAGACGGACGTGCCGTCCTTGGTATCAGCCGTTGCATCGATGCCCGCGGCCTTCAGCTGCTCCTTCATGATGCTGAAGATCGATTGGCCCCGCGTGTCAGTGCTCGTGAAGAGAATCGAGAGCTTCAGGTTCTCCTGGCCGGCTTCCTTCAGCAGTTGTTTCGCCTTGCCGGGGTCGGCCTTCTGCAGTGCCTCGTCCATCTCCTTGAGCTGCGGGGGCACCTTCATGCCCATCGAAGCCCAGTCCACAAGGCAGCCCGGCGTAGCCGAGCCCTCGAGCGCGATGTCGATGATCTGCTGGAGGTCGAGCGCGTAGGCCACCGCCCGGCGCACGCGTTCGTCCTTCCACTTCGGGTTGTCGTTGTTGATCCCCAGGTAGTAGATGACGCTCGGGTGATCCGAAACGACCTGGACGATCGTCTTCGGGTTCGTCTGAAGGATGTTGTCGACGAGGCTGAAGGTGTTGGCGTACGCCGTGGAATCGAACTGGCCGTTGCGGAAACCTTCCAGTGCGACGGTGGCGTCAGCGGGCGTGATGGTCTCGACCGAATCGAGGTACGGCAGCTGGATGCCGTTCCGCGTCTCCCAGTAACCCGGGTTGCGCACGTACTTCACGGACTGGTTGACTTTGTAGTCGCCGCCCTTGAGCTGGAAGGGGCCGGTCCCCACAGGGTTCTCGCGGCGGCCCTTCTCATCCAACTCCGTCGGAAGGATGCTCGTCGATGGGCCGCTGATGAGGTTCAAGAAGTAGGCTGCCGGCTGCTTGAACTTAACGACCACCGTGTTGTCATCCGGCGTGTCAATCTTGTCCACGGCCTCGAAGTACCCGGAAATCGGCGTCTTCTGGTAGTTCTCCAGGCTGTACTTCACGTCCTTCGAAGAAAGCGCCCGGCCGTTCACCGGCGCGATGTCCTGGAACTTGATGCCCTGGCGCAGCTTGAAGTTAAGCGTCTGCGCGTCCACCTGCTCCCAGCCTGACGCAAGCTCGCCCTCGGGGATCGCGTGGTCGAGATCGGCGTCCCACTCCATCTTGAGGCGCGTGAGCTGGTTGTAGATCTGGCGCAGGTTGGTCGGGACGGTGTACGAATTCACCAGTGGCCCGAACGGGTCGAAGTGAGGCGGCACAAGGCCCACGGCATGCGTGTAGCTGCCACCTCGCCGGGCGGGCAGCTGGGGCTTCGGCAGGTTCCGCCAGTTGTACTTCTGGATGTACTCCGAAGCCTTCACCACGGAGGTGTACTTCGGGTAGTCGGTGATGCCCTCGACAGGCGTGGTGTTCGCCGGCACGGTATTCGTCGCGTCGCCGCCTCCGCCGCCATTCGAATCGTCGTCATCGCCGCAGCCGACAGCGATGAGCGCGCCCGCCGCGGTCGCACTGCCAAGGATTCCCCGCCGGGTGTAGCGGCGCGTGGCTATGCGCGTCCAGTAATTCTCTGCCATTCCTGGTCGTTCCCCTCGCTTGGTGGCCCTGATCCGGCCAACTGTACTGGGCGTTCTACCAGCACCGCCCGA
>CAYTBM010000057.1:7039-14593 GCA_964436025.1 uncultured Anaerolineaceae bacterium
GGAGCGAACGTCAGCTGGTGGCAGTGGTCCGCCCGCCCGGGCGATTGGCCCGACGACCCGCTCTTTCGCCGTTACTTCGAACGCGGCACCGACCGCGTTGTCCGCGCCTCCTCGCTTCCGGAGCTCCGCACAGCCCTTCCCGGCCTGGCAGCCGAATTCGATCTCCTACTCTGCGACTTCGCCGCCACTGAGCTGCCCTGGGGGCAGCTGGTCCACGAGCTCGGCTCGTCCAACCCTTCCCTCGTGGTGGCGAACGCTGACCACTTCGGTCGAAGCGGGCCCTATGCAGGATGGGCCGCGGACGAACTGACCGACTACGCCATGGGCGGCTACTGGTCGTTGGCAGGCGAGCCCACGCGGGAACCGCTCCGCGTACCCGGCTATCAGGCCCAGTTCCACGCGGGCATGCAGCTCGCTTTGGCCGCCCTCGCAGCGGCCCGCCACGCCGCCCGCACCGGCCAGGGCCAGGAAGTGGAAGTCACCGGCGTGGAGGCCATGCTCGGCGCGCACTGGAGCACCACCGTCGCCTGGACGCACGAGGGACGCATTCTCACCCGCGCGGGATCCGATGTCTTCCGGGCAAAGGACGGCTGGGTCTTCTTCTACCAGATGGCCTTCTATCCCAACATCCTGCTTCTCATCGAGCAGCCCGAACTGATGGACGACCCGCGCTGGAGCACAATCCCCGCCTGGCTCGAAAACGCGCCCCAGCTCTGGGAGCTCGTCGCCGAATGGTGCAAGGGCCGCACAGTCGCGGAAATCGTCGATGGCGGCCAGGACCTCCGTATCCCGGTCACGCCGGTCAGCGATGCTGCCCGCCTGCTGAACGATCCCGTCCTCGCGGAGCGAAGGTTCTTCCAGCCCGTCGATGGCCAGCCGCTTCCCGGCCGTCCGGTCCGTTGGTCCTTCGAATGGGAACCACACAGCGAAGAACGGCTCGCCGCGTTGCTCGATCGCGACGCCGCCCCCATACGCACAGCGCCAGCGCCCACAGCCACAGGCGGCTCTGCCGCGGGAGGGTCCGCGCTCGCGGGCCTGCGCGTCCTCGAACTGACGAACAACTGGGCGGGCCCGATCGCTGGTCGCCACCTCGCGGACCTCGGCGCGGAGGTTATCAAGATCGAGTTGGCAACCAAACCCGCCACGCGCGCCAGCCACTATCCCGGCAAGATCCCCGGCAAATACCACTGGAACCGCTCGGGCTACTTCAACGAGATGAACCGCAACAAGCGCGGGCTCTCGCTCAACCTCGCGACCAACCGCGGACGCGAGCTCTTTCTCGAACTCGTCCGCCGCTCCGACGTCGTCGTCGAGAACAACAGCGCCAGGGTCATGCCCAACCTTGGCGTGGGTTATGACGTCCTGCGCGAAGCGAACCCGCGTCTCGTGATGGCATCCATCAGCGGTTTCGGTGCGACCGGCGCCCGGCGCGACTGGGTAGCCTTCGGATCGAATATCGAAGCGGCCACGGGCCTCGCCGCGATCACCGGCTATGGCGATGGCACGCCATACCGCACCGGGACCTTCGTCGCGGACCCCATCGGCGGCGCACAGGCCGTCATTGCCATCCTCGCCGCCCTGGACCACCGCGATCGAACTGGCGAAGGCTGCCACCTGGATGTCTCGCTCATGGAGGCCGCGCTCCCCTTCATGCTGCGCAGCTTCACCCACCTCCACCAGACCGGCCGCCTGATGGAACCGGCCGGAAACGCGGAACCGGGCGCGGTGCCCTCCGGCGCATTCCCCACAGGCGCCTCCGACGATTGGGTAGCGTTGGTGTGCCGCACTCCGGAGCAGTACGCGGCGCTCGCAGCACTCGCGGGTCTGCCGCCTTCACCCAATGGCGACCGCGGGGCCATCGAGGCTGCCGTCGCCGAGTGGACTCGCCCTCAGTCGCAGCGGGAGTGCGTCCGCGCGTTGCAGGCTGCGGGCATCCCGTCCGCGCCCATCCTCCACAACTGGCAGTTGCATAGCGATCCACACCTCTTCGCCCGCCAGGCCTTCATCTGGATCGACCACCCGGACACGGGCGTCTTTCCCTACCCGGGCTACCCCTGGCAATTCAGCGCCACGCCGCCCGCACTGCGATGCGCGGCGCCCCAGTTCGGCGAAGGCAACGACTACGTCTTCCGCCGCTTGCTTGGGCTAGACTCCGCGGCGGTCGAACAACTCTACGCCGGCGGAATAACCACCGACGCGCCCATTGGCATGCCGGTCTACGGCTAACGCTCGAAATTCGGGACCTGGAGGAACAGATGCCCACCACTTACGACAACATTCTCTACAACGTCGCCGACCGGGTGGCCCGCATCACGCTCAACCGCCCGGAAAAGCGCAACGCACTCAGCTTTGACCTCCGCAAAGAGCTCGTCCACGCGCTCCGCACCGCCGAGGCCGACGACTCGGTCACCGTCATCCTCATCGATGCCGCCGGGCCCTCGTTCTGCAGCGGGTACGACATTACGCCTTCGCCTCGCCAGGCTGACGGCAACGCCTACAACCGCGAGACCGTTGTACGGCCGGACGGCTGGGTCGAATCGCCGCACTTCGCCTCCTGGACCGACCAGTTCGCCCGCAGTTGCCTGCGCGACTGGCTCACCATCTGGGACCTGCTCAAGCCCGTCGTGGCAAAAGTGCACGGCCACTGCCTGGCCGGCGGCACCGAACTCATGTCCATGTGCGACATCGCCTTCGTCGCTGATGACGCCCGCATCGGCTACCCCCCAATGCGCGGCATGACCACACCCGACGTGCTGTACTTCCCCTGGAAAATGACCATGGCCCAGGCGAAGTACCTGCAACTCACCGGCAACTCGATTTCCGGGAAAGAAGCCGCTGAGATGGGCTGGGTGGCAAAGAGCTTCCCCGCTGACCAGCTGGAAGACCAGGTAATGCGCGAATTGCGCGCCATGGCCTCCATCGCGCCAGACCTGATCTCCGCAAACAAGCAGTCGCTCAACCAGTCCTACGAGATCATGGGCTTCAAGACAGCCCTGGCCAATGGCTGGTCCTGGCACGTCCTCAGCGGCCGCGACCGCCCCGGCGCGGGGGAGTTTGGCCGCATCTCGGCCGACCAGGGACTCAAGGCCGCGCTCGCCTGGCGCGACGGTCCATTCAAGGCAGAAGGTTTCGACTAGGAATCGTTTGCCACGGTGCGCTCGGCGCCTGCCGGCGCGCCCAGGCTCTGGAACTCACGGTCCGCGCGCTTCCCGCGGTAGACGCTCATGTCGATCGCCCGTGTAACGTCCGGGGTCAGCCGGAACAGCAACCGCGGCTCAGTCCGCATGTTGTCGAAAAACGCGTTGACCCGCTCCCGGTTCGCTGGATCGCCACGGCCCACGTATTTCTCCGCCAGTTCTCGGGAAATCGGCCAGATGTCGCTGTCCTGCGGGTGCACCGCTGCAGCATGGCCATCAAACTCGACATGTCCTGAGAGCGGTGCGTTCGATTCAATGCACAGCGACGCCCTTGGGTCCGCCAGGAGTTGCTTGCACCAAACCCGGTTGTAGGTGCCGGTAATCCAGATGCCGTCGGGCTTCCAGAGCCACCACACGGGCACCGTGTACGGCATGCCGTTCTTCCGCAGCGTCGCCAACACGCCTGTGATCGGCGCACGGAGGAATTCCTCCAAACGTTCCGGCTTCATCCGTGGCACGGTCTACCCCTCCAGACCGCCGGTCAATCCACAATCGCCGAATAGATGATGTTCTTCAGTTGCCCACGGAAGTTGAACGTCGCGGAGGGCATCAACTGCGTCATAAAGATGCAGACCAGGTCCTCCCTCGGATCTACCCAGAAAATGGTGCTCGCGGCGCCGCCCCAGTAATAGTCGCCAGCACCGAGACTCCCGGCTTCAACCTCGCCGAGCGTCATCGCGAAACCCAGCCCGAAACCTACGCCGTCGTACGCCGTCTCGCTGAACGCGCCGATGGCCATGCTCGAGAGGTCCTTGCCACCGGCGAGGTGGTTCTTGTGCATCAACTCCAGCGTGCGCGGCCCGAGGATGCGCGCGCCGTCGAGCTCCCCTCCACGGCGCAGCATTTCGCAGAACCGGAAGTAGTCCGCTGTGGTGCTCGTGAGCCCGCCACCACCCGAGAGGAAGACCGGCGGCGTGTAGTACTGGCTGTCGCCCCTCGGGTCATCGATCAGCTTGAGCGTACGGTCCGGGTTGCGCTGGTAGTTCGCGGTGAATCGCCCTCGCTTCTCCGGGCTCACCCAGAACGCCGTGTCCTTCATCCCCAGGGGCTCGAAAACGTTCTCGTTCAGGTACTCGTCAAACGGCTGCTTCGAGATCGCCTCCACCAGCGCGCCACACACGTCAGTCGACACCGAGTACATCCAGTGCGTGCCAGGCTCATAACGGAGCGGGACCTTGGCCAGCCTCTCGATGAACGTGCTCAACGACTCATTGCGATCGCGATTGACCCCTTCCCGGCGAAAAATCTTGTCCACGGGGTGGTTTGTCCCGCCGTACGTGAGTCCACCCGTGTGGCTCAACACGTGACGAAACGTCATCGGCTGGTCCGGAGCTTTAACTTCCGGATTGTCGGCGTCTCCCCCAACCCAGACTTTCTGGTCCTTCCACGAAGGCAGGTAGCGCGAAACCGGGTCGTTCAGCTGGAAATAGCCCTGCTCGTAGAGCGCCATCAGCGCGACCGACGTGATCGGCTTCGTCATCGAATAGATGCGGAAGATGGAGTCGTCGCGGAGCGGCTCTCCACGTTCGCTGTCCGCGCAGCCGAGAGTGCTGAAATACGCCACCTGCCCGTGCCGCGCCACCAGCGTCTGGCAACCCGCGATCTTCCCGGGCGTCACGTAGTTGTCAGCCAGGTGGCGGGTAATGCGGTTAATCCGCGCGGCATCGAAGCCGGCTTTCTCGGGGTTGACGTCCACGCCGTGGCTCCTCGATTGGGTTGGTGCGAATGCTACAGAGTTCACGCGTCCCAAGCTGCACAACCCTGCCCGACCGGTTCAGTGCACAGACTCTGATACGGCATTTTCGGCGCACCCGACCTCCGCGGTCGGCCGCCCCTACTTCTTTCGCGCCTGGATCGCGGCCAGCAGTTCCGGGTCGGTAGGTTCAATCTCGAAGCCTTCTGGAAACGGCGGGCGCGGCGGTTCGCCGAGTGCTGCGAGCACGGCGGGATGCTGGTAATACGCGAGGTAGACGTGGCGGAGCACTACCCGCAGCGCTGCAGGGTTGAGCGCGGCCTCGACCAGCGATGGGCGTTCCGCGGCCACAAGCCTGGCGAAGCCAGGGTTCCGTTCCTCGAGGCGCGCCAGCTCGGCGATGACGGACTGCCCCGGCTGTCCGTCGGCGGCGATCGCGTCGGCGACTGCAAATTCGATGCCCAGGCCGCCGGCGCCGGGCATGACGCCCCTGGGCGGGATGAGCGTGTTGAGCAGCGCACTGAGAAAGACGGCGTCTCGCAGCGCACTCATGAGAACAACTGGTCCACGTTCTTCTTGATCGAATCGGCTACATAGAGGGCCAGGGCCTGGATAGTCGAAGTCGGATTCACGCCGGCTGATGTAACGAAAATGCTGCCGTCGATGATGAACAGGTTCTTCACGTCGTGCGCGCGGCCCCACTCGTTGACGACGGATCGATCGGGATCGGTGCCCATCCGCGCGGTGCCCATGAGGTGCCAGCCGGCGGTGCGCATCAGCTGTTCGGCGTAAACATCGACGGCACCCGCCGCTCTGAGGGCCTCGCCGCCGCGATCCACCGCGTGCGCCAGCTGGCGACGGCTGTTCTCGCTCAGCGTATAGGTAACCTTCGGCGCCGGGATGCCGTGGGCGTCGGTAAGCTCGGGATCCAGCGTGACCGTGTTCGCCTCGTCCGGCAGGTCCTCGGTGATGGCCACCATCCCCGCGACATGCCCGTTTAGCCTCGCGAAGGCGTCGTGGTGCGCTTCACCCCAGGGCACCCGGCCTGTCGCCATTCCCCAGAGCGCCGTCATCGCCGGACCGCTGCCGCGCGTGCCTTCGTAGGAGTACCCGCGGACGAAACCGCGTGAACGATCGGTCTTGTAAAACTCGTGGCTCCAGAAGGTACAGCCACCAGGCCCACGCCGGCCGTTGAGCTCTTCCTCGAACGTGCCGCGGATGAGCGCGTAGGGGTGGAACATGAGGTTCTTTCCGACAAGTCCGCTACTGTTCGCCAGGCCATCGGGATGCTGATCGCTTTTTGAATTGAGCAACAGGCGCGGCGTCCCTATGCCGTTGCAGGCGAGGACCACGATCTCCGCCTTCTGCTCCCGAAGCACCCCATCTGCGTCGTAGTAGAGCACGCCATCCGCCATGCCGTCGGAGCGGACGGTGATCTCCTTCACCCTGCAGTTCGTGCGTAACTGGACCCCCTTGCGCTGCGCCGCCGGCCAGTAGGTGATGTCGGTGCTGGCCTTCGCGCCCTGGGTGCAGCCGCTGCCGCATGAACCGAGATTGATGCAGGGCGCCCTTCCTTCGTATTCCTGCGATGTGATCGCGCTGTCCGACGGCCACCAGTGCCAACCCAGCCGTTCGAAGCCGCGGGCCACCGCGTTGCCCGGCGCGCCGAGAGCGAGCGGAGGCAATGGTGGCTCGTGGTACGGGTAGGCAGGATCACCGGCGAGGCCGGAAACACCCATCATGCGGTCGTTGACAGCGTAGAACGGTTCCAGCGTGTCGTAGGAGATGGGCCAGTCATCGGCGACACCGTCTTCCGTCCGTACGCGGAAATCGCCGGGGGTGAAGCGGGGGAAGTGCGCGGCCCAGAGAATCGTGCTGCCCCCCACTGCGTTGAACATCAGCGGC
Source organism: uncultured Anaerolineaceae bacterium (assembly GCA_964436025.1). GTDB lineage: Bacteria > Chloroflexota > Dehalococcoidia > Tepidiformales > Tepidiformaceae > Amarobacter. The sequence continues at coordinate 13,835 of CAYTBM010000057.1, forward strand.
TGAATCGGCGAATCCGAATCGTTGACGGGATAATCCTGGGCCAACCGCCGGACGTTGGGGTTCGTGGCGAATGGGCCGAGCGAACGCGATTCCCAGTCGATGAAGTTGGTGGGGTAGTCGCTCTGACGCATCCACGGCCCCTGTTCGAGGCAAAGGACGCTGGTGCCGAGGTCGGCGATGCTCCAGGCGAAGGCGCCGCCCGAGGCCCCGGCCCCGATGATAAGGACGCCCACAGGCTCGTCTGACATTGGGCCGGATGATACAGGACATGGCGGGCGTTTCGGGCCAAGTCTTCCAGGGTGACCCGTCGGTAAGCCGTCATCGACCTCGAAACGTCTCTGCCAGTTGGCCTGCCAGGGCCTGCGAATCGTGCGGACGCTGAACCGAGATATGCCTCATTGGCCTGGTCCTGGTATCTCGCAAGCACGTCCGCCATGGATGCGAAGATGTCGGTCAGCTCACGCCGAAGTCGTCGTCCTGTCCTTCCGGGCTCGGATCTGTGGGGGCAGTGGCCGACGCTGTCAACGGAGAAGCGGCGAGAACAAGCGCGCAAACCGCAGCAGCGATGACCTTCATGCTGGAGCTGTCTACGGTTGCCCATCGCGCTCGTCAATGCACAGTGAGACGCGATCGCTTATTCGTAGGTTCAATTTCCGTGCCAGCAAGCCGACGTCATTCTGCGGTCACCTCGCGCGCCGAGGACGGTCCATCTGCTCCTGCCCGCGGCTGGCTTCGCCACTGGCCCATCTGGCGAATCCC
>CAYTBM010000058.1:0-9050 GCA_964436025.1 uncultured Anaerolineaceae bacterium
GCGTGGGCCATCGAAAGGCAGAGCCCCATGCCGTCGCCGAAGCTGGCGCAATAGATGCCCTGAAAGTTGGCGGCTTCCAGTTTCTGGGCGAGTTCGACGGTCCACTTTCGGCGGCCCGCGGCGGCGGCGAGGGCAACGGCTGGCATCTGCATCGGATTGGCTCCAGTTCGAAGTAAGGTGTGTGGGCCGACTATACAGTCGCCATGGCCAACATCCCCATTCGCTTGCTACCCTGCTTCCGATCGATGACAATCGTACAACGAGGCTGATCGATGGAAATCGTTACCGTATCCCCGAAATACCAGGTCGTGATCCCGCTGGCGTTGCGGAAGGCGCTGGGCATCAAAGCGGGCCAAAAGGTCGAAGTGCGGGAACGAGACGGGAAGATCGAGCTGGTGCCAGTGAAGCCAATAAGTGAGTTTTTCGGCATCTTCCGAGGAATGCCCAACGACTTCGACCGCGACCCGGACCGCGAGTTTTGAGCGTCGTCGATTCGTCAGGATGGATTGAGTTCTTGCGGGGGACCGACGACGGACGGCGCTTCCTCGATGTGATCGCCGCAGACGAAGTCGTAGTGCCCACCATCGTCATCGTGGAGGTGCGGCGCTGGTGGTTATCGTCCCGCCAGCAGGTCGGCAGCCTTGACGACCTGGACGAGGTCACGAGCATGATGTCACGCGGGAGAGTGGTACCGCTGACCCGCGTCTTGGCCGAGTCCGCGTCAAGCCTCGGTATTCGGCACCGCCTGCCGCTCGCCGATAGCATCGTCTATGCGACCGCACAATCACTGGGCCATGAGTTGTGGACTCAGGACAAGGACTTCGAGGGATTGCCGGACGTCCACTACCTGCCGAAGCAGACGGCCTGAGCCGCGGGGCTAAGGCGTCTCCATGTCCCAGACATCGGTCCAATTGCCGAGCGACTGGCCGCCGTCAGCGGTAATCACGGATCCGTTGATGTAGCGGGCGGCGGGAGAGCAAAGAAACGCACAGATCTCCGCCATTTCTTCCCGCTCGCCGAGGCGGTGCGCCGGGACATCGCGCACCTGGTGGTCCTCGTAGTCCGGTGTGCCCAACTGTGCGTATTCCTTCTCGCGAAGGGCCTCCGTTGAGATAGAGCCTGGCGCGAGCGCGTTGATCGTGACATTGTGTCGCGCCCAGTAGTTGGCGAGTGTCCGAGTCATATTCACGACGCCCGCGCGGGCTGCGCCGGAGTGTACGAACGGGGGCGCACCGCGCTCGAACGAGTACACGTGCACGATGTTGACCACCGCACCGAACCTCTGCGCCGTCAGCAACGGCCCGACACGGCTGAGCATGTTCCAGGTGCCGTTGAGGTTCAGGTCGATCACGGACCGCCAGCCGCGGTCGCTGATCTCGGACGGCCGCGCGGGGAACTGTCCTCCGGCATTGTTCACCAGGAAGTCAATTCGGCCGAAGCGATCGACGGCGGCCTGCACGAGAACATCGACCTGGTCCGTCTGCCGGATGTCAGCAGCCTGCGCCAGGGCCCGGCCACCTTCGGCCGCGATCTGGTCGACGGTCTCTTCGAGTGTTTCGATGTGGCGGCCGGTTACGACCACCGCCGCGCCGAGTTGGGCGAACCGCAGCGCAATGGACCTGCCCATGCCTCGCCCGCCGCCCGTGACAAGGGCCGTGCGGCCCTCGAAGATGCCAGGGCGGAGGGACGCGAATTCGTTCGTCATGGAGGGCCGGAGTCTACCCGGCGGCACTGCCAAGCGCACCGGCCAGGCGTGACAGAAGGTCGTCGCGTGGTCGTGCGGCCACTACCGGGATGTGATGCCGGTGGGCTTCAGCCGCCAGCCACTGGCCGTATGCCCAGGACGCGCGCGCACTCCGTTCGTGCCACGGTGCAACCATCTTGAGGGCGCGGCGCGAATCCATCGCCGCTTTGACCTCCATAGGGTCGAACTCGTGCAGGACCGCCGTGCGGATTTCGACATCATCGATGCGGAGGCTGCTCATGAAGCCGGGGAGGAGCCAGGCGCCGTCCGCGACGAGTGTCTCGTGCGCTTGCAACTCGAACTGGAGGACCCGCGGGAGTACCACGCAGACCAATTCCGACGCCTGGACGTGAGCGGCGACAAGGAGCTCGATTGAGTCGCTGGATTGGGTAATACGCTCGTCGATGCGGAGTTGGCGGTACTGCAAGGAGTCGGGCGGCGCAGCTTCCTGCATCGCGATCCAGAGCGTGTCGATCTGGAGCCAGCCAGCGTCCAGGCGATCCGCGAGCGCCCTCGCAGCTGTCGATTTTCCAGCTCCGGCAGAGCCACCGATGAGGAGGAGCCGCTTCACTACCGCTTGAAGCGGAGCATCTGGCCGCTGCCGACGCCGGTGTGCTTGCCGTTCTCACAGGCAACCTGGCCGTTCACGACCACAACGGCGATTCCAGCCGGCTCCTGCTTCGGCGTTTCGTAGGTCGCGAGGTCCTGCACGTTCGCGGGATCGAAGAGGACCAGGTCAGCCGCGTAGCCCTCTCGTAAGAGGCCGCGGTTCACCAGTCCGAACCGTTCGCACGACGCACTGGTCATCCGTCGGATCGCTTCTTCGAGCGAGAGGACGGCGCGATCACGGACATAACGCGCCAGCACGCGCGGCATGGTCCCGAACAGTCTCGGATGTGGGTTGCCCTTCAGCTCCGGGATGCCGTCTGACCCAATGAGCATTCGCGGGTGCCGCAGGTTCGTCTCGATGTCTGCTTCGTCGATGATGAAGTGGATGCAGATCACCTGGCGGCCGCGCGCACTGGTGAGGATGTTCCGGACCGCCTCTTCGACCGTCCATTCGTGTTCGCGCGCGATGTCCGGGACCATCTTCCCCTCGAACTCGCGGTAGTCCGGGCAACTCGCGATCATTACGCCGTTCGCCCACTCGACATCGATGTTCTCGAGGTTGACGTACTGCCACATGGGGCCACTGCCTGCGGTGTAGGGGTACACATCGAGAGTGATGTCCATGCCCGAGGCATTCGCTGCATCGACCTTTGCCAGCGACTCGGCGACGCGGCCCCAGTTCCGCCGCCCGGCAGACTTGTGGTGGGAGATGTGGAGCGGGATGGCCGCTTCGCGGGCGATGTGCATGGCCTCGTCCACTGCTTCCAGCAGCTTGTCGCCTTCGTTCCGCATGTGCGTCGCGTAGATGCCGGAGTACGGCCGGCACTCAGAGGCAAGCGCGACGACCTCATCCGTGTTGCTGTACCGGCCGGGTTCGTAAATCAGGCCGGTAGAAAAGCCAACCGCGCCCTGCTCCATCGCCCGTGCCACGTGGCCGCGCATCTCGGCAAGTTCCGTGGCGGTTGCTAGCCTCTTTTCGAGGCCAACGACGTGCGCCCTGATCCTGTTGTGACCCACGAGCATGGCGTTGTTAATGGCGGGCTTTCGCGCCATGCAGGCCGCGAAATAGGTTTCCAGGTCGGTCCATTCGGAGCCGGGGCCAGAGATGTCCCCCGGCATGTACTCGCGGCCCGGCTCATTCGGGATGGTGCTGAAGCCGCAGTTCCCGCTGATCTCTGACGTGACACCTTGCGCGAGCTTGAACGCCATATCCGGGTAGCGGAGAAAAGCGCCGTCGTCGTGGGAATGCGTGTCCACGAAGCCCGGGCAGAGGACTTGCCCGCGAGCATCTATCTCGCGCGCTGCTGAGCCCGCAGTCCCGATCTCCGCGATTTCACCCTCGGCGATGGTGACGTCGGCGGGATGGCCGGGCGAGCCGGATCCATCGATGACGAGCGCGTTGCGAATGACGAGGTCAGCTGGCATTACGGGATTGTGTTGGCACGGAGCGGCGTTGTCGATTCGCGCGGACCATGCTGTACGCTCGAATGATGCCGAACCGACTCGCGAACGAGACCAGCCCCTACCTCCTCCAGCACGCGGACAACCCCGTGGACTGGTTCCCCTGGGGCGACGAGGCGTTCGCGAAAGCGCGTGCCGAGGACAAGCCAATCCTGCTCTCCGTTGGCTACAGCTCCTGCCACTGGTGCCACGTCATGGCGCACGAGTCGTTCGAGGACGCAGCTACCGCGGCTGTCATGAACGAGCACTACGTGAACATCAAGGTGGACCGCGAAGAGCGCCCGGACGTGGACTCCGTCTACATGAGCGCGGTCCAGGCGCTCACCGGTTCAGGCGGATGGCCGATGACCGTGTTCATGGATGTCGAGGGCCGGCCGTTTTATGCCGGGACCTACTTCCCTCCTGACGAGGGGCACGGGCGTCCGGGTTTCCGCCGCCTGTTGCGGTTCATCGCCGAAAAGTGGCGAACCGGCCGCGAGGAAGTGCTCGGCTCTGCCGAGAAGATCAGCGAACACCTTCAGAACGCGACGCGGAGGACGCCTGGCGCGGGTGACGCCCCGTCATTCGAGACGACCAACCGCGCGGTCGAGTTGTTCGGCGAAGTCTTCGACATGGAATGGGGCGGCTTCGGCATGGCTCCCAAGTTCCCGTCGCCGACCAACCTGCAATTCCTGCTGACCGTCTATGCGCGAGAAAAGGAGTCCGAACTCGGGCAGAGCGCGCTCGAAATGGTGCTGCACACGCTCCGCGCGATGGCCACCGGCGGCATGTACGACCAACTGGGCGGCGGTTTCGCGCGTTACAGCGTTGACGGCGAATGGATGGTCCCGCACTTCGAAAAGATGTTGTACGACAACGCGCAGCTCGCCCGGCTCTACTTGAACGCCTACCAGGTCACCGGCGATGAGGGTTTCGCACGCGTCGTCCGCGAAACGCTGGACTTTCTCCTCAGCGAGATGCGGGACTCCGAAGGCGGATTCCACGCCGCTCTGGACGCCGATAGCGAGGGAATCGAGGGCAAGTACTACGTGTGGACGGCAGATGAGTTGAAAGCCGTCCTTGGAGACGACGACGCGCAACTGGCCGCGGCCTGGTATGGGGTAACGCGGGATGGCAACTTCAGCGACCCGCACCACCCGGAGCTCACGGGACGCAACGTGTTGAGCGCCCGGGCGAGCCTCGATGACCTGGCCGTTCGCTTCTCTCTAGATCCGGAGACCGTGCTCGATCGAGTCGAGGCTGCGCGGCAGAAGCTGCTCGACGTTCGCGCTCAGCGCGTCCGTCCGGGCCTGGATGACAAGGTGCTCACGTCCTGGAACGGCCTCGCGCTGGCGGCTTTCGCGGAGGCGGGACGAGTGCTGGGAGAGATCCGCTACCAGGTAGCTGCTGCTGAGGTCGCGGCCTTCCTGCGCTCTTCCGTGTGGATCGACGAAAGGCTTCGGCACACCTGGAAAGGAGACGCGGCGCGCGTCCCAGGCATGCTCGAAGATTATGCGTACGTCGGCCTGGGCCTGGTTGAACTGTACAAACTCACCGGTGATATCGCGCTGCTGGAGTGGGCGCGAGACCTGTGGGACGTGATCCAGACGCAGTTTCACGACGACGCGGGCGGCGGGTATTTCGAAACACCCGGTGACGGCGAACAATTGCTCCTCCGCCAAAAGCCCTTCTTCGACTCGGCGACGCCTTCGGGCAACGGTAGCGCGGCGCTGCTCGGCCTCTGGCTTGGGCGCTATTACAGCCGGAGCGACTGGGAGCGTCCGGCCGAGGAAGTGGTCGCCCAGGTAGCCGACCACCTGCTCCGCGCCGTCACGGGTTTCGGAACGATCCTGCAGGCGATCGAGTTCTTCGCGTCACCTTCGCGGGAACTCGTTATCGTCGGCGAACCCGAACGCCGGCTGGCGTTGGAAGACGCGGCGGCAGCGAAGTTCCTTCCTTGGGTCGCCATCGCGCCCACGCCCGATGCTGACGGACTGCCGATGTTCGAAGGGCGCGAACCGGCGAGTGACGAACCGGTCGCTTACGTCTGCGAGAACATGATGTGCCTCATGCCAGCGCGCGCTCCGGAGGAACTGGCAGCGATGCTGCGCTAAATGGCGCACTCCGCCCGGAGCGAGGCAATTTCGGCCTCGGATAGGCCGAGTTCACCGCGCAGGACCTCATCCGTGTGAGCTCCAAGCAGCGGCGCCGGCTCCAGCTTCGATGGCTGGCGGTCAATCTGGATGGGGTTGCCGAGGATCTCCACAGCGCCGCGCGTCGGGTGTTCAACCACTTGGACCATGCCGCGGTGCTTCAGGTGCTCGCTGCTGAAGATGTCACCCGAATCGAACACCGCGCCAGCCGGTACGCCGGCCTCCTGCAGTTCGGCCATCGCTTCGTGCTTGGTCCGCTCGGCGACCCATTCCGCGACCAGGCCATGCAGCCAGGGCTCATTATCGCGGCGGGCGACCGCGTCCTGGCAACGCGGGTCATCGACCAGTTCCGGATGCCCTACCGCGACCAGCAGGCTTTCGAGCATCGCGCCAGTGACCGCCACAACGTACACATAGTCGTTCGGGCCGAACGGCTTGCAGGGGTAGACATCCGTTGGCGCGAGCCCTTTGAGGTTGTTGCCCACCCGCGGGACGGGGTCCGGTAGGAACTCGCGGCTGAGCATGCCGACCCGCGAGTAGCTGGCGATGGCGTCCTGCATTGAGACCTCGACGTGGCCGCCGACGCCCGTTTTCATCGCGCGCACGTACGCCGCGAGAATGCCGATGCCGAGTTGCATGCCCGTACCCGTGTCGCCATAGGTCGCACCGGAGCGAAGCGGCTGCGTTTCGTCCGTACCAGTGATCGACATGGCTCCGCCCACCGCCTGGGCGACCATGTCGTAGCTGCGGAAATGCGCATACGGTCCACTTGATCCGAATCCCTTGATGGACGCGTAGACGGCCTTCGGGTTCATTCGCTGGATGTCCTCGTAGCCGAGGCCGAAGCCTTCCATGACGCCCGGGCCCAGGTTCTCCGCGATAACGTCGTAGCGCGGGACAAGACGCTGAACGAGTTCGCGTCCGCGCACGGTCTTGAGGTTCACGGTGATGCTGCGTTTGTTCCCGTTGAGATTGAGGAAGTACCAGCGGTCGTGTGGGCCGGCAGCGAGGCCGCGGCCCGGTTCGCCGATGCCCGGCTGTTCGACCTTTACCACGTCAGCCCCCAGCCAGGCCAGGGTCTGCGTGGCGCTGGTGCCGGCTTCGTACTGGGTAAAGTCGAGGATGCGGAGGCCTTCGAGCGGCAGCGTCATACGGATACTCCGAAAGCGGATGCGGAATCCTAGCAGGCTCAGCGGCTGCCCGGGTGCGCGATGGCGAACGCTTCACAGTCCGCGCGAAGGTGCGTAGCCTCTGGCCCACAGACTGTCTCGGAGGGACCCCCTTGGCCGAAATCAACGGCGGGCGCCTGGTGGCGAAGCAACTCAAGCGGGCCGGCATTGATACCGCCTTTGGCGTGGTCGCCGGGCCAATGATCGAAGTGATGTCCGGCATGGAGCGCGAGGGCATCAAGGTGGTGAACTGCCGCCACGAAGAATCGGCGTGTTTCGCCGCATCGGCATGGGGGTACATCAAGAAGAAGCCCGGTGTCGTCATCGCCGGTTCCGGCCCGGGAATGATCAACACCGTCACGGGCCTCCACGTTGCCACCGAAAGCTGCATGCCGCTCGTGGTCATGGGAGGCTCGGTCGATGGGCGGACGCGCGGGCTGGGCGGGTTCCAGGAAGCCGACCAGGTCGCCTTCGCACGTCCTGGCGTGAAGTGGGCGCAGCAGGTGGACAGCACGGAACGGATCCCGGAATTGGTCCACCTCGCGCTCGGCAAGGCGGTCAGTGGACGCCCCGGCGGCGTCTACCTCGATTTCCCGGGCCAGTTCGTACGGAAGCGGGTCGAAGAGGATGCGGTCCCCCTGCGCACGAATGAGGCGGCTGTGTCGAAGCAACACCCCGACCCGGAGCTGGCAGGGCAAATCGCGGAGATGCTTGCCAAAGCTGAGCGACCGCTGGTGCTCATCGGGAAGGGCGCGGCCTGGGCCGACGCTGGCCCGGCGCTGACCAGGCTCGTCGATATGGGCGTCCCGTACGTCGCGTCGCCCATGGGACGCGGCGTCATTAGCGACGACAACGCGCACATGATGAATGCCGCCCGCTCCGCCGCCCTCGCCGGTGCGGACGCGATCCTTATGGTCGGCGGACGGTTCAACTGGATTTTCCAGTTCGGCCGCGCGCCGCGGTTCTCGCAAACCGTGCGGTTGGCGCAGATCGACATCAGCCCGGAAGAAATGACCAACGCCGCAGACCTGGAATTCGGGCTCGTCTCGGACGCCGCACTGGGCGTTGAGGCCGTTGCCGACGCGTTGAGCGGCTGTCAGCTGGCATCAGCCGGCAACTCCTGGCTGTCCGGATTGCAGGAAGACGCCCGCAAGAACGAAGCCGCGATCGCCGAGCAGATGGACTCCGACCGCTCGCCGATCAACCACTTTCGCCTGCTACGCGAAGTCCGCGACGTGTTGCCACGCAACCACAACGTGAGCGTCGATGCCGAGCTGACGATGGGCGTGGCGCGCGCGGTGTTGCCGAGCTACAACCCTCGTTCCTTGTTGAACTCCGGGACCACCGGGTGCATGGGCACCGGCGTTCCGTACGCGCTCGGCGCGAAACTCGCCCTGCCCGACTGGCCGGCCGTCGCCATGGTCGGCGACTACGCCTTTGGCGCAGCGGCGATGGAGGTGGAGACGGCGGCGCGCGTGGGCGCGAACGTCGTGTTCGTCATCTCCAACAATGGCGGTATCGCCGGGCACTCAATCCAGGACCGCATGTTCGCCCCGGACTCCCCGCCAATCGCGGCCCTCCTCCCGGTCGATTACGAGCGCATGGGCGAAATGGTCGGCGGCTTCTCAGCGAAGGTGACCGAAGCAAGCCAGATCCGGCCGACGCTGGAGCGGGCGCTCGATTCGGGCAAGGTCGCGGTCGTCAACGTCATTACCGACCCGAAGGGCGGCAGCCGCGGATCGATGTACCTGGGCTAAGGCTTCGAGTATTCCCCCTCTCCACACCGTGGAGAGGGGGCCGGGGGTGAATTCAGATCCGCTCCACGGCTGCGATTGGCGATTTCGACGGGTCCACCAGGTACCGCAGTTCGGGCATTTGAATGTCGGCCACTGCGTAAGACGCCGAAACCGCGTAGACCGGCACGGCCCCCTCGAG
>CAYTBM010000058.1:9150-10836 GCA_964436025.1 uncultured Anaerolineaceae bacterium
TGTCGGCCACTGCGTAAGACGCCGAAACCGCGTAGACCGGCACGGCCCCCTCGAGGCCGAAGGCCGCGGCGTTGAACGTCTCCAGGTGGGGCTGGCCCCGGTCAGCACTGCGGAAGGTGTACTCGGGGTCTGACTGCACCAGCCGGGCTACCTCAGCGCCATCCTTCTTGAGACGGGCGACATTGAGGTTGGCCAGGTACTGAATATCGTTGCCAGCGATTGGCTCCGGGTTCATCAGCGTCATATCGAGCGCTGCGCTGCCGCCGGAGAGGGCCTTACCGACGACCCGGTCATAGCGCTTCGAAAGCGTCACATCCGCGACTTTGAGGGGATAGCCCCAGCGCGCCGCGAGGGCATCAGCGGCTGCCTGCGTGCTGACGAAGCCGGAAACGAGCAGGCCACGCGGCCTCGCGCCGGAGCGGCTTCCGATTTTCGCCTCGGCCATGACGAAGGCTCCGGCGGGGCTCTCAGGGACGTTCGTCACGGTGAGCACGACCGTCGGCGGGATGGTCGGGTGGAGCGCCGGCGGAAGGAGCGAGGTCATCGCGTCCGCATCGATTTCGTACATGATCTGGAGGATTCCGCAGCCGGGCAGCAACCAGGGTTCGGCGCCGATCTCCGTGACGAGCGGGCCGTTGTCGAAGGCGTTGACGGGGCGGGTGCCAACGAGCGGCATCAGGAGCCCCCTGCCGCGGATCCGGCCGCAACCGGCTCTGCCTTGCCGGCGAATTTCGGCATGACTTCCTTCGCGAACAGACGCATCGAATCGAGCACTTCCTGCTGGGGCACGGTTTCGGCCGCGTTCAGGAGGAAGTTGATGCGGTCCACGCCGACCGATTCCCAGTTCTTGATGACTTCGACGATGCGGTCCGGATTCCCGATGCAGAGCCCCTCGGGGATGGAGCCTTCCGGCGCGCTCGTGGCTTCGCGGCGAAGAGCGGGCAGTAGTCCCAGGTTCGGGTACGAACGCGTGGGGTATGCCTGGCGGGCGGCGAGGAGCTGTTCGGCCATGTAGTTGAACGTGCCGGCAAGCCGCTGGCCCGTCTTCGCCCCGTACTGCAGGTCCGGGTGGCACATCAGGAAATTGACGGTGTTGACCTGTTCATTCACGAATGAGCCCACCGGCTCGCAGTACTTGATGCGCCGGCGGTACTCGGCGATCTTCTTCTCCTGCTCGCGGAAGCCACCGAAGGTGAGCCCGAGGCTGCCCATGCCACGGTCCGCCGCGTCAAGCTCCGTGCCCGGACTTGTCACGGCCACCCACATTGGCGGGTGTGGCTTCTGCAACGGCTTTGGAAGGATGGTGCGCTGAGGCATCGAAAACGCGCGGCCCTGGTAGCCGAACCGCTCCTGGGTCCACATCTTGGGGATGATGCGGGTCCACTCGTCCCAGGTCTTCTTCGTCTCATCAGGGTCGGCGCCCATGCCGCCGAGCTCGGTCCAGGTGGCAGAGCGGCCGGTGCCGAATTCCAGGCGCCCGCCCGAGACCAGGTCCATCGTTGCGGCCACTTCAGCCGCCTTGATGGGGTTGTTGAACTGGGGCACGCACACGACGATGCCGCGACCGATGCGGATGTTCTTCGTCTGCATCGCGCAGGCGGTGAGGAAGATTTCCGGCGCGGAGCAGTGCGAGTACTCCTCGAGGAAGTGGTGCTCGACCGCCCAGACCTGGTCAAACCCAAGCTC
>CAYTBM010000058.1:10936-14593 GCA_964436025.1 uncultured Anaerolineaceae bacterium
CCGCCCGGCCGCGGCCGGCCGCTGATGCTCCCGCCTTGCACTTCGATGACCTTTCGGCAGACCGCGAGCCCGAGCCCCATGCCCCCTGCCCTCTCGCGCGCAGCACTCGACCGGTAGAACGGGTCGAAGATGGACTGCACGTCCTTGTCACTGAGGCCGATTCCCCGGTCCAGGACGTGGACGGCGACGCACGCGGGGCACCGTTCGATCGTGACTTCCACGGCAGGCCCGGGAGGGCTGTACTTGTCCGCATTGCTGAGCAGGTTCTCAAGCACCATGGTGGTGATGGTGCTCTCCCCGACCACCGGCGGCAGGCCGCGTTCACTGTGAAACACCACGTCGCGCCCCGGGTTGCGTCTGCGAAACGCGTTGATCGCCGACTCCGCCAGCCGTTCGAGCTGGACAAACTCCAGGTCGAAGTCCCCCTGCGCCTCGGCCCGGGTGAGGATGAGGAGGTTCTCGATGATGCGCTGCAACCGTTCGGCCTCGAAGGTGATATCCGTTAGCGCCTGGTGACGGTCCTCGTTGGATAGCGTGTCCTCGCGCCGGAGCAACAGGTGCCCATTGCCGACGATGACCGCGATGGGTGTCCGCAGTTCGTGCGAAACCAGCGAGAGGAATTGCGTCTTGAGCGCCATCGACTCGCGGAGGATCTCTTCCGCGCGCTTTCGTTCTGTGATGTCGCGAGCGATCTTCGAGGCGCCGACGACCACGCCGGTGCGGTCGCGGATCGGCGAAACCGTGAGCGAAATGTCGAGGAAGCTGCCGTCTTTGCGCTGGCGGACGGTTTCGAAGTGGTCAACTCGCTCGCCAAGCCGGAGGCGCCTCAATACTTCGTCCTCTTCCGACTGCCTGTCCGCGGGGATGATAATGCGAATTGAGCGGCCCACCGCCTCTTCCGGCGTATAGCCAAAGAGCCTCTGGGCGGCCGGGTTCCAGGAGGTGATGATGCCGTCGAGGTCTTTGCTCACGATGGCGTCGTCGGACGAGTCGATGATGGCCGCGAGGCGTGCGGCAACTGTAAATGCGTCGCCGTTCAGGTCTGTATGGCGAGGCGCCGAAGTCTCGGTCATTTGACAGCTCCTCGCGGGGCGCGGTGCGAGGGTTCGGCCGGGGAAGGCAGCGGACTGGGGGTCACTTTCCACACGCTAAGTGACTGCATCACCCCGCGCCATGGTGAAGCGGCGTTTGCAATGGATTTGTTACGCGCTTGCGAGCGTTCGTCAGGTGCTGCTACCGGAACACGTCTGCAACCGCGGTAATTGTCACCCGCTCCGGCGCGAGGGCGAGGTCGTAGGCGCCGACGAGCATGTCCTCGGCGTGCAGTTCGGGCGGCTTCTCGCCGTCGTACGCAATCGTCGCCGGTTCAGCCGAGAGCAACTGCTCCCTCAATGACCGGGCGTCACTGGCGATCAGGACCGCCTGCAGGTTGCTGGCCGAAAAGTGGCGCCGGATTGCGTCATTGACGCGCCCGGGGGTGAGCTTCTCCAGTTCAGACCGAATATATGCCGTGTATTCGCCGATGCCGAAGTACGCACTGTCCAGGGCATAGCCGAGTTGTTGATCCTGGGTTTTGGTGAGGACGAACACGTTCTTTGCCAGGTACTCACGCGTGTCTTCAAAGTCTCCGGCGGGGATTCCCTGTTCGATGAGCTTTCGTAGTTCGTACAAAGCGAGCTTGAAGCCGAACACCGCCTGCTCCGGACGCAGGGGGCGAAGCCAGACTTCGAACAGTTGCGCTCTGCGGCCACGGTTCGGGTCAGGGAAGAACTGGTACATGCCCCGCGGGAAAGCCTCGATGTACGCGTAGTCGCCGTAGTTCATGCCGCGAACTTCCCGAATTCGGTTATACAGCCGCCCGTTCGAAGCGCGATGCTCCCCGAGCCACGCCCGCGCCAGCCAGAGTGCGACGAAGTCGGGATCGCCGCGCCGAACACTAATCGGATGGCCAAAGGAGATTGCCACCGAGCGCGTGTCCTTCTCGACGATTTCGACCTGCAGGCCGCTGGGGGCAGGCGCCGCGAGCGGTTCACGGGTGATGGGTGAGCCCGCCGGCAGGCGCCCAAGCGCGACCACGAGCTTCGCGTGCGCTTCGGGCGAAATGTCGCCGGTAATGCCGAGCGTGAGGTTCGCCTGAGTGTATTTGGCAGCGACGAACGCGCGGACATCATCGAGGCTGACGGCTTCCAGGCCGCTGGCCGAACCGAGCGTGGTGTGGCCGTACGCAGTGCCGGCAAACACGAGCTCTTGCAGGCGCTCTTTGCCCAACTCCTCCTCGTTGTTCGAGCGTAGATCCTGGGTTAACTCGTTGAGGTGCTGCTCGCGGAGGCGGCTGAAGTCTTCCAGTTTGAAGGCGGGCGAGGTGAGTTGCGGCAGCGCGATGCCAAGAAAGCGGTCCAGCGCGTCGCGATGGGCGACACCGGTGAAGGTGGTCATGTCGCGGTCAACCTGGGCGTCGAATGACGCCGCGAGCGGAAAGAGCGCGCGCGTGATGTCCTCGTAGGCCATTTCCGTGCTGCCGGCCTCGGTCACCATGGAAGCGGCGAGGCCGGCCAGCCCGAACTTCCCCTCCGGGTCGTCGGCTGAACCGCTATTGAACAGCAGCTTGAACCGCACGAGCGCTGAAGGGCCAGGGAGCGCGATTTCACGGATGGCCGCGGGCTCAGAGGTCCTGGTGACGAGCCCCGGCGGGGTCCCAATCCCTGCCGGCAAGTCCTCGTAACTGAGGGTGGCAACCACGAGGTTCTCAGCGGTGATGTACCTCCGGGCAACCTCGACCAGATCCTCGGACGTGCACGTGTCAGCCGTATCGAAGAGCGCGTTCAGTGTGTCGTACCGGCGGTCGAACCGGACGAACCGAGCCAGCGTCCCGGCGATCGACTCAGAATTGTCCAGTGTCCGCACGAATGCGTACCGCCCGTGGGCCTTCGCGTCCTCGAGCCGCTGCGAGGGCACCGGCTCAATGCCCGCTGACGCGAGCACATCGGCGATGGCATCGCGGACGTACGGGGCGTCCTCGGGGCGTTTCAGCCGCGCGAAGATCGTCGCGAGGCCCGGATCCTGGCTGCTCGGCAGATAGGGAAAGAGCTGGTCTACCACCTGCTCCTTTTCCACAAGCCGGTGGTAGAGGTCCGAGGTCTCGCCGAAAAGCAGGTCCAGCAGGAAGTCCAGCGCGACATAATCCTTGCTCGTGGTTGAGAAGCGTGGGCCGTGAAACCCGATCGAAAGCCAGGGCAACGTCGCGCTGTCCCAGCGGTGATGGACAACGACGGGAGCCTGCTGGGGTGGCTCCGGTGGGACATCGATGACGGCGCCGCCGCCACCCTGCCAGGCCGCCCAGTGTTTCTCCACCATGGCCGTAGCGGCCTCTGGGTCGATGTCGCCGGCGATGATGACCGTCGTGTACTCGGGGCGGTACCAGCGTTCGAAGAACGTCCGGGAGTACTCGAACTGGTTGGGCATGTCCTCGATGTCGGCGATGAAGCCCATCGTCGTGTGCTTGTAGGTGTGGGTGGTGAAGGCGTGGTCGCGCTGGACCTCGATGAGCTTGGTGAGCGGGTCCGCGGCGCTCTTGTTGTACTCCCCGAGGATGGCGCGCGACTCCGTCTTGAAGTCGGACTCGCTGTACTTCAGGTTCATGAAGCGGTCGGCTTCGAG
>CAYTBM010000059.1:0-14179 GCA_964436025.1 uncultured Anaerolineaceae bacterium
CCGCCGGCATCGAACGAACCACGGTAGACCGGCGGGATGGGTACCCGTTTCCGGTCGTCCAACTGGTATTCGACCCTGCCGACGAACAACATCGCCCGGTGGCCTTGAGGGTGTGGGGCCGAGGCCTCAAGATTTGGGAGAGCATGGGTTAGTTCCCCATTCTTCCCCCGTTCACCCCACCGGATAGTATTTTGCCCCCCGAAGGGTGTCAATACACTCTGGGAACTTTTACGTAGAGCGTGTTACTGGGGCCGGGCGAACGCAGGCCGGCGCGATGCTAGGATTCATTCGTGGCACGCATTGCGATCCTCACCGCTTCGGACAAGGCAGCGGCCGGCCAGCGGACGGACGAGAGCGGACCGACCATCGCGCGGATGGCGCGGGAGGCCGGGCATGAAGTGGTGCGGCAGGACATCGTGGCGGACGACCGGGTGATCATCGCGGAACATTTACGCGTCTGGGCAGACGACGACCTCTGCGATGTCATCATTACGACCGGCGGGACGGGCCTGACCGAGCGCGACGTGACCCCCGAAGCGACGCGCGACGTTGCCGAGCGGGAGGTCCCGGGCATCGCCTACGCGCTAGTGGCGAACGGTCTGAGATACACCCCGTACGCCGCTCTCACGCGTGGCGTCGCCGTGACGCGCGGGCGCTGCCTCATCGTGAACCTCCCCGGGAACCCGAAAGCCGTGGCGCAGGGGATGGACGTGCTGCTGCCTCTGCTTTCGCACGTGGCCGAGCTGCTGGCAGGCCCGGTCGAGCACGGGCTGAACGCGGGATGAGGATCGATGTCCTCACGCTCTTTCCCGCCGCCTTCGACGGCGGCCCGCTCGACGTGTCCATCATTAAGCGGGCGCGCGAAGACGGGCTCCTCGACCTCCAGGTGCACGATATCCGCGATCACGCCACCGATCGGCACCGCTCGGTTGACGACTACCCCTTCGGCGGTGGCCAGGGCATGGTCATGCGCGTCGATGTGCTGGACCGGGCGCTGCAGCACGTCCAGGGCCTCGCCGGAGAAGCCGCCTATGTCGTCTTCCTCACGCCGCAGGGCGAGGTGCTCAACGACTCCCTCGTCCGCGAGCTGGCCACGCATCCGCGGCTCGCGCTGGTCTGTGGGCGCTACGAAGGCGTGGACCAGCGATTCGTGGACCACTGTGTCGACCGGGAAATCTCGATTGGGGATTACGTGGTGACAGGCGGCGAACTGCCGGCAATGGTCCTGATCGACGCCGTAACACGGCACATCCCAGGTGCGCTCGGCGACGAAGTTAGCCCGGAGGAGGAGTCATTCGCGGACGGGCTGCTCGAGCATCCGCAGTACACCCGGCCCGCTGACTACCGCGGGTGGGAAGTACCGGAGGTTCTGCTGAGCGGGCACCACGCAAACATCGAAAAGTGGAAACGGGAACAGCGGCTGGAGCGGACTCGCGAGCGGCGGCCGGACCTGTTGCCCTAATCGGCGGGCTCGTCGTCGTCTTCGAACAGGTCAGAGACGGGGATGCTCAGCCCCGGCAGCACGTCCTCTCCGCTCAGCGTCTCGCCGGCCTGGAGAACGGCGCGAGAGCCGTCTTTTCGCCAGACATGGACGCTGCGCGTGCTGGGGACGACGACCCAGACGAGGTCCACACCCGCACGAATGTAATCCCGCGCCTTGTCTTCCACATCGATGAAACGGTCGGTCGGGGAGACGACTTCGACCGCGAGTTCCGGTGGAACGCTAACCCAACCTCGCGCCGGTACACGGGGAAGCCGCGCCCTCGAGATATACGAGACATCGGGCATCCGGACATCGCCGGGAGCCCATCGGAAGATGGTATAGCCGCCATCTGAGCCCGTGACATGACCCGGATGACCGGCATCGAGCCAGATCCAGAGGAACTTGCTGATTAGGGAGGCGACGGTGGATGACCCAAAACTCATGATCCGCTCCCTCAGCTCTCCGTTGATGACTTCGTAGCGCTCGCCATCCGGGAGCTCAAGTGCCTCTTGCCATGTCCACAGGCGCGTCTCGGTCGTCATGCAGCAAGTATACCCTCGTGCTACACCGCTCAGGCGTGGCCAAGCACCATCAGGCGGAAGTGGTCATTGGCGAGGGCGCCGGGGCGGGCGCGGCGGATGCGCTCCACCGTCTCGCGCGGTTCGACGCCGAGGCCGCGTAGAAGCAACCCGGCGACCAGCCCGCTGCGGTTCATGCCGTGTTGGCACATCACGTACACGCGCTGAGGCGCGTCTGCCCCGGAGGCAATTGATGCGAGCGTGAGCTGCACCACCTCGGCCACGCGATTCGACGAGGCCAGCGGCCCGTCCAGGTCGGGAAACACGCAGGCCAGCCAGCGTCCGGTGGCCGTCCGGTAGGACTGGTCCATGTCACCGGCGCAATCGATAAGCCATGACGTCGCAAGCGTTTCGTGACGCAGTTCGTCGCCGATGTGGCTGTGTGCGCCGCCCATCCATATCTCCGTTCGGAGTCCCGGGGTTTCGGCGGCGCCGAGCAGGAGGCTCGCGCGTGGGACGTGTGCGGACGGGCGATGGAGTGACGGGTCTTCGAGCACCTCTCGAAGGCTAGCGCGAGATCGGGGCGCTCGCTACTCGTTAGGCGGGAGGTTGATACATTCCAACCGGGCGCGATGCGTACAAAGCCAACCCGAGGTGCTCAACCGTGATCGCCCTTCTAGAGATTCGCCGGCGAAAGCTCCAGTTCGTACTGATCGCGCTGATCGTCACCCTCATCAGCTACCTCGTGCTCATGATCAACGGACTTGGCGTTGGCTTGAACGAACAGGCTGGCAGCGCGCTGCGGAACTTCGATGCCAATGCCATCGCCTATTCCGACCGCGCAGGGTTGAGCGTGATCCGTTCGGAGCTGAGCGATTCGCTGGTCGAGCGGATTGCGCAGGAGTCTGGCGCCCGCGAGGCGGCGCCACTTGGTTACGTCGCGGCCAATTACCAGAAGCGGGACGGCGGGATTAAGTCGGCGGCGTTCCTCGGTTTCGACCCCGGCGGCATCGCTGCGCCACGGGTCGTCGACGGACGCACCCTCACACCGGACGACCGCGAGGCTGTGCTCGCGGACAAATCGTTCCTGCGCTATGCCGGCCTGGATGTTGGAGACACCGTCACCGTGTCCGTGCGCCTGGTGCAGAAACAGTACCTGATCGTTGGCGAAATCGACGAAGGCAGCTTCTTCTTCCAGCCATCCGTGTACCTGCTGCGGAGTTCCTGGCAGGAACTGAAGTACGGCGCCACCGGCGAAGGGCAACCCGGGGCGTCTGTCGTCCTCCTCAAGGGGCCCGGGCTCGCGGGCAAATCCGGCGACGGCTGGGAGGCCGTTTCCAAGTCCACTGCTTTCGCCAACATCGAGGGCGTGCAGGGCCAGCAGTCCACGGTGCAAGCGCTGCGGGTTTTCGGCTACCTGATCGGCGGTTTGGTCATCGGCGTGTTTTTCTACGTGCTCACGCTGCAGAAGATCGGCCAGATAGGCGTGCTCAAAGCGATCGGCGCGAGTTCGTTTTTCGTTTTCCGGCAGGTCCTCGTGCAGGTCCTTTGCGTCAGTGCAATCGGCGTAGGTATTGCGGTCCCGCTCGCGTGGCTGACGAACAACCTGCTCCAGCGCGTGCCGAACCCTGTACCGATTGCATTCACAACCGGGACGTTCGTGACCACGTCAGCGCTGCTGGTGCTCATGGCAGCGGTCGGCGCTGCGTTTTCCGGGCGCCAGGTCGCCCGCGTAGACCCCATTATCGCCCTGGGGCAACAGCAGTGAGCGCCGGCGAGCACGTCACGCTGGCGGTCCGCGACCTGTGCAAAACCTACGGCGAGGGGGACCGCGCAGTGACCGCCGTGCGCAATGCCAGGTTCGCCACAAAGCCCGGGGAATTCGTCGCGGTGGTGGGCCCGAGTGGTTCAGGTAAGACCACGCTGCTCGCGATGATCGGCGGCCTGCTCACGCCGACATCGGGTGAAATCCTCGTGAACGGCCGCGACATCGCGCGGCTTAACCGCGCCGAGCAGGCGGCGTACCGGCGGGAGTCGGTGGGTTACGTCTTCCAGGCGAACAACCTCCTGCCCTTTCTCACGGCTCGCGAAAACTTGCTCGTCATCGCCCGGATCACCGGGGCTCCCCGGCGCGCCTCGCGGGAGCGGGCGGCACGGCTGCTGGAGGAACTCGGGCTCACATCGAGAGCCGATGCGCCGGCCACGGAGCTCTCCGGCGGCGAGCGTCAGCGCGTCGCAATTGGTCGCGCCCTGATGAACGACCCGAGCCTGGTCCTTGTCGACGAGCCTACGGCGAGCCTTGACTCCGCCCGCGGCCGGCAGGTCGTCGAATCGCTCATCCAGGAAGTGAAGTCGCGCGGCAAGCTCGGCGTGATGGTTACCCATGACATCGCGATGGCGCGCCTTGCCGATCGAGTGCTCGAAATGCACGACGGCGAGTTGCGGGAAATCGCGGTCCAGGCACCATCCGCGGAGTGACCCAGCGTCGACGTCAGAGGAGCTCGCAACCGCGGTCGATAGGCTGGGCGCTAAGGTCACCGCTGTTGGAGTGCTGCAACCAAGGACGTTCGTTAGCCGGGCGCTCTGAGGGCGAAGAGGTTGTGGCCTCTGGGGTGTACTTCCGGGCGCAATACGGTGGCCGTTTGGCCAAATCATTCCCAAGTGACTGATTATTTTCGACAAGTTGCCGACAAATTGTGTCGAGATGACATTTGCCGTGGACCGTTGCGCCATCTGTGCCTCGTCGGGGTTAGGGGGCACGCTAACGTTCACGACAGAGGTTCGGACATCACAGGGGATATGGAACGCCGTCTCGACGAATGAGGATCTTCGCCTCTGCGTGGAGGATTACGACCGTTTCACCTCCTACGCCGACGCGATCACGGGAGGCGAGGGACGAGCACCGGTCCTGGGGATTCCTTTGCGGCCGACCTCCGTTTCCCTCGGTAGCGGGCATTGCGACTGCTGCCAGGCAGAGCTGCCCGAGCAGGCTTCCACGCTCGAGTTGGTGCCGGCGGTGCAGGTCTACCGGCGAGGGAGCAGGACCCACCGGGACGGGGCTCTGCGCCGCCTGAGGGTTTGCCGGCTCTGCCTCGGCTGGTGGCGGAGCATCCTGCTCGATCCCAGTGCAGTCACCGGGCTCGGCCACCGCCGCGACGAGGGTTCTCCGGGTGGATGGCTCAATCCCGGACATGGCGATGCCGCGGCTCACGCGCTGCGCGGGCGAGACCTCGCCATCCTGGCCACGACGATGGAGGCGGATGGCACGGCCTACCGGCGGTTGGCTCGCGGTGCTGACATGCGCCCGGGCGAAATCGTCTTCGCGGGCGCCGGGAAACGGGACCGCGCGGCGGCATTCGTCCGATCCGTCGATCCTGCCGAACGCCACCGGGTGGTGGTGGTGGCGCATTCGGACCAACTGGCCGACGCCAGGCTGGCGCTGCAAGCGGGCGCGGGCGAGCTGTTGGCGTCTCCGATCTCGCCGCAGCAGATTGTCGGCGCGGCGGTGCGCATGCGCCGGAGGCGGCGGCCGCTGAAGGATGCCGCCACAGGCCTGCCCATCCTGACCGAGCCACTGACTGCCTTCGGGCCCAGCTGCCTCTCCTACACCATCCACGGCAGGGACGCGACGCAGGTGATGGAAGTCGCACTCCTCGCCCGGCGGTTCGTGCGTGGCTACGACGAAGTTGGGAGCGACGGCCACGGAGGCATCCGGATCTTCGCCTACGCCGAACCAACCTACCGGGCACGGATCGCGGCGCGCCTGGAAGCGTTGCTTGGCAAGGGCCTCACGGTCGTCCCCGGCACAGTTTCCGGGCAAGCGGCGGCTGTCGCAGCCTAGCGCCCGACGATGGCCAGGTCCGCGATCACCGGCCGATGGTCACTCCCTTCGCCTCGGCCTTCCCTGATTGAGACGCCAACGATGCCGGGGCCGTGGAACACCTGGTCGAGCCGGATCATGGGGAGCAGGCGCCCCTTCGGCCACGTCTTGGCATTGCCGCGGCCGCGTTCCTCGTGGGCCGAGACGAAGCCGGCCTGTTTCAACTCACCGTACCAGTGATGGTTTTGAGTCATGTTGAAATCGCCCGCGGCGATGATAAGCCCGTCGTCGTTCCGAAGGGCCCGAATGATCGCGCGCCAGCCGTCATTCCAGTCGCCGGCGATACCAGCGCCAATCCCGGGTGAGGTGGCGTGGAGGTCGTAGAGGTGGATCTCCACACCGCCAACCTGGATGCTTGCCTTGATGTACGGACGCCGCCCGGCCTCCTCGATCGTGACCTCCGTAAGCGGCAATTTTGAGTAGAGGGCTGTCCCGAAATAGGGGTTCTCATAGGCCACTTTGCTGTGGGGGTAGCGGTCGACGAGGCCCTCGGCGCGCATCGCCGCCTCCATCCGTGGGCCGAACTCCTGCAGGAACACGACATCCGGGTCTACTTCGGCGATCTCAGCTGCGATGCCGCTGAAGTCCGGATTGCCGAAGTACACGTTCGTGGTCATCAGTTTGAGGCGGGGCGCGGATGACACGTTTAGGGGGAGATCCTGAGCCGGCCGGTAATCCGGCAGGACCCAGGCGAGGTGGAAGGCGATGACGACGGCCGCCGCCCCCAGGAGCGTCCAGCGCGCGAGCAAAACGGCGGCCGCAGCCGCCGCGTAGGCCGGCAGGTAGATCCAGAAGGTGTAGGCGTTCGCCCAGATGAGCACGAGCGCGAGGTCCGGGATGAAGAGCCGCGCAGCGACGAACAGCAGCATCCCTGCCACCGCAACCCACACGCCGGCCACGAAGAGCCGGACAGCGAACCCGAGCGGCGTTCGCTCCGGGCCTCTGGCCGCGCGCCGCAACTGGGACAGCGCGCTCAGCGGCGGATGCTCACGGTGCGTGGTCCCAATCGAGCATCATGACGTCGATTTCGTCGCCGGCCTCCACCGCCTCCACCGTCTCGGGTATTACAGTCAGACCGTTCGCCGCACTCATGCTCGTCAAGATGTTGCTGCCCTGTGGTCCGGTCAGGTCGGCGTACCAGCGGCCATCCTCGCCCCGGCTCACAAAGCAGCGCCCGAAGAACCGGCGCGGGTCTGTGTTCACCACCTCCTGGCGCACGGTCGCGCGGATGGTCGGGCGTTCCCAGTCCGAGCGGCCGAGCATCGTGAAGATAGCGGCCCGTCCGAAGAGCTCGAACGAGACCATTGAGCTCACGGGGTTTCCGGGCAATCCAAGGTGTGGCACGGTCCGGCCGTCCGGCGCGGTAAACGCGCCGAAAGCGAGCGGCTTTCCCGGCCGCATGCGGACTGTCCAGAAGTCGATCTGCCCTTCGCGCGCCAGCACGTCTTTCACCACATCGAAATCACCGCGGGAAACGCCCGCCGACGTCACGATCATGTCCGCAGAAAGGCCCGCACGGATCCTGGCAGTGAGGTCCTCCACAGTGTCTTTGGCGATACCAAGGATTCGCGGGACACCGCCGGCCTTGAGGACCATCGCGGCGATCGCCTGCGAATTCGCATCGTAGATGCGGCCGGGAAGCAGAGGCTCGCCGGGAGCGGTGACTTCGTCGCCCGTGGAAAGCACGGCGACGACCGGGCGCCTGTACACAGTGACTTCGGCCGAGCCGATGCTGGCCAGGACGCCGACCTCGGACGGGCGAAGGACCCGACCGGCGGAAATGACGGCGCTGCCGGCAGCGATATCGCCCGCCCGCTCGCGGACGTTCGCCCCTGGCCTGGCCGCCTTGAAGACACGCACGAAACCGCCGGCGGATGGCCTTTCGCCCGGGCCACGCAGCACCTCGTCGGTCTCTTCGAAGGGGACGACCGCATCGGCTCCGGGCGGGATTGGGGCGCCGGTCATGATCCGCACCGCTTCGCCCGGGCCAACCGACTCCGCGTGGACGTAGCCGGCGGCGAGGTTCGCGGTCACCCGCAATTGCACCGGACCGGATTCACTGGCGCCGGCAGTATCCGCTGCCCGGACCGCATAGCCGTCCATGCCCGTGTTGTCGAGTGGAGGGATGTCAAACGGCGCGATGATGTCGTCCGCGACGACCTGGCCGAGCGCCTCGATAAGCGGCTTCCGTTCCGCCGGCAGTCGCTGGAAGAATGAGAGTATGCGCGCCCGCGCTTCTTCGACGGAGATCATCCCGTTGTCTGCCATGCCAACGATTGTCGAATTGAGCAGCCCGGCTGTCGACCCATAGAGACTGAAATGCCGCCTTACGGCGGCATCTCGCGGCATCGATGGGGCGGAAGGCGATCAGGCGAGCCGGACAGACAGGCAGGTGGTGGTGCGCTGCACGCCGGACACCTTTTGAACCGCCTCGGTGATGGCGTTGCCCAGGCTGTCGAGGTCGTCCGCTTCGAGCTGGACGATCACGTCGTATGGTCCGGTCACGGTGTCGACGGCCGCGACTCGTGCGCCAGGATAGGTGAAGTCGTGGATCGCTGAACTGACAGCCTTAGCCTTGCCGACATCCGTTTCGATCAGGACGTAGCCACGAACGGCCATGCTGAGCCTCCTTAGCCTCGCAACGCGGGGCCTCATCTTTTGATTTTGTACATGGCGTGTCAAGAATTCGCTGGGGCGAGACGTACAATCCGGGCATGCGCATCACGTTTTGCGGTACGGGTTCGGGCGGCGCCTCAGCGGGGCGCGCGGCGAGTTGCATCCTCCTGGACGACGGCGAGCGGGGAATGCTGCTCGATTGCGGGCCCGGAACGATCCGGGCGCTGTTTCGAAGCGGGCTCGCTGTGCCGAAGGCGCCGACGCTGGTCGTCAGCCACCTGCACATGGACCACATCCACGGCTTCGGGGAGTGGCTCGCGCATCTGGTCTTTCCGTATGCGGTGATCCCCAGCGTGTATGGCCCTTCCGGGACCGACGCGTATATCGATGCAGCAGCGAAAGCGACGTCGCAGGTGACGTCCGTCTTTGGCAAACGATTCGGGGACCCCATCGCGGTGCCCGTTGTCGAACTCGCGGGGGGAGCGGAGGTAGATTTGCCGAACGGGACGGTGCGAAGCATCGTCGTTCCCCACGCGCCGGAAGTGGTAGCGCTGGCGCACCGGGTCAGCTTCGGAGAGGCGACCGTCGTGTATAGCGGCGACACGAGCGCCGATCCTGAGCTTATGACGCCTTTCGCCGATGGGGGCGACATCCTCATCCACGAGGCTTATTCCGAAGCTGGCCTCGCTGACTGGACGCGGGGCGCCGATCAATCCCGGATCGACGCGATCTTCGCAGCGTTCGCCCGGACGCACACCAGGGTGGATGTCGCGGCGCGCATCGCCCGCGAGAGCGGCGTGAAGCGGCTGGCGCTCACTCATCTCGTCCCGGGAGAGGTCCCAGAACGACTCAAAGCTGAAGCCGCCGCTTACTTCCCCGGGGAAATCATCGTCGCGGAGGATGAACGTTCGCTGACCATCTGATCAGGCCGGCGGCAACTCGTAGCTGATGTTCAGCTTGCCCGCAGTCGAACTCCCTGTGACCGTCACCGGAAGGTGCAATTCGAACTGTCCGATGAAGCAGAGTGCCTCCGCGCCAGTGCGACAGTAGTAGACCGAAGCGGTCGCGGTGAGCTCGGCTGAGCCTTCAGCGAGCCGCACCGGGATGGGCAGGCTCACGGATGCCGCATCCGACGTGAACGGGACCGAGCGCTCACCAGGTTCCAACACGGCCGGATTGGAGCTGGCAAGTTCCAGTTTCGACGGGGCAGAACCGTTCAGGTGGTAGCTTCCTGGCGCCGAGAAGGTGACGTTGAGGCTGCTCGCCGCTGGGGAGACCGTCGCTGGAGGCAGATCCACGCGCGTCACGCGGCCAGGCACGCCGCTGGTGATAGCGGAGAGGTTGGTCAGCGTAACGGTGGACAGCTGCCCCTTCGCTGGGTCGAACACGCGGATGAGCTGGTTGTTCGTGTCGGCGATATAGACCCTGCCGCCGGCCACGGAGACCCCGCCGGGCTCATCGAGTTTGGCCGCGCCCGCGACGCCGTCAGCCCAGCCCCGTTCACTGCCGGCCGCAGTGCCAAGCTGCTTCGCCACCAGGTCGAGTACGCGAAGGCGGTGGTTGTAGGTGTCGGCGATGTACAGCGCGCCGTCGTCGTAGGCAATGCCCTGGGCATGCTGCAGCTGCGCCTGCTTCGAAGGCCCGTCCGTTGCGCCGTAGTCGAAGAGGCCGGTGCCGACCAGCGTCTGTACCTCGGAGCCGCCGATGCGGAGCTGGCGGACGGAGCTGGATTCGGGGTCGACCCAGTAGAGGCTCGTCCCGTCAGTCGTGATGCCGGACGGCTGGGCGAGGGTGGCCATGCCGCGCCTGTCGCCGTCATCGATGCCTTCGCGGCTCGTGCCAGCGAGGACGGAGACGGTGTTCTTCATGAGGTCCAGTGCCCAGATCTGGTGGATGCCGGCCATGGAGATGTACAGCGATTGGCCAACAGCAACGAGGTCCCAGGGCGAGGCCATCGCCGCCTCGCGCGCAGGACTGTTGTCTTTGGGGAGCCGGTCGAGTTGCTTTCCCGTCCCCGCGATGGTCTTCACCTCGAATGTTGCCGTATTCACAGCCCGGATGGCGTGGTTCCTTGTGTCGGCGACGAACAGCGTCTTGCCGTCCGCGGAGAGCGAGAGTCCCTGGGGCTGACGGAACTGGGCTTCGTTCGGGGCGCCATCGGCGAACCCTTCCTGGCCGGTGCCCACGGCCTTTTGCAGTTCGCCTGAAAGTGACGCGACGACGACCCGGTTGTTGCCGGAATCGGCGATGTACAGGCGGCCGCCCGCCTCGTCGGCAAGGACCTTGCCGGGATACGAGAGGACGGCCGTGGCGGGCGCCGAATCCAACGTGAGCGTCAGCGGTTGCGGGCTAAGCTTCCCGTTTGCGGTGAACTCATCCTTCAGGGATTCGAGGATGGGCTGGAAGAGCGGGTAAACGCCTTCGCCCGCGTGGCCGCCAACCAGGTTGCCCGCCGGGTCGATCAGCACCAGCGTTGGCCACGCGTTCGCCCCGAAGGTGTTCCAGACGGCGAAGTCCGGGTCGTTGATGACGGGGTGTTCGAGGCCGTACTTCTTGATGGCGTCGCGGATGGAGTCGTCGTCATGCTCCGTGGCGTACTTCCCGGAGTGGACGCCGATGACGACGAGCGAGTCGCCATATTCGGCCTCGAGGCGTTTCAAGTCCGGGATGATGTGCTGGCAGTTGATGCAGCCGAGGGTCCAGAAGTCGAGCAGCACCATGCGCCCCTTCAGCTCGGCGAGGGTGAGCGGCCTGGGCACGTTGAACCAGGTGACGCCAGTTGGGATGGCCGGGGCCGGGTCCTTACCTGCCCAGGATTTTCGCGTGCTCTCAGCCACGTCCGTTGGCCTCAATTCTGGCGCACCGGATGACTTCGTCCCTCCGCCGGAGCAGCCCGCAAGCAGTGCAAGTACGCATGCTGTGATCATAGACAGCAACCACATGCGGGGCGTCATGCGAACGTTGGACATTTCGGGAGTCAGTGTGCGCTGAGCGCCTGAACGTTACGAGGGCTGGTTCATGGGCGGTAAACCGGCCGCCGCCCTATACTTCACAGTCCCTATGTCGAATGCATCTGCCCTTGAAGGCCTGCGCGAAGACGCGCTGGCAGCGCTCGACGCAGCTTCGGATGAAGCAGCGCTTGAACAATGGCGGATCACGTTCTTTGGACGGCAGGACGGCCGGGTAACGGCCCTCCTGCGGGCAATCAAGGATGTCCCCGCGGGCGAGCGCGCGGCCTACGGCGCCGCCGCAAACGCAGTGAAGACCGCGCTTGAAAGCGCGCTGGAAGCCCGGCGCGAAGCTCTGAAGCAGGCAGCGCTGAAGGCGCTCAGCACCGAGTCCGCGCTGGATGTCACACTGCCCGGCAGGCCGCAGGTCATCGGGCGGCTCCATCCGGTCACACAGACGATGCGCGACTGCCTGAAGGCATTCGGCGACATGGGTTTCCGCGTGGCGGAGGGCCCGGAAGTGGAGTGGGACCGCTACAACTTCGACGGTGTGCGCATCCCCGAGGACCATCCCGCGCGGGATATGTGGGACACGATCTGGGTGAACACGCTCATCGACGGCAAGCGCCACATGCTCCTGCGCACCCACACATCGCCCAACCAGGTGCGCGTGCTCGAGCGCACCGCGGAGCCGCCGGTACGGGTGGTCGTGCCGGGGAAGTGCTACCGCCAGGAAGCCACCGACGCGACGCACGAATGGATGCTCACACAGATTGAGGGCCTGGCGGTCGACGAAGGGGTGCGCATGAGCGACCTCAAGGGAGTGCTGTACGAATGGTCGCGGCAGATGTTCGGCCACGACCGCAAGATCATCTTCCACCATAGCTACTTCCCATTCGTCGAGCCGGGAGTGGAGATGGCGATCGACTGCTTCATCTGCCGCGGAAACGGGAGCGACTGCCACACGTGCCACGGCACAGGCTGGATCGAGATCCTCGGCGCGGGCATGGTCCACCCGGAGATCATCGAGACCGCCGGATACGACTCATCCAGGGTCACAGGTTTCGCCTTCGGCATCGGCGTGGAGCGCGTGGCGCTGCTGCGCTGGGGCATCGAGGACATCCGTAACTTCTACGCGAACGACGTGCGCTTTCTGAGCCAGTTCTAGAGTTGTTAGCCGTTGGCCGTTAGCCGTTAGCCGTTAGCCGTTAGCGGTTGGTACACAAGGAGTAGTACATGCGTCCGTTTCGCGAGTACAAGATCTGGCAACTTGGCCATGAACTCACGCTGGAGGTCTACGAGTGCACCAAAGGCTTCCCCGCGGAGGAACGATACGCACTGACCAGCCAGCTTCGCCGCGCTGCCTACTCAGTCCCGTTCAACATCGTCGAAGGCAGTGCCCGAGGAGACAAGGAGTTCGCGCACTTCTTGCGAATCTCCTTGGCGTCGGCGGCAGAGTTGGATTACGGCGCACTCCTTGCCCACGATCTTGGCTATCTGAGCCCTGATGCATACTCTCGCCTCTCCACTCGGATCGCGAACCTCAAGCCCATGATCGTCCGGTTCATTAATCGCATTTCGCCGGCTGCCACTGCCCGCCCGGCCCAACGGCCAACGGCTAACGGCTAACGGCCGTCCATCGGAGGACTAACCGCTTTATGAAACTCTCTTTGAACTGGCTGCGAGAGTTCGTTGACGTTGATCTTCCCGTGCCGGAGCTGGCACGGCGGCTCATCGACGCTACGGCCGAAGTCGAGAGCTGGGAGACCATTGGCGCGGGCTGGGATCCCGAGCGCATCCGCGTTGCCGAAGTCCTGGCCGTTGAACCGCATCCTAATGCTGACCGTCTCCGGCTGGTGACGGTCAACGACGGGATGAACCGCCAACAGGTGGTCTGCGGCGCTCCGAATGTGGCGGTGGGACAGAAGATTGCCTTCGCGACAGAGGGGGCCGAGCTTTTCGACGGGCATACGGGCGAGAAGGCG
Organism: uncultured Anaerolineaceae bacterium; assembly: GCA_964436025.1. GTDB lineage: Bacteria > Chloroflexota > Dehalococcoidia > Tepidiformales > Tepidiformaceae > Amarobacter. Next base: position 13,431 of record CAYTBM010000059.1, read on the forward strand.
AAGCTGAAGCTTCGGCCGATTCGCGGGGTTGACTCGGCAGGGATGGTCCTCAGTGAAAAGGAACTGGGATTGAGTGACGACCACGAGGGTATCCTCGTCCTGCCGCCCGACGCCGTGCCCGGACGGCCGCTGGTGGAACAACTCGGCGACGTGGTGTTCGACATTTCAACGTGGGCGAACCGCGCGGATTTGCTCGGCGTCATGGGATTCGGGCGCGAAACCGCTGCAATCACGGGCAAGGTCCTGCGCGAGCCGTCGCGCACGCACGCGGAGTCGAGCCGCAAGGCCTCGGAGTTCATCGACGTGTCGATCGAGGCGCCCGACCTTTGTCGACGATTTACCGCGTCGGTCATCGAACACGTGACGATCGGTCCGTCGCCCGCGTGGATGCAGGAACGGCTGCAGAAGGCGGGCATGCGGCCAATCAACAACGTCGTGGACATCACGAACTACGTGATGCTCGAAACCGGCCAGCCGCTCCACGCGTTCGACTACGACCTTGTGCGCGGCAAGAAAATCGTGGCCCGACGCGCCACCGAAGGCGAGAAGCTGGTGACGCTCGATGGACTGGAGCGCGAGTTCGACGGCGAGATGCTGTTGATTTGCGATGGCGAGGGCCCGGTGGGTATTGCCGGGATCATGGGCGGCGGAAACAGCGAGGTGAGCGACAAGACACGTAACGTGTTGCTCGAGATCGCAAATTTCAAACCGGGCAGCATCCGCCGCACTTCGACGTACCTGAAGTTGCG
>CAYTBM010000060.1:0-8708 GCA_964436025.1 uncultured Anaerolineaceae bacterium
GCGAAGCCGAAGCCACTGACGGCCAGGAGGACATTGCCAACCTGGCTGAACAGAATGATCGAGGAGACGATCTCGATCAGGATCAATACCGCTGCGAGTGCAAGCATGAGGGCCGGCCAACGCAGTGGGCCGGGCTCGCTTGCCAGCACAAACACCAGGATCCCCGTCCCAACGAAGAACGCGAGCGCGAACGGAATCAGGGCGCCCAGGATGCTTCCCGACTCGAAGGTTTCCAACAACCCGGTGACCGCCGCCGCGTCGGCGCCATCCTTGGCGTAGCGTCCGACGACCATTTCGGACACGAAGATCGCGATGAACGTCGCCAGGCCGATGAGGACCAGCGCCCGGCCGATGTAGCCCAGCTTTGGCCTGCGCGTCGTCGCCAGATGGGCGACGGCAAGAACGCCGGGTATGAACAGCAGGATACCGATGAAAAGCAGCAGGTGCGCGGTGTACCAGCCAGACGCGTGATCGATCACGATGGCGGCCTGTTTGGCCGCGTCGGCGTCCTCCTCGGGGTGCATCAGGTCACCCACGGCCGCCATCACCGGTCCGACGACGAGGCTGGCGGCAGCGATGCGCGTTTGAAGGGAGTTCTGGGCCACGCGAATACCCTCGACCGAGTGTCGCGCGGGAATCTACTCAGTCTGGGCATGGCCGCGCAATCGACAACGCCCCGGTGGCAGCGGACCGCGCCGGGCCACGTCCCGGGGCCCTTCTCGTCTACGACGGCTCGATGCGCGAGTGGGGGAATCGAGAGGACAGGCCGCCAGCGGCCTGAGGGCCGGGCCTCAGCTGCCTGTGAACTTGGGCTCGCGCTTGTCCTGGAACGCAGCCACGGCTTCACGGTGGTCGGCGGTCCGCATCGAGACTTCTTCGACGGCGAGCGAATAGGGTAGGACCAGGTTCGAGACGGCCTTGATGAACTTGTTCACCGCAGTCTTGGAAGTCTGGACCGCGTACGGCGCACCGGCAGCCAGCTTGTGGGCGATGACGAGTGCCTCATCGAGCGCCTGCCCGTCGTCGACAACCTTGTTCACGAGGCCAAGGGCGTAGGCTTCGTCGGCAGCGATGAGGTCGCCGCTCATGAGCATGTACTTGGCGCGGTTCACGCCCATGAGAAGCGGCCAGATGACGGCGCCGCCGTCCCCGGCCGTAATACCCATCTTTACGTGAGGGTCGCCGATGCGCGCGCTCCGTGCTGCCACGACGACGTCGCAGAGAAGGGCGATGGTCGCCCCGAGTCCAGCGGCGGCGCCGTTGACGGCAGAGACGATGGGCTTCTCGCAGTCGAGAAGGTTGTCCACGATTCGCCGGGCTTCCTGCATCATCGTGAGGCCGCTCTTGCTCGCCATGTTTGCACCGCCGCCGAAATCACCGCCGGCGCAGAACGCGCGGCCGGAGCCGGTGAGGACCGCCGCCCGTACACCGGGATCGGCCTGGACGTCCAGGAACAGCGACATGAGTTCGGAGTGCATCGCGCCGTTGACGGCGTTGAGGCGCTCCGGACGGTTCAGGCGGAGGATGGCGACGGCTCCATCCCGTTCGATTGCGATGGTCTCGTAATTCTCCTGTCGCAGCATCGTTTGACTCCAGCGAAAAGGCTGCTTGGATGCTACGCCTTCCGCCGGCGACCTGCGGGAATGAGAAGCATCGCGGTGCGGTCCTCCCTCGTTTTGTTTTGCGAAAGGCCGGGGCGCCAGAACTACCAGCGGTGGCGCGGCGCATGGCGGCGTTCGGAGGGCCCGATGGGCGCATGGCGCCGAACGGGGAGAAGCCCCCCAATTACGGCGGGTGGTCATTGGGGCTGATGCGACGCGCTCACCGCGCACGTCGTCACCCCGAGGTGCTAAGCCAGCGCGAAGCCCGTGTAGCCAGCAGCGGCAACCTCGTCACACTTGACGCGATAGGCTCCGACGCCACCAACGTACGGCATAAAGACACGTGGTTTCCCGGGGATGTTCGCGCCGAGGTACCAGGAGTCCGCCTGCATAAAGAGTGTTGGCTGGGCCAGGGCGTTCACATGCTCAACCCAGGCGTCTTCGGCGTCGGCTTCGGCTTCGATCGTGTGTTTGCCCTGCACTTCCATCGCGGAGATCGTGTCAGCGATCCATTCGACGTGCTGTTCGATGGACACCGGCATGTTGCTCAGGACGGAAGGGCTCCCGGGGCCGGTGATCATGAACATATTGGGGAAACCAGCGGTGGAGATCCCAAGATATGTCCTCGGGCCTGCCGCCCATTTCTCTTTGAGCGCCACGCCGCCCTTGCCGCGGATGTCGATCTTGAAGTACGGCCCCGTCATTGCATCGAATCCTGTTGCGAACACTATGACGTCCAGCTCGTAATCCGCCGCTGTGGTGCGGATGCCGTGCTCAGTGATCTCCTGGATCGGCGACTCGCGGATGTCGACGAGGGTGACGTTATCGCGGTTGTACGTGTCGAAGTAGTCCGTGTCGATGAGGGCGCGCTTCGAGGTGAACGGGTGGTCCTTCGGGACGAGTTTCTCGGCGGTCGCCGGGTCCTTCACGATTTGCCGGATTTTCGACCGGATGAATTCGGACGCGGTCTCGTTCGCCCGGCGGTCGATCACGATGTCGTTAAAGGACGCCTGGACGAACTTGAAACCCCCTTGCTGCCACGCTTCCTCATAGACAGCGGTTCGCTCCTCGTCGCTTACCGAGAGGGCGGACCGATCGATGGGCGTGTAAGGCGCGCCGCCCGCCGACGTCTTGGCCTGGCGCCAGATCTCATCGTAATTGGCTTTCACGTTGTCGAGGAAGGCCCGGTCTACCGTGCCGTGGCGGGCAGGTATCGTGTATTGCGGCGTCCGTTGAAACACAAACAGATGGGTGGCATCGCGAGCGATCACGGGAATGGACTGTATCCCGCTGGAACCGGTGCCGATCACGCCAACGCGCTTGCCCCCCAGGTCGACGCCCTCGTGCGGCCACGACCCGGTGTGGTGTGACTCGCCCTTGAAGAGATCACGGCCCTTGATGTCCGGCACCTGCCCTGCCGAGAGGCATCCGATGCCGGTGATGAGGAATCGCGAGGTGACGACTTCGCCTTTGTCTGTGGTGACCTGCCAGCGCTCGCGCGCCTCGTCGTAGTGGGCTGACACAACGCTCGTCTCAAAGTCGATGCTTCGGCGAAGGTCGAACCTGTCGGCGACGTGGTTCAGGTAACGAAGAATCTCGGGCTGCTCGGGATACTTTCCACTCCACTCCCACTCCTGGAGCAGGTCTTTGTCGAAGGAGTAGCAGTAGATGTACGACTCAGAGTCGCAGCGCGCGCCGGGATAGCGGTTCCAATACCAGGTACCGCCCACGTTGTCGCCTCGCTCGAAGACACGAGCCGAGAGCCCGAGTTCATCGCGCAACTTCCGAAGCATGTACATCCCGGCGAACCCCGCGCCGATCACGACTGCGTCGCAATTTGATTCTCGTGCTGTGGCCATGTGTGCTTCTCCTCAAGGACCTCGTCCGGCGGGCGGGACGATTCCGCGGGACGTCTCGTTCCGGTTTCTACAGCGAAGGTGAGGAGTTCACAAGTTCTCTTTGCGAAACGAAGGGCCCGCCAATCGGCGGGCCCTTCGGCGTGCTCGGAGGAGTTCGGGCTTAGACGGCGGGTGCTGCCTCGGTCTCAGGTTCGGGGGCGGTGCGCTCGTAGCGCAGCAGGGCTTCCAGCGTGAACCCGAGGTCGGCCTTCTCGCAGAGCGAGGAACAGTAGGTCATCTTCATCGAGCTGGGGGACTTTCGCCAGTCGTAGCGGAGGTTGCAGCGCGCGCAGACCTTGATGTGATTGAGGTTCATCCCGGCTGGGCCGGGGCCGATCGGGGTGTCGACCACAGTGCTTTCCTTTCGCCCCTGGCTTCCCCGCCCTTCCGAGGAAGGGTCGGGTGCCTGGGCTACTTCCACCTTAGAACCGTCTGTGGGTTGCGTAAAGAGACCTACGTTACGAACCCGTAACGCCGGTCAAGGCGTGCGTGTCAGGCGGCTGCGGGAATCTCGGCGCGCTCATACCGGAGCAGCGCTTCGATGGTGAAGCCCAGGTCGGCCTGTTCACAGAGCGAGCCGCAGTAGGTCATTTTGAGCGAGCTGCTGGGAGAGCGGCGCCAGTCGTAGCGCAGGCCGCAGTGACGGCAGGTCTTGATGTTGGCCGGGTCGCTGATGAACGAGATGTTGCTTGCCATGTCCGTGTCCTCCGGTGGGGCCTCGCCCCTCTGCAGTGATAGTGCCAGCGCTGGGGCCGGCACTCTTCGTGCGAGGGGAGCAATCGCCCTCATCCTTAAGACGTACGACGGCACAACGTCTTACGTTGGATGGGGCGGGAGCCTGTCAGGCGGCGAGAAGCTCCCGCCAGTCCAGCCGGATGATGTGCACCTCGGTCAGCAGCGACTCGATGGTGAAACCGAGCTCGGCCCGTTCGCAGAGCGAGCCGCAGTAGGTCATTTTCAGGGAGCCGGAGGGAGAGCGGCGCCAGTCGTAAGGCAGGCCGCAGTGCTGGCAGATGCGCATGTGGTTCGTCATAGCTGAGCTCCCGGCGCCGTGCAGCTCGAAGGCGTGCGGATGGCTGCCTGTCATCATGTTCGACACGTGAGCCCCGCTTGTTCACTAGGGGGAAACCCGGACGGCCCCCTCGAAACTACCAAGAGTCCACTCGCCGAACCCGCGAACCGCGCCGGCCGCTTCAGATCGCGCGTTCGGCCCCAGCAGGCGTCACGTTCCCGTCACCCACCCTTCGCCCATCGCCTACCAGGATCTAAGGGTTTTCCTGACATGGATCGTCGAACATACCGGCATGCCGCAATCGAAGCCGATCCCTTTTCGGCGCCGCCGTTCGGGCCCGAGCCAGCGACCAGCGACGCGCGTGATCCGCGCCGCGCGTGTACGGCTCATGGGAGAAGTGGTGATAGCCCTTCCACCGCAGCCAGTTTGAGTTTCGGCCTCGCCGCGGCTCGCGTACCGTAGTCCCATGCAGGTAGAGCTTCAGCGAGCCATCGACGCGCGCGTCAGCGCCTTCCGTGAACAAAACGTCCTCGAGCGCATCTGGCTCAAGGACTTCACCGTCTGGCGCACCGATCCGACCGAACTCGCGGATCGCCTTGGCTGGCTGGATGTGGCGCGTGACCTCCGCGCCGAAACAGGGGACCTCGCGGGGTTCGCCCGGGCCGCCCGCGCCGACGGACTGGACCAGGTGCTGCTGCTGGGCATGGGCGGGTCCAGCCTGGGTCCGGAAGTCATCGGCGAGACCTACGGATTGGGCGAGGGAGTCTCTGCGTTCGAGGCGCTCGACAGCACACACCCTGACCAGGTCCGGGCGACGGCCGCCCGCCTGGACCTCTCGCGGACGCTTGTGATCGTTGCCAGCAAGTCCGGCTCCACCATCGAGACGATGAGCCAGTTCGCGTACTTCTGGGAGCGCATTGGACGCGGGGAGCAGTTCGTCGCGATCACGGACGCGGGAAGCTCATTGGAGGCGATCGGACGTGGCTACGGCTTCCGGAAGGTCTTCCTGAACCGCCCGGACATCGGCGGGAGGTTCTCGGTGCTGAGCCACTTCGGGATGGTCCCGGCGGCGCTCATCGGCGCGCCGATCGAGGAGATCCTGGATGACGCCATGGCAATGGCGGGGCGCTGTGGCGCCGCGGGCGAGATCTCCCATAACCCTGGCGCCGCTCTGGGCATCCTGCTGGGTGAGGCCGCGCTCGCGGGCAAGGACAAGTGCACCCTGCGGCTGCCGGCCGCCCTGGCATCGCTCGGCTGGTGGGTCGAGCAGTTGGTGGCGGAGTCCACCGGCAAAGAAGGGCGCGGCATTCTGCCGGTCGAGGGCGAAGCTCCGCTACCTGCGGATGAGTACGGAAGCGACCGGCTGTTCGTCCGCTATGGCGCGGACGCAACGGCCGACGCGCTTGAAGCAGCCGGCCATCCGGTGGCGCGGCTGGACGCCGCGGGATTGGGCGGGGAGTTCTTCCGCTGGGAGTTCGCGACCGCTGTCGCCGGCGCCATCCTTGACGTGCAACCGTTCGACCAACCGAACGTGCAGGAAGCGAAGGACGCGGCAAGCCGCATCCTCAACGGTGACGTCCCTTCGGTCTCGCCGCCGGAGTTTAGCCAGACGATGGACCGGGTCAACGCCCACGACTACCTGGCCATCATCGCTTTTATTCCCCGAAACGCGCAGAGCATCGCCCGGCTCCAGGCCGTCCGTGACACGCTCGCGAAGCGCTACGGCGTCGCGACGACGGTGGGCTTTGGCCCTCGGTTCCTGCACTCCACCGGTCAGCTGCACAAGGGCGGACCGAACACGGGCGTCTTTATCGAGGTCGTGGACCCAGCTGGGGAAGATCTCCCAATTCCTGGGAAGCCCTACAGCTTCGGCAAGTTGATCGCGGCGCAAGCGCTCGGCGACCTCGCGGCACTTTCCGCGCGTGGCCGGAGGGTCACGCGCGTCAACGGACTGGACGAGCTGGAGCGGCTGGTGGGCGAAGAACCCATGCTAGACTGAGGTCATGACGACGGCATCGCTGATCGACATTGGGACCCTGATCGAGTCCATTCCGGGCGTCTACGGAGGCCGACCGCGACTTGCGCGCTCCGGCCTGCCGATCATCCAGCTCGTTGCTGAGATTCGAGGCGGCCGGACCATCCAGGAGATCATCGAGGCGTACGACCTCGACGAGGAGAGCGGCTACGCCGGCCTGGCGTTCTACCTTGCGAACAAAGCCGCCCTCGATCAGGACCTCGACGAGCGCAACGAGCTGGGCAGGAAGATGGCGGACGAGGCGCGGCCGGCGCAACTTGAGCTCCAGAGAAGGCTTCGCGAACAGCGCCAGACATCGTGATCCGCCTCTACGTTGACCACGATTCGGGCGCCCGGGCGTTAGTCGCAGAGTTGCGCCGTCGCGATATCGACATCCTCACCAGCCTGGAGGCGGGGCTCTCCCGCGCCCCCGATACACAGCAATTGGAATTCGCGGCGCGGTCAGAGCGAGTGCTTTACACGGCGAACGCTCGAGATTTCGTGCCGCTGCACTTTGGCTGGCTGGCCGCGCAGCGGGGCCACTATGGGATCATCGTACGAGACTACCAGCTCATGCCGATCGGGCAGCAAGTGCTCCGACTCGAGGATATTTCCGAAACAGCTGGGCCGGGCGACCTGGCGAACCAGTTGCTCCACCTTGATGAGTGGGTGCTCGGTTAACCCGTCCTACTCGCAAGTATTGCGAGCGGGCTCGATACTCGTTTCATGGGTCGCCGAACGTGCGGGATCTTGCTCCACCCAACGTCGTTGCCGGGCGAAGGCGGCCTGGGGCCCGAGGCGTACCGCTTCGTGGATTTCCTGGCCGAGTCAGGCTGCGGAATCTGGCAGATGCTCCCGCCGTCTCCAGTCGGCCCGGGCGATTCGCCCTATGCCGCGCGCTCGGCCTTTGCACTCGAACCGCTGCTTATCTGCCTGGAAACGCTCGCCGCCGAAGGACTGCTGGACCCACGCGCTGATTTCACGCCCCTCGGGAATGACCCGCATCGCCACAACTTCGAACACCTCCGCCGCCACCGCGAGCCGCTCCTGCGCTCGGCCTTCACCGCGTTCGATTCTCCGTCCGCCGTAGCGACGCTTGCGTCATTCGCGGAAACGCGGCCATGGCTGCGGGGCTACGCCACCTTCGCTGCGCTCCGCGAGCTCAGCGGCGACCCCTGGTGGCACTGGCCCGCGCGCTACCACAGCATCGAGGAGGTGCCTGCCCTCGAGGGCTCGGCACTCGCGGATGAGTTGCGCTACCAACTGTTTCTCCAATGGTGCGCCGAACGGCAATGGCAATCCTTGCGTGATTATGCGCGCGGGCGCGGCATCGCCCTTTACGGCGACGTGCCCATCTTCGTCGATCTGGATAGTGCGGACGTTTGGACCAACCAGCCGCTGTTCAAGCTCGATGGGGACGGCTTCCCGCAGGTCGTCGCGGGCGTCCCTCCAGATGCGTTCTCCGAGACTGGCCAGCGCTGGGGCAACCCGCACTATGACTGGGCAGCCATGAAGAGCGACGGCTACACCTGGTGGATCGAGCGTATGCGCCGCACGTTTTCGCTGTTCGATGGCGTACGCATCGACCATTTCCGCGGTTTCGAATCAGCCTGGGAGATACCGGCAGAAGCGGAGACCGCGGTACTCGGGCATTGGGTTCCCGGGCCTGGGCGTGGACTGTTCGATGCGCTGGAGCGTGCGCTTGGCCGGCTCCCGATTGTCGTGGAGGACCTGGGCCTGATCACCCCGGCGGTCCGTGCGCTGCGTGACGAGCTGGGTTATCCGGGGATGGCCGTCCTCCAATTCGCTTTCGGCGACGACGAAACGAACCCGTACCTCCCCCACAACCAGGTTGCCAACCAGGTCGTGTTCACGGGCACACACGACAACGACACGACGCTGGGCTGGTACGAGAACGCGACCGAATTCGAACGCGACCACGTGCGGCGGTACCTCTCAATAAGCGGCGAGGACATCGTGAACGACCTCGTCCGTTCCGCCTATCACTCGGTCGCGGAGACGGCGCTCATCCCCATGCAGGACGTGCTGGAGCTCGGAAGCGCGGCCCGTATGAACGTCCCGGGGGCGTCCGAAGGGAACTGGGGCTGGCGATTCACCTGGGATCAAGTGGCACCGGGCCGTGCTGCGTGGCTTTCCGGCCTGGCCGCGGAGTCTGGACGGCA
>CAYTBM010000060.1:8808-14148 GCA_964436025.1 uncultured Anaerolineaceae bacterium
GGAACATCCGCGTGGGCTCGGGTGGCGTGATGCTGACGCACTACGCGCCGCTCAAGGTGGCCGAACAGTTCCGCATGCTTGAAACACTGTTCCCGGGGCGGATTGACCTTGGCGTAGGGCGAGCGCCCGGGAGTGACATGCGCACTGCTCGGGCGATGGCCGATGGGCACCCCCTTACCGATGTCGAACGCTACCCGGAACAGCTGATGGACCTCTACGGATTTATGAGTGGGACGCTGCCGGCCTCGCATCCGTATCACGGCATCACGGCCCAACCGGCGGGCGAGGCGCTCCCCGAGTTGTGGCTCCTGGGGTCTACCCGGGCGAGCGCACGGTACGCGGCAGAACTGGGCTGGGCGTTCTGCTTTGCCCACTTCATCAGCCAGGAAGGCCCGGAGACAGTCCTCAAGGAATACGAGGCGGCGTTCGAGCCGTCACCGTTCTTGAGCAAGCCGCGCACAGCCATGGGGGTCTCCGTGACCTGCGCCGAGACCCATGAACGCGCTGAGTACCTGAGCTGGAGCCGCTGGGGCTCCCGCGTTGTCACCCGCGCCCGCGGCCAGCAGGGAGCCGGGGTTATCACCCCGGAGGAGGCGATGGCCATCGACTACACCGAGCCGGAGCGGGACTACCTCGCGTATCTTCGCCAGACGTACATTCATGGCGATCCCGGTACCGTCCGCGCCCGGCTGGAAGACCTGGCGAGCGAATACGGCACTGGAGAACTTGTCCTCGTCACGATCACGCACGACTTCGAGGCCCGGAAGCAGTCGTATCGGCTCCTGGCGGACGAGTTCGGGCTGGCGAAGACGAGCTAACCGAGTCCGCGTTCGATCCACCCGCCGGATGCGGCCGAACATGGCGCGCAGGCGAGTTCGAGAAACGAGAACGTCCGAGCGACGTTGGCCGGACTGGCGGCCGAATAGCCACTCGGGCGTTCGCGAACGTCGTCGGACACTAACCTCGTGGCAGGCCGAGACCACGCGTGGCGATGATGTTTCGCTGGATTTCGCTGGAGCCGGCAGCGATCGTGGCGGGCACCACCTGCATGTACTCCATGGCGGCGTTGATGCTGTTCTGCTCCTGCAGCCCGCGCGGCTTGCGTTCCTGCCCGTACATACCGGCAAGGTGCATCTTCGTTGAGGCTATGCGCTGGGAGAGTTCAGACCCGTACATCTTGCACATGGAGGCTTCCATGTTCGGGACCCCTCCCCGCGCCTGAATGGACACCACCACGAATGAGAGCAGCTCGCAAACGCTCGTCTCGACCGCGCGGTCGGCCACTTCCAGGCGGAAGCTCGGGGACACGGGCTGGCCGGCGGCGGCGCGGTCCCGGAGGTAGTTCGCCATCCGGTCCACGTTCTTGTGTGCGGTGATGGCGCGGGCGATGTTCGAGCGTTCGAAGTCGAGTGTCGTGGTGCCGACATACCAGCCGCGGTTCTCGTCACCGATGCGGTTTCTTACAGGCACGCGCACGTCTTCGAAGAAGACTTCATTGAAGACGTGGCCGTTCGCCATGTTGATCAGCGGCCGAACGGTGACGCCGGGCGACTTCATGTTGAGCAGCAAGTAGCTGATGCCGCGGTGCTTGGGCGCATCCGGGTCAGTCCGCGTGAGGATGAACATCCAATCGGCGCGGTGGGCGCCGGACGTCCAGATCTTCTGGCCGTTGATGACGTAGTCGTCGCCATCACGGACAGCGCGGGTCTGCAGGCTGGCGAGGTCCGAACCGGAGCCCGGCTCCGAGAAGCCCTGGCACCAGGCCACCTCGCCGCGCAGCATTGGTGGCAGGTGTTCGGCCTTCTGCTCCTCGGTGCCGTGGAGCATGATCGTCGGCCCGACGAGGTTCAGCATCTGGCGCGACGTTGGAGCCCCGGCTTCGTGGAGCTCCTGGCTGAGCACGAACTGTTCCAGCACGGACATGTCTGCGCCGCCGTACTTCCTGGGCCAGGCGGGCGCCAGCCAACCCTTCGCACCGAGCTTGTCGAGCCAGGCCGTCGTCCTGTTCTCGTCTCCGGGCCCTTCGAAGCCGGGGTCGTCCTCATCCTTCCGCCCGGCGATCCGCCAGTTTTCGTCGACGAAGTCACGGACCGTCTTGCGCCAATCGGCGAGTTCAGGGGTGTCCTGGAACCGCATGTCGTGTCCCTCCTTGAATGCGGGACGATTCTAGTACCGACATGCCTGCGCGCGCGATGCGTCTTCTTTTCGCTGGGCCGGGGCTATCCGGGCCCGAAGGCTTCCGCCGCGGCCTCGCCCGAGCGGACCGCGCCCTCGACGCACGCCTGGTGCGTCCAATCGCCGGCGAACACGATGGGCGGCCGGCGGGCGTAGTTGGCCAGGCGAGTGAAGTGCCCGGGCGCCATCACGGGCACGGCGTGACGCCACTTCACCACGTGCCGTATCTTCCACGCCTCCAGCACGGGCAGTTCTGGCACGGTCTTCGCGGCGGCCTGGTACAGGCGGGCGGCGACTTCGAAATCGGGCAAGTTCACCAGCCGGTCGTTGTACGCTTCGTTTGCGCAGATAAGTGCCCATTGCCAGCCAGGCGGACAGGACCCCCAGGCGCCGTCCTTGCCCGACTGCCATTCCACGCTCGCGATCGGCCCCATGGGGAGCGAGCGGCGATGTACCCGGGCCGGCGCCTCCCCCGGCATGGCGAGGTAAAGCCGGCATTGTCCGGAGTACTCGATGGTCTCGTAGTTGAGCTGCGCAACCCAGCGCGGTTCGATCGCCCGCGTCACAAACTGGTTCCCGGCGGGTGGCGGCACGGCGACCACCAGGCCGTCGAAGGCCATGCCAAGGCTGTTGGCGACTACCTCCAGCCGCGATCCGCCCTGGCGGATCATCTCCACTTTTGTGTTCGCGCGGATGTCGAGGTGCGTTGCGATGCGCTTCCACGGGGAGTCCATGCCGTCTTCCACCTGGAAGTAGGACGCACGGGACGCAGCGATCCAGGACCGCAGGAACTCGGCCGACTGTTCGTGGAGTGGCGCGAACAGCCCCTCAAACATGGGCGCGAACAGGTAGCGTTCTGCAGCCGGGCTCACCGAATCGAGGTGCTGTTTCGCGTTCTCATGGTCGTTGAACGTGCGAAAGCCGAGCGGCGGATAGCCGTCCAACCAGTGCAGCCAGTTGCGCAGCCGTTCGCGCTCTTCTCCGGGAATCAGGTGGTCTCCCGCGAGCGTCCGGGGGAGTCCCGCACCGATGTAGCTCTTGCCCTCGACCAACAGCTCGGAGGGCCCGGATGCGCGCATGGGCCGCAGGCGCTCTTTCTCGCCCAGTTCTTCGAACAGTTTCAGCGTCTGCGTGTAGGCAGACGTTAGCCACCCGGCGCCGGTGTCGAGATGATGGCCGGGCGCGAAGTGTGCACTGTAGGTGCGGCCCCCGACGTACGGTTGTGCCTCGAAAACGGTCACACGGTGCCCCGCCTGGTTCAGGCGGAACGCCGCGGTCAACCCGGCCGCACCGGCGCCAATCACACCGATCTGCACAGCGCTGAGTATACGAAGGCCGCAGACTGCACCGGCCGCTTACCGGCCAATCTAAGGTGGACAGTGAGGAAAACGTGGGGCTTTCCCGTGTCGTAGACTGCGGATTCACCCTCAACCGGAGCTGCCGATGGACTGGAAGGCCCCACCGGTCACGTCAATGGGCGTTTGGGAACGCCCGTTTTCCGTCACGCGCGACAGCGACGTCATCCCCGGCATCCTCTGGATGCCGGAAGAGCCGACCGGCCGCGTGCCGCTGGTGCTGATGGGCCATGGCGGCCAGAGCGAGAAGCGCAACGAGAACGGCCTGGCGCTGGCGCGGAAGTTCGTCCGGAGGCACGGCATCGCGGTCGCGGCGATCGACGCTATCGAACATGGAGAACGCGGCGCCATCCGCGTCACCGAGGACCCGGCCGGTCACCCGGACTACATCGCACTCTGGAAGCGGCCTGAGACGTTCGACCGCATGAACGCCGATTGGAGTGCCACCCTGGACGCGCTACTTGCCTCAGACCGATTTGATGCCGAGCGCATCGCGTACTGGGGTCTCAGCATGGGGACGATGCTGGGCGTGCCGTTCGTCGCGTCCGAACCGCGCATCAAGGCGGCGGTGCTCGGCCTCTGTGGGTTCGCCGGAGCGAGCGCGATCCGCGGGCGCTTCGGCGAGCGGCATCGTGCCGACGCGCCGAAGATCACCTGCCCGGTACTCTTCATGGTGCAGTGGGATGATGAACGCTTCGACCGCGAGGGCGCGTTCGAGTTGTTCGATGCGCTTGGCTCAACCGACAAGCGGCTCCATGCGCACCCGGGCCTCCACGCTGCGCTTCCAGCCGAGGGGCGGGACGCGACGCGTGAATTCCTCGCGGGCCGCCTGGCCTAAGCTGGTTCAATTCGCGCCGGTTCGACAGCACGGCCAAAGCGGACGGCCTCGGCGTCCGCGCCGATGGCGCGCATTGCACGATCGAGATCTGGAGGGATCGGCGCTGAAACGGTCAGCATGCCACCGTCCGGGTGAGGGATGGAGAGCTGGTAGGCGTGAAGCAGCTGCCGGCCGCCGGGTTCGCGCTTCCCGTAGACCGCGTCGTCGCTCACCGGCACTCCGATGGCAGCCAGGTGCACGCGAATCTGGTGCGTCCGCCCGGTCTCCGGATGCACTTCGAGCAGTGCCCGGCGGCCGTCACTGTGCAGCAGTTCGTAGGCAGTCCGTGCTTCGCGCCCGCGGGTGACGATGGCCATGCGCGTGCGGTCGCCCGGGTGGCGATCAATCGGAGCGTCAATGACCGCTTTTGGGCGGTCGGGGACGCCATCAACAATGGCGAGATACGTCTTCTTCGTGGTTCGAGCCTCGAATGCTGCGCTGAGTGATGCCTGGGCGGCCGGCGTCCTGGCGAGGACGAGCACACCCGAAGTGTCCTTGTCGAGCCGGTGGACGATGCCCGGCCGCTCGACATCGAAGGCGCCCGCGGCGTCACCGAGCTGCTCCAACCACCAGGCAGCGACGCTTGCGCCGGTATCGCCCGGCGCACCGTGAACCGCGAGGCCGGCGGGTTTGTCGATGACGCAAAGGTACTGATCCGCGTAGAGCACGGGCAGTTCCAGGCCCGTGGGGACGGATTCATGTGGAATCGCGGGAATTTCGAGCTCGAGCGCGTCGCCCTCGGCCACATTCATCGCCTTGCGCGCCGGGGCGCCGTTGACGCGCGCGTGTCCAGCATCGATGAGCCGCTGGACGCGGGCGCGCGAAAGGTCGGCGAACGCCGCCGCCAGGACCGCGTCGAGTCTGCCGGGGGCGGGCGCGGTCAGGCTTCGGGTTTCGATGCTTCCGGTTCCTGCAGCATTGCCCATGCGAGCA
>CAYTBM010000061.1:0-14000 GCA_964436025.1 uncultured Anaerolineaceae bacterium
TGGACAAGCAGCGCAGCCAGTTCAAGATGGAAGAGCGCCTGCAGACCGTGAAGCAGATCGAAGAGCTCGTGGCCGAAGAGCAGTACGAGATCTACTTCTCGACCGACACCCGGACCTACTTCTGGGACAAGGACATCACGAACTACCGCCCCACGGCGTGGTTCCCCTACACCCACATCATGAAGACCTGGCGCGACGCCTGAGTCTCCCGGGCACACAACTCCCGAAAGGGCTCCCTCGGGAGCCCTTTCTGTTCCCCAAATAGAACCGCGACCGGAAGGGAGCGGATCGAGTCCTGGCGAGACAGCCGCGCGCCAGCCCCCGCCTAATAGAACCGCGACCGGCAGAGAGCGGATCGTGTCCTGGCGAGACAGCCGCGCGCCCGCCCCCGCCAAATAGAACCGCGACCGGCAGAGAGCGGATCGTGTCCTGGCGAGACAGCCGCGCCAGCCCCCGCCAAATAGTCCGCGACCCGCGGGGAGCGGATCGTGTCCCGCGATCAGCTAACCCGCGGCCCGCCAGGCCCGCACCATGGCGCCCTCTTCGGAGGACCAGCTACACCAGCATCCGCCGCGGCAGCGCGCCCTCCATCTCCAGCAACGCGGATTTCATCGCCAGCCCGCCCCCGAACCCGTGCAGCGAACCATCTGACGCCACTACCCGGTGGCAGGGTAGCCAGAGCGGGATCGGATTCGCCCCCACCGCCGCGCCAATAGCCCGCGGCGCCTGCGGCTCGCCCACGTAGCGCGCGAGCCATCCGTAGCTGCGCGTCTCGCCGCGCGGAATGTCCCTCAGCGCCAGCCACGTCCTCCGTTGGAGATCGGTGCAGACCGGCAAATCGACGGGGAACGCTTCAATGCCAGCCGGCTCGCCAGCCGCGTAGGCGCGCAGCAGCTCGGTGGCGGGCGCTGCCAACGCATGCTCGCCCCGCCGCGCGCCGCAAGCCCGCAACTCGCCAAGGCAAGCCTCCTCGCGGCGGTGGAACAGCGTGGCGTAGCGAACCCCCAGGCCGCTCAGGGCTACCCCCGCCCAGCCGAGTGCCGTCTCGGTAACTGCCGCAGTGAGCCGTGCAGGTTCAGTCGTCATGCGTGGTCAACGTGCTCGCCGAGCCGCGGTAACGTTCAGGGCTTCCGGCGCGGCTTGCGGCGGCTGAGCTTGGCCACGAGCGCGCTCCGCAGGCTCTTGTACGAAGACTCCGCGTCAGCGTCGTCGATGCGCACCAGGTCCGGACGGCCGTAACGCGCCTCTTCGTACGCGTCGGACAGCCTGATTGCCGCTGCTTCCTGGTCCACCGCCTTTCCCATCCGGCGAGACCACTCGCGGGGCGTTTCGTGCTGGCGGCTGCCGAGTTTCGCCCACCCGGCGAGGCGCTGCGTCTTCGCCCACAGCTTCGCGCGGCCGTCTAGTCCTCCGAGCCCCCAGTTCCAGGCCGTGCGCCCCGCGAGGCCCGCCACCACGAGCGTCAGCAGCGCGGCAAGCGCGATGTAAACAGGCATCCAGTTGAACGGGTCCTTCTGCACCGGAACTTCAGCGAGCGCGCCCTGGGGAGTGTTCGGGTCGGCCAGCGGGTCTTCCGGCAACGTGTCGTCGAACAGCCCCTCGAGGCTCGTCGGCTCCTGGCCGCCCGCCGGGACGAAGTCGCTCGCACCAAGGCCGCCGGCGCCGCCTGACGGCCGGTCGGCCGTGGGGTTGAAGTTCAGCCAGCCGTACTTCGGGAAGAACACTTCCACCCAGCTGTAGGCGTTGTCCTTGCGCACGGTGTAGAGCGTCTCTTCGCCGCTCTGCGGGTCGATCACGTAGCCAACCGCGATGCGGCACGGGATCCCCTGCGTCCGCAGCATCACGCACATCGCGGTCGCCTGGTAGTCGAAGTACCCACGCTTGAGGTCGAACAGAAGGTAATCGGTGACATCGCGTCCCGGGGGCGGCACCGGCACGTTGAGGTCGTACGGCATAGTCCGCAGGTACTCCTCCACCGCCTTCGAAATCTCGTACGGCGTGCTCACGTGTTTCTCGTTGATGACGCGCACGGTCTCCTCCCGCACCCGGCCGGGAAGGTCGTCCGGGAGCTGCAGGTACTTGTCCGTCACCCACTGGGGATACTGGGTGCCCGCCGTGAGCAGCTGCTGGAGGTTGGCGTGGCTCTCGGAACCAATGGTGTTGTACGTGTCGTCCGCATTCTGGCCGCGGCGTGCGCGCATCTCCTCGATGTCGCCCGTGAAACCGTCCGGCGTCTCGATCGTCGTGTCGATGTTCGCGCCGAGCGGGGTCCCCGGAGTCAGCAGGGTGCTCTCAGGGTCGAGGACCTTCACGCGAAGTACGCTCACGTCGCGCGCTTCGTAACTCTCCGCGGTCGATTCGTCTGGCGCCAACGTGCCCGCGTCGATGCGCGTCGCGTCACGGCCAGTCGCCTTCCAGCCGGCGCCCGTGTAGTTGTCGTAGCTGGTCGCCCGAATGAGCCCGGGTTGCGCACTGTTGATTTCGAACAGCCGCTTGGTACCCAGCTTCACGTTCCCCTGGATCGGCAACGTGTTGCCAAACGAGTGCAGCCGCGCGCCCTTCCGCGAATCGATGTTGTGGAACAGGCGCACGAACGAATCGGACTGGTTGGTGACCGGCTTCGCAAACACATCGAAAACGTTCTCGACGGCTTTGGCCTGGTTTCCGAGCGGGATGTACCACGCAGCCAAAATGAGCGCGATGGTAGCCATCACCGTGAGCTGGATAGCACTCACGCTGATGAACTCGGGATAGTCCACGCCGTCCTTCCGCCACTGCACCTGGCTCTTCTGCAGGTGCAGCCGCGCGATCAGGATGATCGCGCCGAAGAGGAACAC
Source organism: uncultured Anaerolineaceae bacterium (assembly GCA_964436025.1). Taxonomy (GTDB): domain Bacteria; phylum Chloroflexota; class Dehalococcoidia; order Tepidiformales; family Tepidiformaceae; genus Amarobacter. Next base: position 2,838 of record CAYTBM010000061.1, read on the forward strand.
CACGAACGTCTCGCTTGGTTTGCCCTCGAGGAAGCTGATGTTCGTCAGCAGGATCACGCCGCTGGGGATCACCGCCAGCCAGGCGTTATGCCAGCGGAAGAGGCACCACGCCGCGAAGTACGTCGCCAGGAACGTGAGCGCATGGACGAGCGCCACAAAGGGAAGGTTGTCGTTGCTGATGTCGCCGGCGCGGACAACGTGGTACCACTCGTCCATCCGGATCCGGAAATCGGTCAGGCGCTCGCCCAAGGTGGCGCCGTCGGCGTAGCTCTGGGCCGCGAGCACCACGACCACCGCTCCGAGCAGCAGGGCGAGCGGATGAATGGCGGCCGCGTAGTACTTCACCCGCGCTGCAATCATCCCAATGAGCAGCCCGGCCACCGCGGTCGGCACGAAGGGCGGCATGTTGTCCACCCAGTGCGCTTGTTGCAGCGAAACACCCACCGCGGTGAACGTGATAGCGGCCGCGGCGAACGTCAGCCAGTCTTCCCAGCTCATCACCAGCCGGGGCGCTCGCAGGGCCGCGGAGCCCAGCCTTCGCGAGGCCGGCTGCTGTAGTGGTGGGTTTATGCTTGCCATGCGTTCACTCCGGCGCCGGTGGGGCTGAGGGCGAGGGTGAGGTCATCGCCGCGCCGCACCACATACGTCAGGATATCGCTCGCAGTGAGCTGCCCGTAAAGAAGGAGTGGCGAACGGTCATCTCCGAACGTCGTCGGATCGAGGAGCACGACGGCGGCACGCACCCCTCGCTGCGTCAGCGACTGGATCGCCGTCAACCAGTGGTCGTCCGTCGCCGAAGTCACGACGACCAAAGTGGTATGGCGTCCAAACCTGCGCTGTTCCTCCATCAACAGGTTGCCCAGCGGCGCATCTCCGACGGCGTAGGAGGTCGCCAGCGTCTCGAGGATGCGCGTCAGTTGCTGTTGGCCGCGCTCCGGCTCGACAACCTCGAGGTCCCGGCCAAACGTGATCAGCCCAACTGGGCGGTTTTCCACGATGTAGTGGCGGGCCACGCTTGCCGCTATGCGGACGCCGTATTCCTCGGTGCTCTCTTCGCCCCGCCCGGCGTTAACACGCCGTTCCAAATCCAGGACGACCCAGATATCACTCGCGGGATCGAGTTCGAACGTCTTCACCATCAGTTCGCCGCCTCGGCGGGCCGTGGTCTTCCAGTGGATGCGGTTGAAGCTGTCGCCGGGGACGTATTCGCGCACGCCGGAAGCGTTGGGTGTGACGTAGTGCGTGCGCCGGCGGAAGCGTCCTTCGCCCGGCAGGTTCGCCGGCGGCGCCTGGAAGTGCGGCAAGTCCACCACTGGCGGATACACGAGAATCTGCTGAGCGCCGCCCACGTAGCGGTGCCGCGTGAACAGCCCGAAGGGGTCCGTCGCGGTGATGCGCAGGGGACCCCAATCGAAGAGCCCACGGCGGCGAAGTGGCGTCGTCACCACCCAGTTCCGGCTCCGGCGCGGGGGAATGATGACCACCCGCCGTGACCGGTGGCCCGGCAGGTCGCTCGGGTCTTCAATCTCGAGCCAGACCTTGGGGAAAATGGCGCGGTTGCGGACCTCGATAATTTCCTGCGCCTCCTGGCCCACCTGCGCCCGAGTCGTCCGGCGGTCCACGTCGGCTTCCAGGTCGCGAGTGTTCCACCAGACGAGCGCCCAGCTCAGCGGGATGGCCAGGGCGATGATGTAGACAAGGCGGAAGAGCAGCCAGAACCCTGTCCCGAACGCCACAAACATCGAGACAAGCAGGATCGCCACGACGAGCGTGAGGATGCGCCGTTCGGGATTCAGCAGGGAGCGGACGGCTCGCTTCAAGGGGCTACACTCGCGCCCTGGCGCCCGGCACCGGCACGCGCGCGAGGCACTGGACGACGACATCAGTCTCGGTCACGCCCTTCACGCGCGCGCCGGGGCTGACCATCACGCGGTGGGCGAGCGTCGGCACCGCGAGGTCCTTCACGTCGTCCGGCGTCACGAAATCGCGCCCCTCGAGAAGCGCCTTGGCCTGCGATGTCCGGAAGAGGGCGATGGAGCCGCGCGGGCTCGCCCCGAGGTGGACCGCTTCGTGCTCCCGGGTCGCGTTCGCCAGCTGCACGATGTACTGCTTGATCAAGGGGTCCACGTAGATCTCCCGCACCGCCCGCTGGAGCTGCACGATCTCGTTGGGGTCCGTCACCTGGCGGCAGGACTCGATCGGGTGGGCGGTCTGCTGCTGGTCCAGCACCAGGACCTCGTCCGTGGGGCTCGGATAACCCAGGTTCATGCGCAGCATGAAGCGGTCCAGCTGGGCCTCCGGAAGTGGGAAGGTGCCCTCGTATTCAACCGGGTTCTGCGTCGCCAGCACCATGAACGGCTGTGGCAGCTTGTGCGTCACGCCATCGACCGTTGTCTGGCGCTCCTCCATGGCTTCCAGGAGCGCCGACTGGGTCTTTGGCGTCGCGCGGTTGATCTCGTCGGCGAGGACCACCTGCGCGATCACCGGGCCGGGCCGGAATTCGAAGTCGCCGGTCTTCTGGTTGAAGATCGAGACGCCGGTGACGTCGCTCGGCAGCAAGTCCGGCGTGAACTGGATGCGGCTGAACGAACACCCGGTGGAAACGGCGATGGCCCGCGCCAGCATCGTTTTACCCACGCCGGGCACGTCGGAGATGAGCATGTGGCCGCCACAGAGCAGCGCGGTAACGGCAAGGCGCAGCTCACGCGACTTGCCGATGATGACCGTCTCGACGTTCGAGATGATCCGTTCAGCAACGATTTTTGGGTCTTCCACGAAGGCCGGCTCCCGCGAAACGTTCGAAAGCGCGGCCCCGAGTGACGCGGGCCACGCTGCGCCCGTGTTGATTCGGCGGATTATAGCAACGGCGGATTGGCCGCTGGTTAAGCCACTTACCCTTCGTCAGAGCGAGCGAGCACTGCCTGCAAGATGAGGTCGGTGAATCCCGCGGTCATCTCCTCCCGCGTGAACTCGCCCTGTACCGCGAGGTAAACCATCGGGTCGCAGATATTCACCATCAGGCCGCGGGCCAGGCCCACCGGAAGGTCCGCGCGAAACACTCCCGCCTCGATCCCGCGCCTGAACAGTTCTTCGAGGCGCCGGTCCTGCAGGAAGGCCATGAAGCGCTGCTTGATCTCCTCGGTGAACGCGCCTGACAGCATCGCCATCACCGCGGGACTCCACCGCTCGATGACCTCGTACATATCCCGGATGTAAAGGCGAATGCCGTCGACCGGGTCATCCGTTGCCAGGGCCCGGTCGTGGATGGCCATGTACTGCTCGATGACGTCGTCGAGGATGCCCCGCAGCAAGTCATCTTTCGTGGCGAAGTTGCGGTAAATGGTGCCCACGCCGACGCCCGCCCGTTCAGCGACTTCCTTGATTTCGGCGGCGGCGCCTCGCTCGGCCAGCACCGCGAGCGCCGCCTGGATGATGCGCTGCCTGTTGGCGCGCGCGTCGGCGCGCTCCGGACCACTCACACTGCCCAACCCTCTCGTGGCGGAGGGTACCACGGCGGCGATGGAACCGGAATTCCGTTTAGACGTAACCCGGGTAAACATGGGGCCAATAGATCCGCTCGATGCCGGAAAAAATGGTGAATTGGCGGCTTGACCTGAACCGGAATTCCGCTTCAAGATGGCTAAGCGGAATCAAGATTCCGCAACAGGAACGCAACACCTAACCACCCAAACGGGTGAGGCTCGCCGCGCCGCGCCGGCCTACCCTCGAAGTCCTTCGCTCGCCATACCCCTGGAGGAGTCCGCCATGGCACGACGTTCAACGACCGCCCCCGCACCATCAATGCTGGAGCGATGGGCACACACCACGCACCGCCGCCGCGGCCGCGTCATGGGCGCCTGGGTCCTCACCCTCGTCGCCCTCATCGCCGCCATGGTGATGTACGGCGGCACGTTCGCCACGGAGTTCTCACTCCCCGGCTCCGAGTCCCAGAAGGCGCTGGACCTTCTCCGTGACCGCTTCCCGGCGCAGGCCTCTGGCACCGCGGACCTCGTCTTCGAAGCGCCCGCCGGGGTCAACACCCCCGCCGCCAAAGCCCAGATCGAAAAGACCATCGCCGAGGTCAAAACCTCCCAGCAGGTGGCTGACGTTGAATCGCCGTTCGACAACCAGGGGTACATCTCCCAGGACGGCACGATCGCTCGGGCGGTTATCCGCTTCGATTCCGAATTGAAGGACATCGAGCACTCGTCGGCCGTGAAGATCATGGACATCGTGGACGCGAACAACGGCCAGTCCGGCGTCCGCGTTGAGACCGGCGGCGATGCCATCCAGTTCAATGAGCAGCCCGAATTCGGCTCCGAAGCGCTCGGCATGCTCGCCGCCGTGGTCATCCTGCTCATCGCCTTCGGGTCAGTGGTCGCGATGGGCCTTCCCATCGTCTCCGCGCTCTTCGGGCTGATGTCCGGTTTCGCCTCGCTCGCCATCCTGGCCAACTTCTTCGGCTTCCCGGATTTCAGTTCGCAGTTCGCCGCCATGATCGGCATCGGCGTCGGCATCGATTATTCGCTGCTCGTGGTAACCCGCTTCCGCGAAGGCCTGCACACTGGCAACTCGGTCGAAGACTCGGTCGTCCTCGCTGTCACGACGGCTGGCAAGTCGGTGATCTTCGCCGGCATCGTCGTCGCTCTCGCCTTCCTCGGCCTCTGGATGATGGGCCTCCCGTTCGTGGCGATGCTTGGCACCGCCGGCGCTATCGTCGTCGTGATCGCGGTCATCGTCGCGCTCACGATTACGCCGGCGGCGCTTTCGCTCGTCGGCCACCGCATCGACAGCTGGAAAGTGCCGTTCCTCCACCAGACCGAAGGCGTGGACGAAAGCAGCATGTGGTACCGGCTCAGCCGCCGGATCCAGCGCTCTCCGCTCCCGTTCGCGGTGGCCTCTGCCGGACTGCTGGTCGTGATGGCGCTGCCCATCCTGCGGATGGATCTTGGCTTCACCGACGCCGGCAATGGCAAAGAAGAGCTGCACAGCCGCCGTTCCTATGACCTTCTGGCGAAGGGCTTCGGCCCCGGCTTCAACGGTCCTATTCTGACCGTCGTCGACGTCTCCCAGGGCGGGAAGGACAGCCTGGACAAAGCCGTTGAGTTGATTGGCAAATCGCACGGTGTGGCGGCAGTCAGCCCGCCAATTATGAACCAGGCCGGCGACACGGCCATTCTCAACGTCTTCCCTACCACCAAGCCCCAGGCCGACGAAACCACGGCAACGGTGAAGCACCTGCGGAGCGACGTCACGCCGCAGCTCGAAAATACCGGCGCGCGGTACTACCTCACGGGTTCCACCGCCGGCAACGTCGATGCCGCCAACCAGATCAAGACGCGCATGCCCTTGCTTTTCGTCGGCGTCATCGGCTTGAGCTTCATCCTGCTCACCGCCGTGTTCCGCTCAGTCGTCATCGCCATCAAGGCGGCGATCATGAACCTGCTCTCGATCGGCGCTGCCTACGGCGTGGTCGTCGCTATCTTCCAGCTGGGCTGGGGCGGCAACCTCATCGGCGTCGATAAGGGCCCGGTCGAAGTCTTCCTGCCGATGATGATGTTCGCCATCCTCTTCGGCCTCTCCATGGACTACGAAGTGTTCCTCATCAGCCGCGTCCGCGAGGAGTACCTCAAGACCGGAGATACAGGCACAGCCGTCGCAAACGGCCTCACCGCCACCGCCCGCGTCATCACCGCCGCCGCGGCAATCATGGTCACGGTTTTCCTCGCATTCGTGCTCGGCCCGGACCGCATCATCAAGGAGTTCGGTATCGGCCTGGCTACCGCCATCTTCGTTGACGCCACCATCGTCCGCGTCTTCCTCGTCCCTTCGACGATGGAACTCCTGCGCGACGCGAACTGGTGGATGCCGAAGTGGCTCGACCGCCTGCTACCCAACATCAACGTCGAAGGGCCGGAACGGGGCGTGCTTCCCGAGGGCGGCTCCGCTGGCGGCGGCCAGTAGCCGCCGGCCGGAAGCGGCGACTGCGACGCATTCGCAACGCCAATCGCCTGAACGTGATCGTTTAGGTGTGGGACGGTTCCCACGATGGAGCCATCCCACACCTGGAGGCCGCAATGGCTGACCATCTGGACAACGAGCGCACGGGCGCTTACGCATTCGAACACACCCTCGCATGGCTCATGGCCCTGGTTGCCGCCGGCCTCGCCGCCATCGGCGCGCTCGTCGCGTTCGGCGTGCTCGGCGGCTCCGAGCAGGGCGTCGACGTCACCGGCGCGTCAGGGCCCGGTGCCGCCGGCGCTTCCGACTGGATGCAGGGCATGCTCTGGCTCCTGCCCGCGATTTCCGCGGCGCTGCTCTCTCGCGCCCTGCACATCACCGACCACCATCGCGCGCTGGCGGCGGACGAAGCCAATGGCGCGATGTTCAACACCGAACACGGCGCGGCTTACATCGCCGCCCTGGTCACTATCGGGGCCGCCGCGCTCAGCCCGCTCGTCGGCTTCGACGTGTTCGACCGCGCAAACATCGCGCAGGACGGACTGATCTGGGGAGTGGTCTCTGTTGTGCCCGCCATCCTCACCGGGACGCTCCACGCCGTCGGGCATCATCAGCACGTCGCAGCCGCCACGTACGTCGAGCGCAGAGCCGACCTGCCGTCGCGGGGCCGCACCGTCGCTCGCTGAAGGCCCGGCCGCTGGGCGAACGGTGCTCTTTACGCCGCCGGGCTGCAGCTACATCAAATCTTCTTTTCTAACCGGATTTCCCTCTTGACATGCGTGGTTGAAGGAGTACTTTGGATTACGGACAGACGCGATTCCGGGCCGCCCGGACCGAAGAAGTTCGGGACACCGGCAGGGATCGTAGGCGCAGGAGGTTGACGTATGCGTAACAAGCTTCACGCCGTCTATGGAGTTTGGATTGTGCAGAGGGAAGGCCTGCGTTAGCAGGCCAGGCACGAGGATCGTCTCGGGCTGAACATCCAGAAGTTCGCAACAATCATCCCACCGGACGCACGGAAAAAGGGCAAAGGAATGCCGCGTACCGGAATCGCCCCTCGGGCGGCGAACGATGCGTTTGTCCCGAACTAAAGACGGTCAACTCCAGCGAAAGAAATGACAACTCCTTCGCTCAAGTGAGTACAAATAAACAGGCCCCGCTTTCGCGGGGCCTGTTCGCGTTCGCCGCACGGCTTAGAAAATGAGGATGATGAGCAGCACGATCACGAGGACCGTCAGCAAACCGCCCCCGCCCCAGGCGTAGGCGTGACCCTCTTCGTTGCGCGCGGCCAGTTCTTCGATAGCGTTCTTGATGCGGTTCATGGGTAACTCCTTCCTGCCCATCAGGATGCGCGAGTAGCCATCGCGAAGGTGTCCCCCATGCGAGCGAGTTCCGTTGCAGAACCATCGCACGTGCCCGAAAGCCCCGCTGACCGTAGGCTCCCCCCGTGCCGAAGGTCGTCTTCTCGTTCCCGATCCTCGCCGTCGTGGCCCTCCTCGCTTCGCTCGTCTTTTCCGAGCTGCGGCCCGCCCACGGCTACACCGTCCAGACCGTGGAGGTGAGCGAAACCGGCTTCAATCCGGCCGTCTGCCGCATGAACCGCGAGTATGTGCGGTTCAAGAACGTCGGCAGTTCGCCGCGCCGGGTTATCCGGCCCGGCGTCGTCGCGGGTGACCCTCCCCTGATCGACACCGGCTATCTCAAGCCCGGTGAGTTTTCCAACGAGATCCTCATCCCTCACGGCGGGACGACGGAGTTTTTCGACGCGGACGACCTGGCACACTCGATGACGGTCGTCACGCCTGTGTTCGTTGAGTACTGGGACCCGATTTGCACGCCAGACCCGAACTACACTCCGCCCCAGCCGCCGTGCCGCAAGAATCCCTACTGCGTGCGCGCTCCTGTGACCGCAAGAGACTGAGAGCAGGCACCAGCGCCGCCGCCCGCGCTCACCAGCCTTTTCCCTTCGCCGATCGTTCGTTACGGTAAGTGTCGCCCGTGGTGGGGTGGGGCTCGTTAAGGGGGCCGGTGCATGCGTTTGGTTCGATTGCGGCCGCTGCTGGCGGCTGTTGCGCTGACTTCAGCGCTTTCGGGAGCGATCACCCTCGCGGTGTTTAGCGGTGGAGAAACTCCGGCGTCCGCTGTCACCCGCTGGACCATCGAAGTCAACGAGCAAGGCTTCAACCCTCGCTTTTGCAGCATCGTCCGCAACGACGAAGTGGTCTTCAAGAACAGCGGCAAGATACCGATCCGCGTCTACCATCCCGTAATCGGCGGCCTCCCGCCCGATTTCGATGAGACACTCTCGCCCGGCGCGACCTCGGAATCACCGCTGTCGTTCACGGCCGGGGGCAACTTCGTGGTGAAGTCGGACCTCGGCGCTGAGGTCACCATCTTCAACCCCAACACCGGCCCGGGTCAGTCGGCCTGCCAGAAAGAAGCACCAACCCCGACACCTACCCCGACGGGCACCGCCACGCCGACAGCTACCCCGAAGCCACCCAAGCCCGCCAACTGCTGGGGCATCGGCGGCTGCGCGATTAGCGTTGCTCTGGCCGCGGACGGAGAGAACTAGGTTCGAACGCCGGGCTCGGCGTGGCGTAGGATTGCCGCGTGGAGCTCGCCAGGATCAACGTCCCTTCCGGCCGGATGAAGGCCGTACTGGCAGCCCCGCGCGACGAGGGCATCCGCCCCGCCATCATCGTCATCCATGAGATCTTCGGCCTGAATGCCGACATCAGCGAGAAGGCGCAGCGCCTCGCCGACATGGGTTACGTGGCGCTCGCGCCGGACCTGTTCAGTACCCGTGGGCCGGCGCCGCTGTGCATTGTGCGCACCATGGCGGGCCTGCGCGGCGGCAAGGGGCCTGTCTTCGCCGACCTCGAAGCATGCCGGACCTGGCTTGCCGCTCGGCCCGAAGTAGACCCGGACCGCGTCGGCGTCATCGGTTTCTGCATGGGCGGGGGAATTGCATTGCTGTTCGCCGCGCGCGGCGAACTGGACGCCGGGGCGGTGTTCTACGGATCGGTGCCCGGGCGTGCTGCGGACCTGGAGGCGGCCTGCCCACTGCTCGGCAGCTTCGGAGGCCGCGACCGGGTGTTCGGGGGCGGCGGCAAGCGCCTCCAAGCACACCTGGATGCGCTTGAAAAACCACATGACGTCAAGACCTACCCGGACGCCGGCCACAGCTTCATGAGCGACCACCGGGGTGTCATGGCGAAGGTCAGCTCCTGGGGGCCGATGAAAGTCGGCTACAACGCCGAGGCCGCGGACGACAGTTGGCGGCGGATCGAGGCGTTCTTCGGCGAGCACCTTGGGATGCGCCGCGAACCTTAGGGAAGCAGGTCCTCAGCGCCGCCTTCCACCAGCGCAACGACGTCTTTCCCCTGCCGCTGCAGGATGCTCGCCGCCATCGTCGCCCGCTGCCCGCTCGCGCAGAAGACGAGCGCCCGGTCCGGCGCTTTCCCCGCCCATGAGGTGACCTGATCAAAGGGCAGCTGGTGTGCGCCCGGCACGGGCTGTTCGGCGTGCTCACCCGAGAACCGGGTGTCGATCGCGGGCATCGACCGGTCAGCCAGGATACGCCGCGCTTCGGCCCTGTCCACGTGGCGGAGCGCCGCAACCGGCCGGCCCGCGGCCTTCCAATCGGGGAACGGAAGGTACCCTTCGACGCGCTCATAACCGATACCGAACAGGTCCACCGTAACTCGCGCGGCCTGGTGCTCGTCATCCACCACCAGGGCGATGCGGGCGTTGAATGGCACGACCCAGCCCACGTAGGCGAGAAACGAGTTGCTTTCTTCGATGTCCAGGGCCCCTGGCACGTGCTCGGCGGCGAACCGCTGGCGCGGCCGGACGTCGATGATCGCCGAAGGGCTGGATGCGAGTTCAGCGGCAGTCAGCCGCGCCGGCGTCGGTGGCTCGCCGAACACGCCCGGACCACGCCGGTTGATCGGCGCCATGTGCTGGTAGTAACCGGGGATCGGTGCGGGAGAAGCGAGCTGGATCACGCTGAATTCCGCGGCACTGTTCGTAGCCAGAACGGGGTTCCGTTCCATTTCCAGTGACAGCGGCCCGCTGCGCTCCATGGCCGAACCGGTTGTGCTGCAGAACGAGCCCGCGCCGTGCGTCGGAAAAATCGAGGCTGCGGGCGGCAACAGGCGCCGCAAGGATTGGGCAGTCTCCCATTGCAGCCGGGTGAGTTCGGCGGTGTGGTCCGGTCCCAGGAGGTCCGTGCGGCCGGCGCTACCCATGAGCAGCGCACCGCCGGTAAAGGCACCCAGCGGCTGCTGCTTTTCGTCCTGCGCGAGGTAGACCGTGTGCTCGTACGTGTGACCGGGCGCGGCAACCGCTCGAAGCGAGGCGCCGCCCAGGGTGATTTCGCCGCCGTGCGCGATCGGCAGATGGGGGAACTCCAGCAGAGCCTTCGCCGGGGCGACCACCTGTGCGCCGCGCGCGGCCAATTCGCGCCCGCCCGACAGGTAGTCGTTGTGGACATGCGTTTCGAAGACGAAATCGATGGTGGCGTTGCGCGCTTCCGCCGCCGCCAACAGGTCCCGGACGTCACGCTGGGGGTCGATCGCCGCGGCGTGGCCGCCCGAGAGCACGAGGTACGAAGCGTCGCCCAACGCGTCCGTAACGAACTGCAGCACTTCCACGTCAGCCTCCTCCGCTCATGGTAGGGCGTAACCGGCGGAGATACCCAACGGAAAAGCCCCACCTGGTAAGGCGGGGCTCTTCGCGCGGACTGAATGGGGCTGCCGGGTTATTGGCCGCCGGCGGTCCCGGGGGCCAGTTCGAACGCACCGGCGCCCTCGTGATGAGCCACAGGGATGCTGTGCCCTTCGACCGAGATGCGCGGGAGCCACGAGAGCCAGCTCGGGAAGTACCAGTTGCGAGAGCCGAGGAGCTCCATGCTGGCGGGCACGAGCACCGTCCGGACGACTGTCGCATCCAGGAAGACCGCGGCTGCCAGGCCGAAGCCCATCTGCTGCAGCGGCACCATCTCGCCCATGGCGAACCCGGCGAACACCACCATCATGATGGCCGCTGCCCCCGTGATGATGTGGGCTGTCGAGCGCAGGCCGTGAGCGACGGCGTACGTGTTGTCGCCGGTGCGGATGAAGGTCTCCTGGATGCGGCTCAAAAGGAACACGTGGTAGTCCATCGAGAGCCCGAAGAGGACCGCGAAGAGGAACACCG
>CAYTBM010000062.1:0-13786 GCA_964436025.1 uncultured Anaerolineaceae bacterium
TCGCTTCCTCAAACTGCTCCCCGGACAAAGATAGACAGCTTCGGATAATAGCAGCGCCCACACATTCTGTATATCCGCGTACCACCCTCGCCGCCTAGGATAGAAGCAATGCAACCCGTAACAACCGCAGTCATCCTGGCCGCCGGGCTCGGCACCCGCATGCTGCCGGCCACCAAGTCCGTCCCGAAAGAGATGCTGCCCATCGTCGACCGGCCGCTGGTGCAGTACTGCGTCGAAGAGGCGATCGAAGCCGGGATCACACGCATCGTGTTCGTCATCGCGAAGGGGAAGGAAGCGATCCAGGAACACTTCCAGGCCGGCGCCCGCGTGGAGCTCGCCCTTCGGGAGACGGGCAACGTGCAGATGGCTGAAGAGCTGGCGCGCATCGGTGCGGCCGCGACATTCGAGTACGTGCACCAGGAGAAGCAGCTCGGGATTGCGCACGCGGTGAACTGCGCCCGGGCGCAGCTCGAAGGGGCGCCCTTCGCCCTGATGTTCCCCGACGACCTGCTCCTGGGCGGGGTGTCCTGCGTGCAGGAGCTCTGCGACGCGTACGCGCAGTCCAACGGCAGCGTCATCGCCGTGGAGCACGTGGCCGACGCCGACGTGCCGCAGTACGGCATCGTGGACCCCGAGGAGGACGCGAACCCGGCGCGGCTGCGGCGCGTGGTGGAGAAGCCGAAGCTGGAAGATGCGCCCTCACGGCTGGGCATCGTGGGACGTTACGTGCTGAGCGAGACAATCTTCCGGCACATCGACCGCATCCCAACGGGCGCGAACGGCGAACTGCAAATCACCGACGCGCTGGCGAGCCAGATCGCCGCGGGGGAAACGGTGTCGTGTTTCCGGTTTTCCGGGAGGCGGTTCGATACTGGCCGCCCGCTCGGGTACCTTACTGCTGCGGTTGCGGCAGCGATGGAGCGGCCCGGGCTTTCGAGCGCGCTGCGAGACCGACTCGTCCCACTCCTCGCCGAAGGGTGAACCACCCATGCGCATCCTCGCCATTGGCTACCCCCTCCCCAACGTGGCCATCGACAACTACAACGCGCTGACCGCGCCGAGTTACAACGACTACGACGCGCTCATCGTTGATCCTGCCAGCGTGACCCGCGTGGCGAAGGACCTGGCGGAAGGCGAAGCGCAATACGAGGCGTTCGACGACCGGCCGGTGATCAACGCTCCAACGACGGCCTCGGCGGTGTCAGCCGCGGAACAACTGCGGCGGAGGGCCGACGAGACGCGGCGGCTGCTGGAGTCCGGCGGCCTCGTGGTGGTCTTCGGGCGGCCCGATGCCACGCAGGGCGGCATCCTGGGTTTCGAAGGGTGCGACCGGTATCACTGGCTGCCGGCGCCGGCCGGCGTTTCGTGGAGCGCGCCGCACCTGAAGCCAGCGGAAGGGCGGACAGTCCGCATCGTGGCGGAGGATCATCCGTTCGCGGCGGTGCTGCGAAGCGCGCGTGAGGATACGAAGTACCGGGTGGTCTTCGATGACCGCCAGCCCGAAGTACGACGGCACGGCAAGGTCATCGCGACGGGCGGCGCCGGCGTACCGATCGCCATGGAATTCCCCGTCCTGGGCGGGCAAGTGGTGTTCCTGCCGATCATGGCAGACAACCCATATTCGAACCGCTCGAACCTCGCGGAGGCCCTGGTTGACGCGTGCAGGCAGCATGCAGGGAGCGAGCACGGGGCGGCCGCGCCGTACTGGGTGCGCGCACAGGCCCTCCCGGGGCTCGAACAGCTCGAGGCCGAGCTGGAGGAAGCAGAAACAGCCGCGAACGAAGCGCGCGCACACGCCGACCACATCCGGGACCGCCACGACCTGCTCGCACGGCACCGGCGGGTACTCTGGGAAGATGGCCCGCAATTCACGGGCGCCGTGGTCGACTCGCTGCGGCTGCTCGGGTTCACGGTGCAGCACACGGCCGGCGACCCCATCGTCCTTGAGCACGAGGGCGAACGTGCTTTCCTCGAAGTGGAGAGCGCACGCGAGCAGGTGGTGGAGTGGCCCTACATCCGCCTGCAAAGGCGCCTTGAGCAGAACCTCCTGAAGCACGGTGAGTTGCTCAAAGGGGTCATAGTGGCCAATGGCTGGCGCGAGAAAGACCCGGAGCAGCGCGAGGACGAACTGAGCGCGCCCCTGCGCATTGCCTGCGAGAACTACCGGTACTCGCTCGTCAGCGCTAGGTCGCTGTTCGAGCTGGTGCGGAGGGCGCTGGGCGGCGCCGACGACGCAACTTTGCTGGCGATCCGGCGCCGGATCGTGAGTGGAACCGGGCTCCTCAACTTCGGGGAATTGACCGGAGAGGCGAGCGAAGAGCAGCAGGAGCGGGGGCCGATCTTCTAGGGCGACGCTGGGACGACGGCACGGCGGGCGGTAAGCTGCGCGCCATGGTCAAAATCATTCGCCCCAACGAACGCGATAGCGGCACGGCCCAGACGCCAGGCATGGTCCGCCAGGCCGGCATCTCCAACGCTCTGACGGGCTCCGAAGGCCTCTGGATGGGCACCGCCGTGAACTCGCCGGGGGCGTGTTCCGCCGCGCACCACCACGGCAGCAACGAGTCGGGCATCTACATCCTGCGCGGGCGGGTGCGTTTCCGCTGGGGCGAAAAGCTGGAGCACGAAGCCATCGCGGAGCCGGGGGACTTCATCTTCGTCCCGCCGTACGAGATCCACATGGAAGAGAACATGGACCAGGACGCCGAGGCGGAGCTGTTGCTTGCCCGCAACAGCCAGGACCAGATCGTGGTGAACGTGCCGGACCCTCGCTAGAGGTCTGCTCATCCACCCGACCGGAGCAGCGTTAGGCCAGGCCGAGACGTTTGCGGGCGGGAGCGTCGAGCATGGCAACGTTCCAGGGCGGATCTTCCACGACTTCGATTTCGACGTCACGGTCCTCAGCGATGGCCTTGAGGCGGGTTGCAGTCATCTGGGCGATCGCTGTCGCCATGGGACAGTTGGGCGTGGTCATGGTCATCCGCACGCGCAGCGCCCGTTCGTCGGCGTCCAGGCCATAGAGCAGGCCGAGGGAAACAATGTCGATCCCCAGTTCGGGGTCGACGACATCCTCGAGGGCCTGCGCGATGATTGCGGCGTTCATGTCGGGATCCTCCTCGGCGGTAGCGCCGCGGCCGCCCCCCGGGCGGGGCGACGAACGGCCACCAACAGGTTTGTTGCGAACTGGAGGCAGCCGGCCCCCGCGAAAAGAAGGCCCGACATGCGGAGACCGGGAAGCCACCCGGCCGCCGCGGCGACCGCGCCTACGGTCACGCCGGCACTCAGGCACCAGAGCGTCGCGTAGGCCAGGCGTGGGTTGAGCAGCTGCGCGAGGGTCGGTACCGGCGTCTTCCCGGCCAGTTCCCGGAACCTGCCGTTCCAGACCAGGAACGGCACGATCTTGAACGAATTGCCGAGGACGGTGGTCCCCGCCCACCCACCGATGGCGAGGAACGCGTAGCTAAGCTGCAGCCGCTGGTGGTGGACGGCCAGGGCTTCGGGCTTGCCGGAGGCGGCGGCGATCCCGGCCGCGACGGCGGTGGCAAGGAACACAAGGGACACGATGGTCGCTCGGCCCTGGATGTCGAACGCGCGCTTGGCCCGGCGCCGGATGACGGCCGCCATGTCAGCGATCCAGAGGACAGCGCCGCCGCCGAGGGCAGCCGCCGCCAGGACCCGAAGCTCGGGGCCGGGATTTGTCCACATGACGGCGGCGAAGACGATCGCCGCGATCGCCATCCAGGGGAGGACAACCTTCCCGAACCGGGGCTCCGCGTGCGGGGTGAGCTGGAACATCGGCACGAGCTGGTACGAGACGCCCATGACCACGATGGCCAGGAACCCGGCGAGCCCGAGGTGGGCGTGTGCAGCAATTCGGCCAAAGGTCAACGGGAACCATCCGTGGTTGAGGGACATGGCGTAGGAGAGGCCCAGCGTCCCGGTTGCGAGCAGGAAGACGAGGCTGACGGACAGGTAATGGCGCACCAGGGAGCCGCGGGAAAACCAGCGGACGGCGCAGGCGGCGTTGACCACGAAGAGCACGAGGGAGAGTGCGGTGAGCAACCCGCCGATGGCCAGGGCTTCCGTCCGCCAGGCGCCGAAGGCCGCGACCATCACCGCCACACCCGCAACCTGGACAACGAGCTGTGCGCGGACGAGGCCGGCGGAGAGCAGCCTGCCTCCGAACAGCACGGGACCGAGCTGGAAGACGGCTCCCATAATGGAGATGCAGAGCCAGCCGAGGACCGCGGCGTGCGTCGCGGCGAGCAGCTCCGGCGTGTTCACGGCGGAAAGCGAATCGCGGCCGGCCAGGATGAGCATGACGCCGGCCGCAACGAGCCCGGCCGGGGCCACAAGGAAGAACGGGAGAATTAGCCCGAGCGGGGGAGACTCCCGAGCGCCGAGCGGACTCATGCGCGCCAGATCTCGATTACGGGCCCGCCATCCTCCGAGAATTCCCAGGCGAAGCCGCGCCGTTCCAGTTCGGAGTAGATCAGCACTGGCTCCCGGTCCATCAAAGCCCGGAGCCGCTCACCGGCGGTGAGAGACTCGAGGGCGGCGAAGATGCGCACCATGGGTTCCGGCGGCTCGAGGCCGCGATTGTCGATCGTTTGAACCGTCATGCGGCGAATGGTGGCAAACCGGCCGGGGCCCTGATGGAACTTAAGTCACGAGACCGCGCGGAGGCCCTGGCCTTTACCGGAAGTGGGTCTGCGACCGGGGAACTTTTCGACCCCATCGGTCGTTCTTCATTCGAGGGGAATTTGAACCCGTGGAGGACCGCGTGTCTTCAGCCAATCTGTTGAATCCGCGCAAGCCGGTCGCGTGGCTTATTGCCGCCGCTGCCGGGGCCGCGCTCTTCGCGTCCGGGGCGCTCGTGGCCCGCGCGACGCTCGACGACGACGAGGCGCCCGCGCCAAATACATCCAAACTGGTTGCTCCCGGCATCGGGACGGACAGCATTGCCAACGGGGCGAGCCCCGCTTCGCTGCCGGGCGCCCCGGCGTCCGGGCTCGCCGGCCGGGGCGGCACCGACATGAGTTATCCCGGGTGCCAGGCGCCGCTTCCAGCCGGGGTCATCGTCAACGGCGTCATCGACCCATCGAAGGCCGGCTTCGTCCCGGCGCTGCCGACTTCCGGATTCACGCCGTCGAGCATCAGCCTCGCGGTCCAGGGTGACTGCGCCGCCGATGGCACAGCGAAATCCGGCGAGCTCGTACTCGGCAGCCAGTGGCAGCACGACGCGACCGGCCTGACCGCGTACGTCTCGCAACGCGCGACCGGGACGAAAGTCGCCAGCGTGTTCCGCCAGGACGGCGCCAGCTTCTGGACGAACGGCTACGAATTCAGCGTCAGCGTGAACCCGTACCGCATCCTTCCGGCAGCAGCGAGCGACCTTCCGGCAAGCGGTTCCAGCTCCGGTTCGGGGGGCGCAACCACCACCGAGCCCGCGAAGCCGGGTGGGGTGAGCGCTCCAGACGAGCGTGCCGCCGACGTACTCCGGCAGCTGGTTGCTCAGCTCGCGCCGGGGCTCGACCAAAAGTGCTTCTGGACCCAGGCCGCAGGCGATTGGAGTTCGCTTGCGACCGTCGGGGCCGGTGACCCGCGGCCGGCCATCCCTTCCGGCTACACCCAAACCGACCTTAACGTGGTCGCGCTCGTTGCCCCAGCCGCGGGCTGCGACACCAGCCTCAAGCCGTCCGACGGGTTCAGCTTCAATGCGGGCTGGCAGAAGAACACCGCTGGCGACTTCGCGTTCATCGGCGTGAGCGTCAACAGCATGGGCGGGAACCATGCGTACCCCGGCCAGCTGACCGAATACGGGGCGAACTGGTCCAACGGCGCCCTCGCCTTCGGCGTTTACGCGAAGGCCGAGAAGCCGGTCGGTGTCGATGTGATCAAGGCGATCGCGAAGGCCCTCGACCCGTCGTTCAACGATGCATGCTTCGTCCAGGACCGGGAGCTGGAGGACTCCGACCTGGCGGCACTCGGCTTCCGTGCGGCGAAGGCGCCGGACGGTTACACGCTGGCGAAGTCCAGCCTGAGGGCACAGGACATTGCGGCCGGCTGCACGCGGCCCGACGGATTCCAGCCGAGCTACTCGCTCAACTGGACGTTCCAGAAGGGCGCCGACACCATCGAAGCGATCGCCAACCGTTACGGAGGGAACTCCGCCGGCGACGGCTCCGGCTACCAGTCGGCGAACAACCTGAACTGGACGGGCAAGGACGGCACGTACTTCACCGTCGTGGCCAACTCGACCGGCGTTTCGCCGACAGTGCCGAAAGAGGACCTGATCGCGGTGGCGAAGAGCATGGACCCGTCGTTCGACGTTGCGAAGCTGAGCGAGGGCGGCCCGGACAAGCCCATCGCTCAGCCGGCGCCCGCGGTCGACCCGAAGCGCTAACCGGCGCAGATCCAGCCGCCAGGACGGGCGAGGAGGGCCTCCGTGGCGCACGTACGGAGGCCCTTCTTCGCGCCAGGGCTATCTCGAACCGCGCACGAAGAACGTGGATCGCCATCCCCACGGGGAAGGGCCGCGTCAGCCATCGACGGTTCCCCTACACCGCGACCACCATCCGAGGCCCGACCGTAAGGGCGGGCCCAACGAATCAAGCCTGCGGCCGCGCTCGGAACCAACAGCACGGGTCCACCGAGTTCCCCTCGCCCGTCGCGGGAGGGGCCAGGGGTGAGAGCCTATCCCAACTCCACCAGCACATCGCCCTCGCGCACCACATCCCGCTCCCGCACATTGACCACCTTAACCGTCCCGTCTGCCGGCGCGACGATCCGGTGCTCCATCTTCATCGCCTCCAGCAGGACAAGCGGCTGGCCCTCGCTCACGCCATCCCCTTCGCTCACGCGCACCGCCGCGATCGTCCCGGCCAGCGGAGCGGTAATCGCAGTGACGCCCTCGGCGGCGGCATGCGCGCGGCGGGGGAGGGGTGGGGGCGGGACGATGCGGAAGCGAAGCCCTACCCGACCATCGTTTTCCTTACCGCCATATATGCCAGAGTCGGCAAGGCGAAACCCGTAGTTCACACCATGAACGGTCACCTCAACGGTTCGATACCAAAACTCATCAACATTCCTGACCGTACCGATAGCCCCTTCCACGTCGATGCCGTCGATAGTAGCCCTGAACGACTGACCGTCACGCCTCACGGAACAAGCCCGAACTCGAATGCCGTCATCGAGCCAGAACCCTGACGCACCAGGGGCCGACCGCCACGAGTCGACTGTGAGTGCGGAGGCAGCCGCCCCGCATGCCTCGACAGATGGCGAAGCCGCTGCGAGCAGCGACTCAAGGTTGCTTTGCAACCAATCAATTCCAACGGTGCCCGACGCGAATTGGGTACTTCCGCGGATCGCGTCAAGAAGCAGAGCGTTCGTCCGGAGCGGCCGCAGGTAGGTCCCACCGTCAAACTCGTGAGCCGCGTTGGCGATCGCATCCTCTCTCGTCTCAGCATGGCAAACGATCTTCCCAGCGAGAGAGTCGTAGTTTGTGGGGACGACATCGCCGGCTTCGTAGCCGTGATCCGCGCGTTCCATTTCTCCCCAGTGCGCCTCTTCGATCCGCCCCGAACTCGGCTTGAACCCGTCCCACGGGTCCTCCGCATTGATCCGGAACTCGATGGCGTGACCGGCGAACTGGACGTCCTCCTGCGCCAGCGGGAGGGGTTCGCCCGCGGCGATGCGGAGTTGCAACTCCACCAGGTCCAGCCCCGTCACCATCTCGGTCACGGGGTGTTCGACCTGGAGGCGGGGATTGACTTCGAGGAAGTAAATCGAGCCCTCACCCCCCGGCCCCCTCTCCCGACTCCCTTCGCTCGCGGGCGAGGGGGAGTTGAGGGTGACAAGGAACTCGAAGGTGCCGGCGTTCACGTAGTTGATGGCGCGGGCGAGGGCGAGGGCGTATCCAGTGAGGCGCTGGCGGAGGGCTTCATCGACGACGGGGCTGGGCGTCTCTTCGATGAGCTTCTGGTGGCGGCGCTGGACCGAGCAGTCGCGCTCGCCGAGGTGAATGACATTGCCGTGGGTGTCGGCGAGGACCTGCACTTCCACGTGGTGGGCGTTCGTCACGAGCTTCTCGACCAGCAGACCGCCGTCGCCGAAGGCTGCGAGGGCTTCGCGACGGGCGCTCTCAATGGCGTCGGGGAGGTCTCCGGCGGCGAAGACCTCGCGCATGCCGCGACCGCCACCGCCGCCGCGGGCTTTGAGCATGACCGGGTAGCCGATGCGGGCGGCCTCGCGTGTGAGCGTTTCAGAATCGTCCTCGCCGTCCCAGCCGGGCACGACCGGCACGCCGTTGGCGACCGCGAGCTGCCGCGCGGCGGCTTTGTCGCCCATGCCCCTGAGCACTTCGGGGGGTGGACCGACGAAGACGATGCCCTCGGCGGCGCAACGCTCGGCGAAATCGGCGCGTTCGCTGAGGAAGCCGTAGCCGGGGTGGATGGCCTCGCAGCCTTCTGCCTTCGCGGCCGCGATGACGGCGTCGATGTCGAGATAGCTTTCCGCCGCGGAGTAGCCCTCGAGCAGCACCCACGCGTCGGCCGAGCGCACCGCCAGGCTTCGGCGGTCCGGGATGGAGGCGACGACCACCGAGCGGATGCCCATCTTGCGCAGCGTCTTACAGATGCGGACGGCAATCTCGCCGCGGTTGGCCACGAGGACGCTCTTGAACATGCGGCGCATTCAAGCACATCGGACAAGAAGGTAGAACCGGCGGGACGCGAGGGGCCTCAGCCGCTGGCAGCAGGCGCGTCATCGGGTGCGAGGACTTCCGCTTCGCTCTCGGGGATGCCGGTGCCGCCCTCGCGCTTGTCCAGGTAGTAATCGAGCACCACGCGCCCGGCGGCTGCGGCGGGCAGGGCGAGAAGCACGCCGGCGATGCCCATCAGTTCGCCGCCGACAAGGACCGCCATCAACACCACCAGCGCGGGCAGGTTTAGCGTCTGGCCGTAGATCTTCGGCACGAGGAAGCGGTCTTCGAACTGCTGGTAGACGAGCAGCGCGCCGAGGACGATGACGGCCTGGCTCGGTGATTCCTGGAACGCGGCGACCACGGCCGGCACGATCGCGATAAACGCCCCGACGAGCGGGATGATGTCGGCGAAGGCTGCGAGAACACCGAACGCCACGGCGTTGGGTACCTGCACGGCGAGGAGCACGGCCGTGGTGAACAGCCCGATGATCAGCGACGTGATGAGCTGGCCGCGCACGTAGCCACCGACGACCCGGCTGAGCGCGTTGAGGAAATGCTGGGCGTCGGGCTCGCGGCCTTTCGGGACAAAGCGGAAGAGGAAGGTGCGCAGGCGGCGGGTATCGACCAGCAGGTAGGCCGTGAGGACGGCGACGGTGAAGCCGGAGATGACGCCGACGGCCACGCGCTGGCCGAAGTCGACCGCCTGGCTGCCGGAAATGACCTCGTCCCACTTGATCTCTTCCGCGCGCTCGGGCAGGTCCCAGCGTTCGGTGTCGAAGCCGAAGTTCTGCATGAACTCCTCGAAGTCGGAGGCGTACTGGGGCAGGTTGGAGCGGAGGTCGCGGAATTCGTCGAACATGGCGGGGGCGACAATGGCGATGACGCTGCCGAGGCCGGCTAAGACCGCGAGGAGGATGAGCAGGACCGCGACGACGCGGTTCACGCCCCTTCGCACGAGCCATTCGACGTAGGGCAGGAGGGCGGCCATGAAGATGAAGGCGGTGACGACGAGGAGGAGGACCGGCCAGAGCCGGACGAGCGCCCAGAGGGTGAGGAGGGCCGCCCCGATGGCGACGAGACCGCGGTAGGAGACTTCAACCTTTAGCATGATGCGAAGCGGGCCCGCCGCGGCGTAGCGTATGTCGCGGGAAGCCGGCGGCACAACAGGAGGCGCTCATGTTCCGCGACATCGACACGTTTCTGCGCTACTTCGAAGGTGTGAACAAGCGGGCGATGCGCGATATTGCCGCGCTCCCGGCGGAGGCCGACGGCTGGAAGCCGTCTTCCGGTGAGGGCGAGAAAGCGTGGGGCATTAATACGCTTGTCGGGCACATGTGCGGCTCGCGGCTGTATTTCGCCAGCGCGTACTCCGGCAACGGCTGGATCAGCCCGCCCCCGCCCGATGTCTCGAGCCGCGACAAGTGGGTCCCCGCGCTCCAGGCCAGCTTCGCCGCTTTCAAGGCGAAACTCGATGGGACGCCGGCGGAGTGGCTCGACCGCCGCGTGGACATGATCGACTCGCCGGGCGCGTCCCTCCCCGGCTGGCGCGTGCTCCTGATGATGATGGAGCACGACATCCACCATCGCAGCCAGATCGATACGTACGCGGGGCTGAACGGGTGGGACCCGCCACAGATCTACAACCGCAGCGCCGAGACCATCGGCACCCTCCAGGACGCCCAGCGGGCCAAGCACAACATCGGCGGCGAAAGCCACCCGCTCTGACGACCGCGGACCTCGTAGTTGCGGGGCTTGTCCTCGCGCGGCGCCATGCGCCCAACGATTGCCCAATTCACGCCACCAACCCCTCCGGGCCTCGCCCCCACGCACCGCCATACGCCGAAATACACACCTGCTCGTAGACTCCCGCAAATGCGCTATGGTCGCCCAATCCGCCTCTCGCCCGAGGCATACGCGAACCCAGACAACATCCTCCACGTCGTGATCCGCACGCACGCTCAGGTCGGGGTTCTGCCGCTTCTCGTCCGAAACGCCATCTGGGACTCGCTCCTCGCGGAACTTCCACACGGCTTGGTCACCATGCACGCAGCGGTCCTCATGCCGGACCACGCGCATCTCGTCCTCGCGCCGGCGAATCTCGACATCGTCGCCTGGGCCGCCCGCTGGAAGTCACTTTCAACCCGCAGGTCATGGACCGCCGGACATCGCGGCACCGTCTGGCAACGGCGCTTCTATGACCGCGCGTTGCGCGGCGAAGAGGAGTTCGAGGTCGCCATGGCGTACGTGCTACGGAACCCGGCCGATGCGGGTCTCGTCGAGGAGGCGGCTGAGTGGCCTCACCGTTTCACTCGCTGAACGAACGAACGTTCCGTTGGGCGCATGGCGCCGAGCCGGGGACAAGCCCCGCAACTACGTCACTACGCCCCGTGGTCACCAAACGTCCACCCAAACCCCTGTAAGACTCCCCCAGTTCCCCGGTCTCCTCACCAGCAACCCTACTAGAGGAGAATCTGTCATGACGATCACCATCCGTCTCGCCTCCGCCACCGTCGGCCTCGCCATCTTCGCCGCCGCGCTTCCCGGCGCCGCGCTGGCGCAAACCGCTGCTCCGTTCGAGAGTACCGGCACACCGAAGGCAGGTCCCATCGACTACACCGCCGCGAAGGACGCACCCAAAGCCCAGGGCTGGCAGACCGGCGCCGGCGAAATGTCCGACGAGGACTGCCAGGGCTTCGCGGACCAGATCCAGGATGCCATCGACGCCGGGATCAAGGACCTCGATTCCAACGACATCGACGGCGCCATCGCCGAAATGGACCTCATCGACTCCCTCGATTCGCTTGCCGGCGAAATGGGATGCGCGATCTCCTATCCCCAAAAGACCGCCGCCCCGGGCAAGTCCCACATTGTCCTGCCCGCGGGCGCCGTGGGCGCCTCGTTCAAGGTCGAAGGCTGGCAGACCGGCGGAGGCAGCATCTCGGATCAGAGCTGCCAGAACTTCGCTGACCGCATCGGCGAACAGCTGGACGCCGCCTCCGAAGACGCCGACGCCGGCGACCTCGAGAGCATGGAAAACCATCTGCAGGGAGCCGAAGCCTGGGAATCCATGGCCACGGACTACGGCTGCGCCATCAAGTACTAAGGCCTGAGCCACATCAGAGCCGCGTCCTGCCGGACGCGAAAACGGCCCTGAGCGCGACGCCCATGTGGTATAACCATCGCATGAGCGTACGGGCCGTCCTCGCTCTGCTTTGCGCGGGGGCCATCTTCACAACGGCGGGCTGCATGAACGGAAGCGATGCCGGCGGCGGTCCGAACCCTTCCGAAACACCGCCACCCCCGGCCGAAGGCGCCCTCGCCTGGGCCACCGACAAGGGCATCACGGTCTCGGTACTCTCGCTCTCGGTGGAACAGAGTTCGACCACAATCGTCTACTACGTCTCCGGCCGGCCCGACCTTGGTGCGGGTGCGCGCGTAGGCGAACCTATCACCGGCCAGTCCGGCCAAATGGTCATGCCGCGCACCGGCGAAACCGACCAGGTCGATGGACGAAAAGTTACCGTAACCTATGGCCCGATTCCGGCCACGCCCGGAACCTTGAAGCCAAATGTGTCAAACATCACGTTCTGGGATCCCGCTGCCTGGAAGCCTGGCCAGCCAATGCAACCCAACCTCGTTGAGGGTAAGTGGCTCCTCGAAGTGCCGTACGATGGCACCGCGAACCAGGCCAGGACCGTCTCCGTCGAAGCTGCCGCCACTCCCTTCGGACCGGGCACATTCGAGCTCCTGGGTGCCACCATTGAGTCCGGCGTGCTCGTGATCGAAGGACGTCTCGCGGGGTACTCGGAGGTTCAGGCCCAGGCGATGCACGTCAGCATTCTGCTCACCGGTTCCGGAGGCGACTTCGCCCCCGCGAACGTCCGCACCGGGTTCGGCCCCGGCCTCTCCGGCCTCACCGCCCGCTTCCCCACGGCGCCGCCACCGGGGCACTACGCCGTCCGCCTCACCATTGGCGCACCGTCACACCCGTACGGACCTGAGGCCGTGAAGTTCCTTCAACCCTACGTTGGGATCACCGCGGAACGTGGGCTCGACATTCCCTGAACAGGCACCACATCAGAGCCGCGTCCTGCCGGACGCGAAAACGGCCCGCCTTTCGGCGGGCCGTCGTGCTCTTGCCTGACTGCCCCGCCTCAGTCGCTGCTGAACGGCAGCTCCCCTTCCACGCGCCGCCCCTGGCTCGCGTGGAACTGGCGGATGCGCTCCGGCTCGGGGTCGTGGACCGTAGTGGTCTTCGTCCCGCGCACCATGGCGATACGGCCCGTGCGCGAGAGCTCCCGGATGCCGTACGGCTCGCACATCTTCACCAGGCCGTCGATCTTGTCCTCGTCGCCGACCACCTGGAGGATGATCGAATTCGTCGCAATGTCGACGACGTCCGCGCGGAACACGTTCGCGATGTCCAGCAGTTCGTGGCGGTTCACGTTGTTGCAGCGCACCTTAATCATGGCCAGTTCGCGCGCGACCATGTCTTCCTGGCTCAGGTCGGTCACCTTGACGACGTCGATCAGCTTGTAGAGCTGCTTTTCGACCTGGTCGATCGGCGCACTCGAACCGTCGACGACGATGGTCATGCGGCTGAGGCCTTCGGCCTCGCTGTGGCCAACGGTCAGCGATTCGATGTTGAAGCCGCGGCGGCGGAACAGGCTCGAAACCCGCATCAGCACGCCTGGCTTGTCTTCCACGATGGCCACCACCGTGTGGTGGCCCGCCCGGTCCTTCACCGTGCCGTTCACTGCGGGGTTCATCGGGCGAGCTCCTCGGCCGGGGCCTCAATCGTTTCGGACAGCGCGGCGCCGGCGGGCACCATCGGCCAGACGTTCTCTTCCTGGTCGATCTGGAAGTCCAGCAGGATCGGCCCCTTGTGGGCGCGGGCCTCGCGGATGGCGCTGGCGACCTCGCTCTTGGTCTCGACGCGCAGACCGCGGATGCCGTACGCGTCCGCCAGCTTCACAAAGTCCGGCTGGGTCATCGCCACTGAGACGAGGTTCTTGTCGTAGAACAGTTGCTGCCACTGGCGGACCATGCCCAGGTAGCCATTGTTGAAGATGGCGATCTTCA
>CAYTBM010000063.1:0-12339 GCA_964436025.1 uncultured Anaerolineaceae bacterium
CGGCTGGAGCGCGACGCGGTCGCCAAACGTGCGGCCGGCGCGGTCGAGTTCGATGGCCGGGCCGGTGTTGGTCACATGGAGATAGTCGGCAGGCACCGACCGCCGGGGCAGTCCTCAGCGCGCCCTCGACCCCCCGTCGATCGGGAAGATGCCGCCGTTCAAGTAGCTCGCATCTTTGCTGCAAAGGAAAGCCACGAAGGCGGCGACTTCGGCCGGTTCGCCGTAGCGGCCCATGGGGTTGCCGGCCGCCATCGACTGATGGACCTGCTCCGGCTCGTCCGGGTTAATGCCGCGCTCGAGGGCGCGCATCATGCGCGTCTCGATGGGCGAAGGGCAGATGGCGTTGGTACGGATGCCGCGCGGGCCGAATTCGAGCGCCGCCGACCTGGTCATGCCAACAACGGCATGCTTGCTCGCGCCGTAGGCGAAGATGCTCGGCGTCCCCGAAAGCCCCGCGACCGAAGCGGTGTTTACGATCGCGCCGCCGCCGCGTTCCATCATGATGGGAACGACGTACTTGATGCCAAGGAAGACGCCCTTCAGGTTCACCGCGATGACCTTGTCAAAGATGTCTTCCGGGTACTGCGTTGTCGGCCCGACCCAGCCCTCTATGCCGGCGTTGTTGAAGAAGCAGTCGATGCCGCCGAAGCGGCTCTTCGCCGCCGTGGCGTAGCGCTCGACCTCGGCGGATTTGCTGACGTCGGCGGGAACAGCGAGCGCGCTGGCTCCCGCGGCTTCGATCAGCGCGACCGTTTCATCCAGGCCAGTGCCGGGAAGGTCGACCGCAACGACGCTCGCGCCTTCCTGGGCGAACCGCTCAGCGGTCGCGCGGCCGATACCCCCGGCGGCTCCCGTGATGACCATGACCTTGCCTTCGAACCTGCGTTCCATGAGTACCTCCGTTGAATCGTTATCCAGCCTGTCCGGGATCGCTCAGGGCGCCCGCCACAACCGTCGCCGCAGGGCGCTTCTGCCTGAGTGAGGACGCGGCGATGGCCAGCGTCGAAGCGAGCGCAGCGACGAAGAAGGCCGTGCGCACGCCATCGAGAATCGCGTCGGGCGGGAAATCGGTCACGCGGGCGGCGGAGAAGCCTGCTGAAGCGGTCGCCACGCCGACGAGGATGGCGCTGGCCATGGCCAGGCCGCTCGCGTTGCCGATGTTGCGCGCGGTGGCCACGCTCGCCGAGGCCGTCCCAAGCCGCTCCCGCGGCACGCTGCTCATGATCGCCGAGCTGTTCGGCGACATGAAAATCGATGTCCCAATGCCCACCACGGCGAGGCGCAGCATGACAAGGCCGATAGCAGTCTCGGCGTGGATGGTGCTCATGGCGAGCAGACCGATCGAAACGATGGCCAACCCCAGGGTCGTCTGGTGCCGGAAGCCGTAGCGGTCTGAGACGCGCCCGCTGATCGGCGAAAGGAGCAGCATCATGGAAGGTACTGTGGCAAGGACAAACCCGGTTTGCCCCGTTGAGTAGCCCTTCACCTGCTGCAGGTAGAAAGGCATGAGGAACGTCACGGCCGACTGCCCGGCGAAGCTCAGCGCCAGGCTGGCCGTGCCCACGGCGTAGGAGCGGACCTTGAACAACGAGAGGGCCACCACCGGGCTGGCCGCTCGGGATTCAATACGCAAGAAGGCCGTCAGAGAGACGAGCGCCACCGCACCGAGCGCAAGGATCGGCGGCGAGCTCCAACCCCAGTTCGTGCCACGGTTGACCGCCAGCAATGCTGTGGAAAGCGTGGCGAAGAGTGTCACCGCGCCGGGAATGTCGAGCCGTCGGCCGGCCGCGTCATGGGTGTTGGCCGAAGGGCGGATGAATACGGCCGCGAGCACCATCGCCGCGATTCCAATCGGCACGCGCAGGTAGAAGATTGCGTGCCATGACAGGGCTTCCAGGATGAGCCCGCCAACAATTGGCCCGGTCATCAACCCTGCCCCGACGACCGACCCGGTTGTGCCCAGCGCCTGGCCGCGCTGCTCGGGGGGGAAGGCCTCGGTCACAATGGCATTGCCGTTGGCGATCGCCAAGGCGACTCCGACGGATTGGAAAAACCGGATCGCGATCAGTTGTTCGATGGACTGGGCAAGGCTGGCGGCAGCCATGCCAATGGTGAAGACGACCCAGCCAGCGATGTACACCCGCTTCCGCCCGTAGATGTCGCCCATGCGCCCGGCCGTGAGCGTGATACCGGTGACCATGAGGCTCGATGCCAGCGCCACCCAGACCACTGTGTCTGGCGACTTGTCAAACTCGCGCGACAGCGTGGGCAGCGCCACGTTGACGATGCTGAAGTCCATCGTCGCCATGAACGTGCCGAAACACACAGCCAGCAGGCAGCGCCACTTGTATTCCACCGCGGCGGAATCTACGCCGCGAATGGAGGACGGAGAAGTCACCGCCCCTCGGTCAGCTCGCGGTGTGTGCCCAGAGAAACTCCCAGAGGTGCAGCTCCTCGTCCTGGCCGGCCACGCGGAGCGAGCCGTGCTCCCGGAAGGCGAAGCCCCGGCCAGCGGCAAGTTCCCGCACGACGTTGGCGACCAGCACCTCGCCGCCTCGCGCGCCGGCAGCGATCCGCCGCGCGGCGAAGACCACCGCTCCGTGGATCTCGTCACCCTCGACGATCGGCTCGCCCGCGGTGACTCCCACGCGCACGCGCAACTCGACGGGTAATTCCGCACTCGCATCAGCCAGGGCTTGTTGCAGCTCAGCGGCACACTGCAACGCCTCGTGAGCTGTGTGGAAGCGGACGAGGAACCCATCGCCGGTAGTGAGCGCCTCAGCACCGCGATGCCGCTCGATGCAGCGGCGGGTGATGCGTTCATGTTCGCGCAGCACTTCGCGCCCGCGGTCATCTCCCAGCCGCTGCATGATGGCGGTGTGGCCCTCCACATCGGTGTAGAGCAGCGTCTGAAATGCGCTTGAGGCTCCTTCGTCTGGGCTTGCGACCGGCGCGAGGAGAAACTCGCGGAACGCCGAGGCAATCTCCGGGGCGTCACCCACGATGAAGAGCAGTGACGAGCCCGCAAAGGACTTCATCGTGGCCGCCGGCAGGGTAGCCGCCAGGTACCGCGCCGAGGAGGGCAACGGCGACGTCCCTTCGCTCCGGTAGGCAACAAGCACGGGACAGCGCACCCGCGGCAAGAATTCGGAGATGTCCGTATCGAGATACTTCGCCAGCACGCGGTCATAGATTTCGAGGGAGCAGGACTCGCGCATGATCGCGGCCGTGCCGTGGGCCGCGCCGGCGTTTTCCCAACCAGCAACCACGGCATGCGCCGCGGCTTCGGCAAAGAGCCCCCAGTCTGTGCGCGAGAGCGTGAGCAGTGCCTCGAAGCTCGATGTCCGCATTTCATCGCCCCGGGAAATGCCGCACCACAGGACCAACCGCTCGACGCGGTCCGGGTTCGTTGCCGCATAGACGATGGCCGCCGGGGCTGACTGGACTGGCGCAAGGAGCGAGAAACGCGCGTAACCGGCACGGTCCGCCACCGCCGAGAGGTCCTGGACCATTTCGTCCAACGAGAATTCGGGTTCGGGCGCCCAGGAGAGCCCGCAGCCCCGCGTGTCATAGCGGATGACGCGGATGTCTTCGGCGCCGAGCAGTTCGTACCAGTGCCGCCAATTCGGGTCTGCCCACTCCATCTGGATGTGGCTGAAGGGTATCAGCGGCAGTTGAATGACGGGCAGGCCGTGGCCAACCTGCCAGAACGCGATGCTGGCGCCGCCTTCGCCCTGCGCATATTGAATTCGCGGGTCCACCTGCGGGCGATTCTACGCCCTGCCGCGATGGGGCCTGTTACTGCGCGGATGGCCCCTGGACGAGGACGGGCCGCGTCGATGTCCGTATAAGCGCTTCGGTGACGCTGCCCGCGAGCAAGTGCTTAAGCCCCGTGTGACCGTGTGTCGCCATCACGATGACGTCCGCGTCGAGCTCGTCCGCGAGGGCCTTGATGGCTTCCGCCGGGCTGGCCGCGTGGACGGCGTGGACGGCGCTGGCCGCCTCGGGGATTTCGCGCGCGGCGATCTCGGCGAGCCGCGCCTTCGTTTCGACCGTGTCGCGGTCCAGAGCCTCGCCATGGGACTCCACCACGCGAGGGAGAGGAGCGCTGACGCTGGAGCGGCCGTAGGCCACGGCCGGGGGTTCGGCGATGACGTGATCCTGCTGGCCCTTCACATTTTTCGGGTCATGGACCTCGACCAGGTGGATTTCGAAGGCAGGCTGCATGGCCAGCAACCGCCGCACCGTGGTGAAAATCCTCAATGAGTTGTCGCTTCCATCGAGCGGGACGATCGCCTTCATGGAGTGCCTCCCCGTGCTTCGTTTGCGGGAATCTTGCGCCCCCGCGTCAAGGCTTGGGAGAGACGATCGGGCAATCAACAACGTACAAGTGGGTGCCCTCGCCGAAATCGTTATGAGAAAACCGAAATTCTCTCTTGCGAAGCAGCTAAGCGGATGCTAAAACTATGTCCGGGTCGCGCTGGATGCTGTGTCCGCTCCACACATCCACCGGCCCCTTTTTCTTGCTCCTCAGTTCGCTGGTTCCTTCCTCCCGCGGTTCGTACACTTCACGCCGATGAAGACACGCCTCACCAGTCTGCTCCTTGCCGCCGTCCTCGCCGCCGCCCTTCTGCCGGCGACCATGGCCTTTGCGCAGGAACACGGCGATGAGGCTCCTTCCGGCTCCAACAGCCCCCATTGGTCGGATGTGAAGGAAGTGGCGGTCTGGTCGATCGCGGGCGTTGCTGCAGGTGCGGTGATCCTTGGCGTCCTGTACACGCTGAAGCGAAAGGTCGGCGGCTTCCCGGCAAACCCTTCCTGGGTGGCCCCGATCACGATCATGCCGTCGAGCGAGCTCCCCGGAGACGATAACCAGGGACACGAGGCCTCGGCGCCCCACGACACGCACGCGCCCGCGCATTAACCGCCACGTTCCGCATCGTGCAGTACCGTTCGGGCCAGCCTTCGACCGAGGATGTCCCATGTATCTCGTGAACGGACGCAAGCTCGAACGCCTCGACGAACATCTCGCTTAGTGACTGCTCGTCTCCCGGCCGGTGCACATCGACATTGGCGCCGGCGATGGGGGCTACATCGCGGCGCGCGCCAGGAACGATGCTGGCACGCTTTTCATCGGAGTGGAGCCCAACCATGCCGCGCTGATCGACGCCTCCCGCGCCGCCATGCACCGCATTGCGCCAGCGGAGTCGAACCTGCTGTTCGTCCTCGGCTCCTGGCAGAACCTGCCTGGCGAGCTCGCCGGGATGGCCTCCAGCGTCTCGGTGCTCTTTCCCTGGGGCAGCCTCCTCCACGCTGTCGCGACGGCAGACGAAGGTTTCGTTCGGGCCCTTGAAGCGACCGCATTGCCCGGCGCGGACCTCGAACTGGTCACCGCCGTCGAAGGCGCCGCGGACGCCGGAGAGCTGCGCCGGCTGGGCCTGGAGGCTTCCGCTCCCGTCGCGATGGCGGAGGCCTGGCGCGCGGCCGGGTGCACCGTCGAGCAGCTTGAATTACGCGCGGACCACGCCTACCAGACCAGCTGGTGGCGCCGGATTCGTCACGGCCGCGGGCGAACGGCTACGTTGACGCGCGTCACGCTCCCTGATCCCCGGAGTCGACGTTCGCCGACGCCGCGTTGGCACTGATAAGCGCCTCGCGCATCTGCGAGGCGAGGTCCGACATCCCGCCGGGCGTGTACGGCACGAAAATCGTGTTCGCCCGCGAAGAGGCGCCGATCTCCTTCACCGTGTCGTAGTGCTGCGTCATGAGCACGAGCTGCATGATGCTCTCGGGCGTCGTCCCGCTGATGCTCTGGGCGAACTGGTCCACCGATTCGCGCAGTCCGTCGATGATTGCACGGCGCTGGTCTGCGATTCCGCGGCCCTGGAGGGCCTTGCTCTCGGCCTCGGCCTCGGCGGCTTTCACCTTGAGGATCTTGTCCGCCTCGCCTCGTTCCTGCGCCGCCTCGCGCAGCCGCTTGGCGGCGTTGATCTCGTTCATCGACTCCTTGACCTTCTTGTCCGGGTCGATGTCCGTCACGAGCGCCTGGACGATGATGTAGCCGAAGGTATCCATCTCGCCTGAAAGCTCTTCCTTCACCGCGATGGCCACTTCGTCCTTGCGCTCGAAAACATCGTCGAGCTCCATTTTCGGGACACGCGCCCGCACGACGTCGAAGACGTACGCGGTGATCTGCACGGTCGGCTGATCCAGCCGGTAGAACGCGTCGTACACCTTGGACGGCAGCACCATGTATTGGACGGCGACGATGATGTGGACGAACACGTTGTCCAGCGTCTTGGTCTCGACGGTGACGTCGAGTTGCTGGACGCGGAGATTGATGCGGCCGGCCACACGCTCAACGAACGGCACTTTGAGGTTCAGCCCGGGGCCGGCCACGCGACGAAACTTCCCGAAACGCTCGACGACGGCCGAAGTTTGTTGTTCCACCGTGAAGAACGAAGAGAAGAGTGCAATCAGCCCCAGGAGCACAAATACCGCGAGGACGATCAGACCCGCCATTCGTCACCTACCTTTTCGCCGGTCACGGCGTCGCTGAGTTGGGCGGAGTATACGGGAGGCTTCGCCCGCGGCTGAGACCGGCGCCTAGAATGCGCCAACGAACGTGGGAGTCGCACAGATGGCCGCACAGCCCCAGCACGTATTCGACCTCCTGATCCGCGGCGGGACCGTTTACAACGGCGGCGGTGGCGACGGCCAGGTCGCCGACATCGGCGTCGCGGGGGCGCGGATCGCCTCGATCGGTGACCTCGTGGACTCGCGCGCCGGAGAGGTCATCGACGCCCGCGGCATGGCGGTGGCTCCCGGGTTCATCAACATGCTCAGCCACTCGTACCTGAGCATGCTCCATGACGGACGCTCGCTGGGTGAGCTCAAACAGGGCGTCACGCTCCAGGTCTTCGGCGAAGGCAACTCGATGGGGCCGCTGAGCGACTCCGGCCGGCGCTGGGTGGAACGCCTCGACTCGGACCTGGACTATCGCGTCGAGTGGGAATCACTGGCGGGGTACCTTGAGCAATGCGAACGGCAGGGCGTTAGCCAGAACGTCGCTTCCTACATCGGCGCAACCACGCTGCGGACCTTCGTTGCCGGCTACGAGAACCGCGATCTGACCTCATCGGAGATGGAAACAGTCCGCAGCCTCGTCGCCGACGAAATGACCGCCGGCGCGCTCGGCATCGGCTCGTCGCTGATCTATCCGCCGGCCTTCTTTTCTTCGACCGAAGAGCTCATCGAGATGTGCCGGGCCAGCGCGCCGTATGGCGGGAGGTATATCTCGCACATGCGCAACGAGAGCGAGGGGCTGGTGGATGTGGGGTTGGCCGAGCTCATCCGCATCGCGCGCGAGGCGGACGTGCCGGCCGAGGCGTACCACCTGAAGGCCGGCGGCGCCGACTCGTGGCCCTTGATGGCCAGCGCCATCGAGACGATCGACGATGCGCGGGCACAGGGCCTCCGCATAACCGCGGACATGTATGCCTACACCGCGGGCGCCACGGGGCTTTCGAACTGCATCCCGCCGTGGTTCCACGAGGGTGGGCAGGACCGGCTCATCGAACGCATCCACGACCCGGCAACGCGCGCCGAGATCCGCGCGGCCATCGAAAACCCCGAAGGCGATTGGGAGAACCTCTACCGCCGCGCGGGAACGGCGGACAACATCCTGCTCCTGCAGGTCCGTGAGGCGCGCAACCGCCAGTACCAGGGCAAGCGGCTGAGCGAGGTCGCGGGCATCATGGGCCGGGACCCGATCGACGCACTCATGGACCTGGTTGCGGATGACCGGAGCCGGATAACCACCGCGTACTTCATGATGTCGGAGGAGAACGTGAAGCTTGGCCTCAGACAGCCGTGGGTGTCGCTCGGGTCTGACTCGCCATCGACTGCGGCCGAAGGGGTGTTTCTGAACCGCTCGACGCATCCGCGGGCGTACGGCAACTTCGCGCGCTTCCTGGGCAAGTACGTCCGGGACGAGAAGTTGATGCCTCTCGGCGAGGGCATCCGGCGGCTGACGGGGCTGCCTGCTGAGAATCTGGGCCTCGACAGGCGGGGGCGGCTCGAAGAGGGTTACTTCGCGGACATCGTGGTCTTCGACCCTGCACGAATCATCGACCGGGCAACCTACGAGAACCCGCACCAGTACGCCGAAGGTGTCCGCGACGTGGTAGTGAACGGCGTGGTGAACCTGCGCCAGGGCGAACACACGGGAAAGTTCAGCGGCCGGGCCGTGTGGGGGCCAGGGCGGCGCTAAAGGGTGGCCTGGCGGTAACGCTCGATCAGGCGGCCCAGTTCCGCCTCCGGGTCGCGGAACCAGGCGGTCGAGAACACGCGGTGAACGTTCCAACCCATGCGCTCAAGCGCTGCGCGGCGGCCGAGTTCCCGGTCGCGGGCTGCCGGGGCGCCGAAGTACCCCGCACCATCGCATTCCACCGCGAGCAGGAACCGGTCCCGGTCCTCCGGATGACGAATGGCGATGTCGACCTGGTAGCCGCCAACTCCCAAGCGCGGCACGCAATCGAGGCCTCTAGCCTGTAGCGAAGCGAGCAGCACCTCCTCGAAGGCGCTCAGGCCGGCTCCAGCCGCTCGTGCGGCTTCCGGCAGCGCAACCGGTCCGCGTTCGGCGTAATCGAGGTAGTCGCGCAGGCGCAGCGTGCCGGTTGAGCTCACGCGCGACGCGTCGATATCGCCGGAGCGGAGGCTCGCGACGAGGACGGTTTTCCACTTTGCCCGCGTGATGGCAACGTTCAGCCGGCGCTCGCCCTTCTCCTGGCCCAGCGGGCCGAAGTTCATGAACAGCCGTCCGTCCGCGTCCTTTCCGTATCCGACGCTGAGCAGCATCACGTCTGATTCGTCGCCCTGGACGGTTTCGAGGTTGCGGACGAGGCCGCCGCTCTCCAACCATCCCCGGACCAGCGGGTCGAGTGCCGCAGCGTCCTGCAATTGCTCCAGGATTTCAGCTTGCTGGGCGAGCGACATGGCTGTGATGGCCACCTGACGTTTGCCCGCGGATGCCGCCAGCTCCGAGCGGAGCAGTTCGATGGTGCGTCGCGCCTCTTCGGGATTAGCTCGGCTCTTGCCGCGGCCATACACAGCGTCAGCGACGAATTCGAAGCGCACACCAGACTCAGGCCGGTCGCCCCACGCGTCCGGGAAGGCGATTAGCCGGCGGTCATAGAAATACACGTTCGAAAACGCGATGAGCGATTCGTCGCGCGAGCGGTAGTGGGCGCGCAACATGGTCGACGGGAGAAGCGGCGCGGACTCGTCGAGGATGCTCTCAAAGGTGACGTCTTCTTCGTCGTCCGCGACGGGACTTATCTCCTTCGCGAAGAAGTTCGTCGGCGGCATCTGCTTCGAATCGCCGACGATGATCGCCTGTGGAGCCAGCCCGAGCGCGACGACCATGTCTGGCGTCGGGATCATGCTCGCCTCGTC
Source organism: uncultured Anaerolineaceae bacterium (assembly GCA_964436025.1). Lineage (GTDB taxonomy): Bacteria > Chloroflexota > Dehalococcoidia > Tepidiformales > Tepidiformaceae > Amarobacter. Next base: position 9,457 of record CAYTBM010000063.1, read on the forward strand.
CACGATGATGGCGTCGAATCGGTACGTCCTGCCATCGCCGTGGCAGAGGTATTGCGCGGCGGCGAGCGGGCTCATGAGCAGGCAGGGCTTGAGCATCTGCACGGCTTCGCGGCTGTTCCCAAGCATGGTGCGAAGGGCCGGACGGCGCTTCGCCCGGGCATACTTCACCAGGGGCGCCATGGCGGAGTGGTTCACGCTTCTCGGGCGCTTCTCCCGGACGGCGGCGAGCACCGACGTCCGCGCCCAACCGATCATCTCACTGTCGAGGCGGGCGAACGATTCAACGAGGCGTGCATGTTGCTCGGGCGTCAGCGCGAGCTCGCCTTGCGCGAGCTGCCTCGCCCAGGCGCGGTAGACCGTCGCGGGGACAACCGAAGCGAGGCGCCCATGCGTGGCGGGGTCCGCGAGGAGCGCCGCGAAGGCGGGGCGCATCTCGAACGGTTCGAGGCTCCGGAGCACAGCCGCCATCTCCGTGAGGACTTCATAGCGTGCGATGCCGGGGAGCAGGGTCCCCGCCCAGCTGCTGATCTCCGCCGCCGTGCCGCCCGCCGGTGCGGCCTCCCCGAACGCCTCGCCGCAAACGGCGAGCGCATCGTTCGCGCTGGACAGCAACGCAGCCATGGAGGCGCTGGTGGACCCCTCCGACCCGGTCTGCCGGTAACCGGCCTCCACGTAGTGTTTGAACCTGCCGCGGGCCTTGTAGAACCCGGGATTCACGAATCGAAGCAGCGAAGCCGCTTTGCGGCGGTAGTCGGCAACCTCTGCGAGCGCCGTGCGGACGGCATCGAGTTGCTCCAACCTTTGCGCTCCGGCCTGCGGTTGTGAAGGCCCAAGCACCGGGGCGAGCAGCGGGGCTGCCGCGGACTCCAGTTCCGCGAGCGCCGACAACGCACCGCGCAGGCGCTGCTCGCCGGCCGCATCGGCAACGGTCCACTTGAAGTGGACCCAGGGCGTGGCCATCAGCGCGACATCCGCAACGGCGAAGTCATCCAGCGCCTTCGCGGCGTCGGTCACGTCGTCCAGCCAGTACTTCGGCTTGCCCTCGATCGGCGGTACCGCGACACCGTCGCAGGAGTCGGAAGCGCCGCTGATGGCCTTGCCGATGACCTCGAACGCATTGGTCCAGCCCCCTTCGCCCAGCGGCCGCGACATTCCGCGCGGGTAGGCGTTCAAGCGCCGGCGCAGTTCGGCGTACCGCCCGGGGATCGCTCCGTCAGGCCGCGGGGGCGGCGGGCCGGAGTCGAGGGTGGCGACGATTTCCTTGATCACCTGAGCCTTGGCATCCGCGCGGCTCGCGGCGCCGGCGTTGGAGGCAAGGTGGAGCGCCGCTTCGGCCAGGCCGGCGGTCCGCAGATTATCGAGGACCACCTCGCGCGCGACCCGCTTCTCCGCGACGAAAAGCACGCGTTTCCCCTGTGCCAGGAGCTCCGAAATGATGTTTGTAATCGTCTGGCTCTTGCCTGTCCCGGGAGGTCCCTCGATCACGAATGAACCGCCTTGTGCGGCCAGCGCCACAGCTTCGAGCTGGTAGGCGTCAGCTTCGAGCACGAGTCGCAGCGTTCCGGGCGGGAACCGGTCGTCGAGCGGCAGGTCCGGGGCGGGAGGCGCCTCCGGCAACTGCTCCTCACCCGCGAGGGCCCGGAGGATGGGGTGCCGGGAGAGCTGGCCCAGCCCGCGGTCGATCTCGTCCACCATCGCCAGCTTCGCGAAAGCGAAGACATCGACCACTGGTCCGTCCATGTCGACTGACCAGCCAGGTTGCTTCGCGACGATTTCACGCACCTTCTCGAGGAACGCGGCCAGCGAAGGAAAGGCGGCTTCACCCTCTTCGTCTTCGAGCCGCGGCAGACGAATGCCCATCTGCGAGGCGAGCAGATACGCGAGCGAAGGGTTTACCTCTGCCGGATCGTCGGCTGCTGCCTGGACCAGCAGCTGCTTTTCCTGGCGGTCGAACGAGAGGTCGACGGGGGCGAGCACGAGCGGCGAGCGCAATGCATGACCTTCGGGATCGATCCAGTTCAGCCAGCCGAGAGCGAGGAAAAGTACCTGGATGCCCTGTTCGCGGTCAGCCAGCCGGGCGCGATCCGCGAGACGCGCGGCTGCCGCCAGGGCCTCCACAGATCGCGAATCGTCCCCTGGGCTCGCCGCGTCCGGGGCGAAGTTGCGCGGTGTGAACGCAACCTCGCCGTCGGCCACAACGAGTTGCTCGAAGAGGTCTTCCGGCGCGAGCGGGAGGGGGAGCGAGTTCTTCGCCACCCTGTAGTGGATGGCCCGGTTGCGGCGGCTGACGTCCAACAGTTCGCGCTTCCACTGTTCGGCTTTCGCCCGGAACACCTCGGACACCGAATTGGCCGCAGGCGTAGTAGTCGCGGCCGGCGGCTGCGGCGCATTTTCGTCGGGATGGCGAAACCCGAAGTCGATGATGGGCTCTTTGAACTGTCGGGGCATTGGCACTGGAGTGTACCAACGGATGGCGAAGCGCTGGTCAGCGGCTCCAGCGCCACGAGCGTGCGCCGTCCATCTCAACCACGATGAGCGGCCGTTCTTCGAGTGCCATCGCGGCGTATTGCTTGTAGCGGGCGCGCAACGCGTCCAGCGCTCGTCCGAATTGGTCACCGCGAGCCACCACGCGAGCCATTCCGTCCACGCGGACCCACGCGAGTTGTGCCCAATCCTCGTCATAGCGGTCGAAGAGCAGCGTCACACGCGGGTCGCGTTCGATGTTCAGCATGCGCTCGAGCCTGGTGGACCGTTTGGGCTTTTCGTCGATGGGGACGACGACAGTCCCGTCGACGACTGCGTAGCAGACCGGTACGAGGTGGGGCCGCCCGTCCGCCGCGAGGGTCGCCAGGCGGGCGACTCGCAGTTCGTCGAGCAAATCGC
>CAYTBM010000063.1:12439-13679 GCA_964436025.1 uncultured Anaerolineaceae bacterium
CCGTCCGCCGCGAGGGTCGCCAGGCGGGCGACTCGCAGTTCGTCGAGCAAATCGCGTTCCCATGGTTCAAACAGCGCCATCGGGGGCATGGTACTGGCCTGGAGCGGCCACGGAATCGATACGTGGCCGTAATCGCCGCTGCTGGCGCCGTTTTGTAGAGTGTCTCCATGACGCGAACGGTCCTGGCAGCTGACTTCGGGGGGACGCACCTGCGGGCCGCCGTGGTGGATGAGTCGGGCACGATCCTCAACCGGGTGGACCACCCGACACCCGAAGAGGCGACGCCGGAGAGCGTCATCGCCCGGGTGGTGGACTTACTCGGGGAAGCGGCGGCAATGGCGAACCCCCGCCCTTCGGCGGCCTGCATCGCCACCGCCGGCCTGATCAACGCTGATGAAGGCAAGGTCATCCTCGCGCCGAACATCCCGGGCTTCCGCAACCTCGTGCTCACGAAGCCGGTGGCGGAGCGGCTCGGCGCGCCGGCGTTCATCGAGAACGATGCGAGCGCGGCCGCCCTGGGCGAGTTCCGCTTCGGCGCGGGGAAGGGCACGCGCCACCTTCTGCATGCGACGCTCGGTACCGGCATCGGCGGCGGGATCGTCATCGATGGGAAGCTCTACCGCGGCGCGAAAGGCCTGGCCGGCGAAATCGGCCACATCATCCTCAATCCCGCGGGACCGAAATGTAACTGCGGCTCGCGCGGCTGCCTCGAAGCGATGGTGAGCGGCGTGGCCTTCGCCGAGCGAGCGCGCCGCATCCTCGAACAGGGAAAGTCGCGCGTACTCCACGAAATCGTCGGCTATGACGACCCGTCCGCGACGCACCTGTACGTCGCTGCCAGCAAGGGCGACACCGTCTGCGAAGCCGAGATCCGGCATGGCGGGCACCTGCTCGGGCTGGGCCTCGGGAGCCTGGTCAATGTCCTCAACCCTGACGCAGTGACCCTGAGTGGCGGGCTGCTGGCGATGGGCGACATGCTGATCGGGCCGATGCGGGAAGCGATGTACTCGCTCGCCTACGGCCCGGCGGCGGGCACGCTCATCCGCCTGAGCACACTGGGAGAAGACGCGGGGCTCCTCGGCGCGGCGGCGGTGGCATTCGAGCGGATCGATGCCTAGCCCGCGCGGCGACGGCGCACGGCCACCACCGCGGCACTAACTCCAAGGGCGATGGCGGCGGCCACCGGTTCGGGCTGCCTGCCGCGTTCGCGGACTTCGCTGTTCCCCGCATCCGGTGGGAG
>CAYTBM010000064.1:0-13485 GCA_964436025.1 uncultured Anaerolineaceae bacterium
GGCATCGCGCCGCCGCTCGAACCAGATCCCACCCTCTGGCCCCTCGCCGTGCAGGGGCGAAAAGCCCATCCGGATCCAGAAGTACGCGGAGAGCCCAAGGTTCGGATGCGCCCAAGACCGCAGAAGCGGCACGCCGGCGGCATCGCATGCCGCCGTCAGCAACCGCGCCGCCTCCGAACCCGCCCCGTAGCTCCTGTGCGCTTCGTCGACGCACAGCGAGTGAATTGTCATGCACTCCTCTTCGTGCTCCAGGACGATCGCGCCGACCCGCTCCCTATCGAGTCCTCGAACGATCGCGAACCCACCGTCTGTCGCCCGGAGCTCGAAGCGTTCGCCCTCAACTACATCCGGGAGAACCGGCAGGCTCATCGCGCGAGCCAGTCGCGTGCGTGCCCCGCCACCACGCTTACCGGCGCCTTCAGCTTCGTGCACTGCGGCAGCGAATCGATGAACTGCTTCCCGTAGCGCTTTTCCCAGGCTCGCCGGTCCAGTAACGCAACGACGCCCCGGTCGGTCTTGTCACGAATCAGCCGCCCGAAGCCCTGCCGGAACTTCAGGATCGCCGCCGGCAACGAATACTCGCCGAACGGATCGGCGTACTGCTCGGAACGCGCCTTGAACACCGGGTCGGTCGGTACGCCGAAGGGGAGCCTGGTGATCATTAGCATTGAGAGTGCGTCGCCCCGGATATCGACGCCCTCCCAGAAGCTCGCCGTGCCGAGGATGAGCGTGCGCGGGTTGCTCCTGAGTTGGTCTGTCAGTTGTTTTGGCGAGCCGTCCACCCCCTGTGCCAGCGCGATGATGCCGTTCGCTTCGAGTTCAGGACGCACAAGTTCCGCCACGCGCCGCAGCGCCGCGTTCGAAGTGAACAACGCCAGCGCCCGCCCGTCCGACGCCTGCGTCAGCTCCACGATTGCCTTCGCCACCCCGTCCAGGTAGTTCCGGTCCGACGGGTCTGGCACGTCTTCCACCGCCGAAAGCAACGTCGATGTCCCGTAGTCGAACGGAGAACCAAGTTGCAGCATCTCCGGCTCCTCGAAGCCAAGGCGCTTCGCGGCGAAGGTCATGTCGTTGTTCGCGCTTAGCGTGGCGCTCGTCGCGACCACCACCCGGCGCTTGCTCAGCAGGTCTTCCCAGAGCCTCGGACCAACCTCCAAAGGCGCCATGTTGAGGGTGCCCGTTGTATCGCGATCGCGTCCGGCCCAGAGGATCAGGTCCTCCGCCGTTGCTCCCAGCAGTTGGGCCGCGAGCAGGTGCAGGTCGACTACCTTCCGCACCGCTGAGTCAATCTCTCCAGCGAGCGTGTCAGCAGCTTCGATGGGCGCCTCTTCCACGGTCTTGCGGGCGGCGTTGCCCTTCGCGCAAAGCTCCTTCAGCGCCGCTTCGAATTCTCCCCAGGAAGCCTCCACCCCCTCCCAGCCTTCGCTGTGCCGAACGCCAGGGGAGATCAGCAATCGCTCATCGTCACCGCCGTTGGCAAGCAATCGCACCAGCGATTCGAAAAACGGCCGCGCCTTCTCCGCGCATCGAGCCACCGATTCTTCAAGTCCGCGGCCGATCGTCCCGAACGATTCCTCCGGGAGCGTGCGGAGCAGCGTGACCACGCCGCCTTCACGGTGCTCTCTCGACTGCCGCCGGTGAATGCCGTCAAGCGCGTCGATCGTCTTCCGCAGGCTGACGCTCCCGCCGAACTGGTTCGTCGCAACGTCTTCGAGGTTGTGCGCTTCGTCGATGATCAGGTGGTCGAATTCGGGCAGCGCGCTGCCGCCCGCCGCAAGGTCTGCGAGCAGTAGCGCATGGTTCACGACGAGGATGTGGGCTGACTCGGCAGCCTGGCGCGCCCGCTGCAAGAAACAGTTCCCTTCGCGCACGTGCCGGTCCTGGCGCTGCAGGCAGTCAGCGTCCTGGGCCGAGAATCGTTGCCAGGTGACCCACTCGTTGGGGTCCAGGTTAATCTCCGAGCGATCACCGGTCTCGGTTTCGCCCAACCAGACGAGCATCGCCGAGCTAAGCCGCGCGAAATCCGGGTCACCCAGGCCGGAGGCGTAATTCGCCACCCAGCGCCGCATGCAGAGGTAGTTCGAACGCCCCTTGAGCAGCGCCGCCCGGAAGTCATCCGGCTGCTGGATGACCCCCGCTGCCATCAGCACAGACCGCAACGCCGGAATGTCCTTCGAGAGCAACTGTTCCTGCAGCGCGATGGTATTGGTGCTGACGACGACCCGTTCGCCGTTCTTGATTGCGTGCAGGGCCGCCGGGAGCAAGTAGGCCAGAGATTTGCCGACGCCCGTCCCCGCTTCGATGAGCCAGTGCCCGCTCCGCCCGAACGCCTGGCGCACGGTCTCGGCCATTTCAAGCTGTTCCGGCCGCTCCTCGAAGCGTTCGACGACCGAACCCGCGGCCGCGAACGCTTCCTTCACTTCCGCCGCCGAGACGACGACGCGCGGCTCGCGCGCGGTCAGCGCCAGGGTCTCCGGCGCTGGACGAAGGACCGGAATGTGGCCGCCGGCCGACCGGCGGTCCCACTCCTCTCCGGCGATCACCTCGGCCAGCAATGGCTCATGCAGTGAAACGAACCGCGCGAGTTGGTAACGCTGGCCCGCAGACATCGCCTCGGCCACGCGGAGCAGGTTGGTAAACACCGCGGCCGCTGTCCGCGCGTCGCTCAGCGCCCGATGGTGGTCGATTGCCTCCACCCCGAGCGCGCCGGCCACTTCGGCGAGCCCGTGGCCCCGCAGCGTCGGCAACAGGTAGCGCGCCAGCTCTGCCGTGTCCACAGCCTTCGGCTTCAATTTGACCTGCTCGCCAGCGAGGTAGCGGAGGTCGAAGCCGATGTTATGTCCCACAATCACCGAATCGCCCACGAAGCGCACAAGGTCGTCCCGGATCGATGCCAGCTTTGGCGCGCGCGCAGTCATCTCATTGGTGACGCCGGTGAAGCGCTCGATAAAGGCCGGCACCGAGCGCCCTGGGTTCACAACGTAAGAAAACGTCTCGAGTTCGGCGCCGGAAGCATCGAACCGCGAAGCGCCAACTTCGATGATGCGGTCCCGCTCCGGGTCTAATCCCGTGGTCTCAAGGTCCAGCGCGACGTAGGTGGTGGTCATAAGTCGAACATGCGTGCGGATTCACCCTTGAGTCTACGGGGTGCGATCCCACCATGCGATAGTCGCCGCCGCTGTCGTCAGGAGATGTCCAGAAGGGCGAAATATCTCGCCCGCCCGCCGTTGAGAGGGCTTCCGTCACGCGCGTAGAATCGCTTGCAGACTGTGGGTCTCATCTATAGCTCTGGAGGTTCGGATTTATGAAGGTGTATGCCACCGAAGACATCCGTAATGTGGTCCTGGTCGGGCACGGCAGCGTCGGCAAGACGATGCTCGCCGAAGCCGCGCTCTACGAGAGCGGCGCCACCACCCGGCTCGGGACCATCCAGGACCAGAACACCGTCAGCGACTACGACGAAGACGAACATAAGCGCAAATTCAGCCTCAACCTGGCCATCGTCCCAGTCGAATGGGAAGGCCGAAAGATCAACATCATCGACACCCCGGGTTACGCCGACTTCATCTCCGAAGTCATCTGCGGCGCCAACGCCGCCGACATGGCCCTCGTTGTGGTGGATGCCGTCTCGGGGCCCGAAGTCGGCACCGACCGCACCTGGAACATCACCGAGAGGCTCGGGCTTCCCCGCATGATCGTGGTCAACCGCATGGACCGCGAAAACGCCAACTTCGACCAGGTCCTTCAGCAGTTGCAACAGCGCTGGGGCCACAAAGTCATGCCGATGCAACTTCCCATCGGAGCGCATGACACGTTCAAGGGTATCGTCGACCTGCTGCACATGAAGGCGTACGTCGGAGAAAACGCAGACGAAGCGGACATCCCGGCTGACCTCGTCGATCACGCCACCGAGCTACGCGCCCAGCTCATCGAGGGCATTGTCGAGACCGACGAAGACCTGATGGCGAAGTACTTTGCAGACGAAGAACTGACTGAGGACGAGCTTCGCAAGGTCCTCCACGGCGGCCTGGACCACGGCCTGATCATCCCCGTGGTCTGCGCGTCCGCCACGAAGTTCATCGGTGTCCGCCAACTGCTGCACAACATCGCCTTCAGCGGCCCATCACCGTTGGACCGCGACCCGATGGACGCCGGCAAATTCCAGCTCTCTGCTGACCCCAACGCCGCGCCGGTCGCCCATGTCTTCAAGACCGCCGCGGACCCGTTCGTTGGGAAGCTGACCTATATGCGCGTGGTCACAGGCACGGTCAAGGCCGACAGCCACCTCTGGAACACGAATAAGCAGGCTGACGAACGTCTCGGCACCATCTACGTGCAGCGCGGCAAAGAACAGTTGGCCGTCCCCGAGCTCAAGGCCGGCGACATCGGCGTTGTCGCGAAACTCGCCCAGACGGCCACCGGTGACACGCTCGGTGCGAAGGACGTGGGCGCGGAGTTCCCGCCGATCGCGTTCCCGAGCCCGGTCTTCAGCATGGCCGTCCATCCAACGTCCAAGGGCGCGGTCGACAAGCTTGGCACGAGCCTCCAGCGCCTGGTCGAAGAAGATCCAGGCCTGCAGCTCAGCCGCGACGCAGGCACGGGCGAAATCATCCTCGCCGGGCTGGGCGACGCCCACCTGGATGTCACGATTGAAAGGCTCAAGCGCAAGTTCAACGTCGACGTCGAGCTGACCCTTCCCCGTGTCCCCTACCGCGAGACCGTTTCCAGGAAGTCCCACGCCGATTACACCCACAAGAAGCAAACCGGCGGCCACGGGCAGTACGCCCGCGTCGTCCTGGAAGTGGAGCCGCTCCCCCGGGGGACCGGTGTCCAGTTCGGCGAGCGGGTCGTCGGTGGCTCCGTCCCCAAGGAATTCATCCCGGCAGTGGAGAAAGGCGTCAACGAAGCGGCCCACCTCGGCGTCTTCGCCGGGTACGAACTCACGGACTGCCAGATCACCCTGCTCGACGGCAAGCACCACCCGGTCGACTCGAGCGAAATGGCGTTCAAGCTGGCCGCCTCCCAGGCGCTCAAGGAAGCCATCAACGGCAGCGGTGGGACTCTCCTTGAACCGATCATGAACATCAAGGTGTATGCGCCGGACGCGAACGCTGGTGATGTCGTGAGCGACTTGAACACGAAACGCGCCAAGATCCACGGGATCAACCCCGACGGCGGCATGAGCGTCATCGACGCCGAAGTACCACTGGCCGAAGTCCAGCGCTATGCGTCGGATCTCCGGTCAATTACCCAGGGCCGCGGTGTCTTCGAACTCGAATTCGACCACTACGGCGAAGTGCCACACCAGGCGGCGCAGAAGGTGATCGAGCAGCACAAGAAGGCGCTGGAAGAGGCCCACTCGGGCCACTGAGACGCACAGTATTCGAGCGAGAAAGAAAGCCCTCTCCGGATTCGGAGAGGGCTCCTCGTCAGTGCGGTCCTTCGGCGCTGACTCCCGGGAGAATCGCGCGCGGTACGGGGCCGGAGGGCGTCGGCGTGCTTCCAGGCTTCGGCGTCGGCGACTGGGGAGCCCCGCCGGCGCCGCCAGACGATGTCACGCTGACGTTAAAGGTCACTGCGTTGCCGCCCCCCAGCAAGGGGTCGATGACTACCGTCCCGGTGTGTATCCCCGCTGTAAGGTACGTCGGGTCGACTGTGATCTGTAGCAGACTGTCCGCGCCTGATGTGGTGGTTCGTGGGTTGCTCCGCACCACTACGACCACGTTCGAACCTAACGCCACCCCTCCGTCGACGACCCTGCCCGCCGGGTCTCCGGGGTGGCGCACCTGGAGCCAGTCGGCCGAGGTACGCACTCGGAACGGAGCGATGCCCGTACCGGCGTTGTGGACCACCACATCCGAGGATGTGGCCGTCGTGGCCCCTGCCGTGAGCGCCACGGATGTGGCGCCGGAAATCGTGATCGACGGGTCGCCGAGGAAGTACGCCGCATCCGCTGCGCTGGGGGGCGGCGTCGAGTCAAAATGCGGAGTAGTAGCGAAATCCATGAGCGGGCAGCCGCCACTGAAGCCGTTGTCTTCGCAGCTCTGGAAGTTCTGCGGCGTCATCGCAGCCGCTATCTCCGGCGAGTCGAGGTTCGGCATGCTGAACACCTGCGGCGCCCAGATGCGGCCCGCCGGGTTCACAGGGGCGTCCGGCGCCGGTTCCGGCGCCGGCTTCGCGAGGAACTGGTCAGCAGCCCAGCCGGTGATGCTCCCAAACTGCACGTTCCACCAGACCAGGCCCGAGCCGTCCTGCGGCCCACCCAACACCGTCAGCGACGTGCCATCCGGCACAGTCGTCAGGATGGCGCCGTCCGTGTTCGGCGCTGAGCGGATGCGCAGGCCGTTCCCGGTGCCGAACACGCGGGCAACGTCGCCGGGCGTGAACTTGGGCCCGCCCGTCGCCGGCGGGGCCGTCGTACCGCTCCCCGGCAGCGGCGGAGGATACGTCGCGCCCTTCGGCACTGGCGGGTAGCGCATGCACCCGTAGACCTTCTCCGGGTAGGTGTAGTCGCCCCACTGGTAGAACCCGTAACCCGGGGCATTCGGATCGCTGCAGTTCCACACGGACCCGCGCAACGGGTCGAGGTTGGGGTTCAGGGGATGGTTCACGAAGGCGAACCCGTTGTAGCTCCAGATTGCGTAATACCAGTCTTCGAGGGCAGCTGGGTCACCCTGCCCGGCGATCGGCCGGAAGTTCGGCGCGCCGTTCCATTTGTCGGCAAGAATCCGTACGCCCTCGGCGATGTTGAACAGCGGGTGCGTCCCGATGATCGCCTGCCGCGCCGACGCCACCCGCACGTCGAGAGCGGGCGGCGCCGCCAGGTGGCCCATCCCCGTCGTGATCTGTCCCAGGCCGTACCCGCAGTCGATCGCGGTAATCGTTGGCCCCGTGCCTCCATAGGGCACTTGCCCTGCAGCCTGCGACCAGCCGGACTCGATCCAGGCGATGGACTTGTACACCGTGGGCGGGATGGCGTTCGCTTTGGAAGCCGCCTGCCGCGCCCCGCGCGGCCCCGACTCGACACCCTGGTAGGAAACGTCGATCGTCTCGCCGTCTCCGACCGTGTACGACGGGGGCACGGCCCACCCGCGCACCGCGAGGTCGATCGCGAGGCTGTACTTTCCGGCGTAGTCCTCGTACTCGTAGGTGTCGAAGCCCCATCCCCGGTTGGGCGAATGGCACGGATAGTGGTCTGCCCGGGAAGAGCCCGGTGAGGCCAGCGCCATCAGGACGGCTGCTGCCAGGAGTACGGCGCCGAAACAGGCGCGCTCTAGCGTGCTGCCCAACCGTAGAACCTCGTGAAACTCTCGTAATTGGCCCTCCCGCCCGCGCTCACGATTTGCAGCACCGGCTTGCCGGGCTCCTGGAACGAGGAGCCGCTCCAGCGCGTCACGAACAAATGGTCGCCATCGTTCGAAAACGCCATCGGTACGTCGAAACCGTCGCCCGTGCCCGCCGAGAGCGCCTGAACACTGACGCCTGCCACTTCGCTCGCACCTGGCTCGAGCCCGAATTGCGCTTGCGCCGTCTTCGGGTTCCACGCAGCGCCCAGTGCCGAAACCGGGGCGCTCAGGGCCTGCGCGGACGCGCCCGGCGTAGAAAGGCTCAGGGTACGGGCCACGTACCGGACGCCGCTGTCGGTCTGGGTTTCGATGAAGGCGATGTGTGTGCCGTCAGGACTGAGTCTCCAGTCCCGCGTAATCCCTCCGGCGAGGTTTCCCCAGTCCTTCCCGCCTATCCTCAAAGTCGAGCCTCGCCCATCGATGACAACCAGCGCGAGAGCCCCGCGGCTGAACCCGACTGGATAGACACCCAGCACACCGCTGAACGCATCGAGCTGTGTTTCGTCTTTGCCGTCGGCCTTCGCGCTGACCACCCGGAAAGCACCGTCGGTCGCCGGGTTCAGGACCGCAACGATGCGTGACCCGTCCGCCTCCCACACGGGGGTCTGTCCCGGAGCCACATCGCTGATGACGTTCGTCATGAGTCCGGTCTCCAGGCCGATGACCTTGAGGGAGCCCTTGGGGTGCGTCGCGCTGCCACCATCAACCGTCACCAGCGCCAGCAGTTTCCCATCGGGCGACACCGCCCCGGTGGATGCAAAGCCCTCGAGATGCGGAACGCGGGCAATCTCCGTGACCGCGCCCGGGTTGTCCGCCCATGCAACGGAGATAACGTCGGCACCGTTTTCGGTCCGGCCGATGACGGCGTAGTCCCCGCCGGGTGCGGTGGCGAAGGCTGTCTTCGGCGTAACGGCCCGGCTGCCATAACCGAGCACCGCCGCCGCTATCGGCGCGATGGCCACGATGGCGGCAAGCATTGCAAGCGAGATGAAAAGCTTCGAATAGTCGCGCTGGCGTGGAAACGTTCGAGAAGAAACGGCCATATCGGCTCCCGTCTGCGTGTGGTTGGTCGTCAGTCCAGGTCGTGGACCCAGCCGAGGAACGCCGCGCCCGGTTCGTCGGAAAGCACCACCCGGCGGCCCGGTGTTGTCGTGGTCTCGCGCTCAAGGAGTTCCAGCGAGCGCGTTATTGCTTCAGTCCCCGCGGGAGCGAAGACGCTCCCGACGAGGTACGTCGAATCCGGCGACCAGGCCGCCGGTATGAGGTAGGCGTCCGGCGATTCCGGTTCCGTTAGCTGCCAGGATCCGCCCGGCCCGCCGAACGCCGGGACGGGAGAGCCCGGCATCCATGACGCACCAAACTCGTCTGCCGTGGCCGGCTGCGTCGTCACGCTCCTGGTCGCGATCACCAGCGTCCGCCCCACGAACGTCCGCGAACCACCCGCCAGGATATCGACGAACGCAAGCCGGGAACCGTCAGGGCTCAGCGCCCAGTCCCTCGTCCGGCCCGGGCTCAGCTCTGCCTCGAGTTGCACCCGCCCGCCCCGCTCGAAAAACAGGTTCGAGCCGCGGTTGTCGACAACTACGATGTAGAGTCGTTCCGAATCGAAGCTGTACCCCACCGGGACGACGTCGATGGCATCCTGAAACTCCGCCACGGTGCGGGCTTGCCCCGTTGCGGGCTCAACTTCCACGATGCTGCTCATCCGCGCTCCATCCCGCTCCCAATAACGCACGGCGGCGAGGCGGCTCCCGTCCGGCGCCCATGCGATACGCGTGAAGTAGTCGAACGAGCCCTCAATCCGCCGCGTCGCGCCGCCATCGACCGTGACGAGAGAAAGCGATGCTCCGGAGCGGCCGGTAAACGGCGCCAGCGACACCACGGCAATGCTCTCCCCAAGTGGCGAGGATGCCCCGTGGATGTGGTAACCGGTCGACCCGCTGTTGGGGAAGGTGGCGATGACGCGCGGTGCTGACCGGTCGTCCGAGGGACGCACGACGACGTCGTCGAAATCGCGCCCCGGCAACGTGTAAGCAACGGAACGAACGGATGCGATGTCGGGGAATGGGTGAGCCGGGGTCTCGATGCCGGCGTTCGAACGGGAGGCGATGGCCCAGGCCGTCACACCCACGAGGACGGCGAAGAAGGCCAGCAAGGCGGGCACAATCGCATGGGGGACGTGGAACGCGCGGCGGACGCCCGGGAAGAACACTCGGCTACCTCGCGCTTTGCACGGCTTGGGCGCCGTGCCTGGTCTGGCGTCCGCTCACGCATGGCCGCATCGGAGATGCCGGTACCCCCGCAGTACCGTGGCCGCAAACGCGGCCGGGCGGAGGCTGAACCGCCTTCGCTTCTCGCGAACGTAACCGCCGATCTACGTCCGGTCAACGCCGTTAACCCCCATCAGACCATCCTCGGATGGGAATTCGCGCATCTGTGCTAGCATTTTTACTCAAATGCTCCTCTATCTGAACGATTTCACACCGGCGGCGTTCCTTGTGTACTTCGCGGCAACCGCTGTTGCCCTTTTCACGGGCCTCGCTTTTCACGAGTTTTGCCACGCCTGGGCGGCCAACGAACTCGGCGATGACACTGCCGCGCGCCAGGGCCGGCTTACCCTCAATCCGCTCGCGCACGTTGACCCTATCGGCGCGGCACTGATGTTCGTGATCGGTTTCGGATGGGCGAAGCCCACCCCCGTGAACCCCTGGCGGCTCAAGAACGGGCCCCGGCGCGGTGGCGCGCTGGTCGCCTTTGCAGGGCCCGCCTCCAACTTCTTCTTCGCGGCCCTGGCCGCGCTCCCCTTGAAGCTCGGCATTGTCGAGCCCACCTTCGGCAGCTTCGAAGGCCTCGTCCGCGACGGTTCGGGCGAGGACTACCTGGCGTTGTTCCTCCTCGTCATCGTCAACCTCAACATCATCCTCGGTATCTTTAACCTCATCCCCCTGCCGCCTCTCGACGGGTTCAAGGTTGCTCTCGGGTTCCTGCCACGGAGCGCCGCGCACGAACTGCAGCGCCTTGAGCCGTATGGCCCGGGCATCCTGATGACGGTGCTGGTGGTCGGCCTGATCGCCCCCCAGTACAGCCCCATTTACTGGATCATCACGCTTGTGCGTGACGACGTGTTCAACTTCCTCGTCTGAACCACCCCTGTGGTAGCCTTATGCCCACCACCAACTGCCATTTGAACGTGGAGTACTAGCCTCATGGCGCAGTCGCAGTCGCGCATTTGCATCCTTGGCACCGGGCTGATCGGCACCTCGATCGGCCTCGCCCTCGCGGCGCGCCCGAACCGCCAGTACGAAATCGTCGGCGCCGACCGCGACCGCGCAAACTCCCGCGCCGCCAAAAAAATGGGCGCGCTCGACCGCGAAGTCGGCTCGCTCGAAGAAGCCGTCGATGGCGCCGGTCTCGTCATTATCGCCACCCCGGTCATGGCCGCTCGCCGCATCCTCCAGGAAATCGGCCAGTTCCTCTCCCCCGGCACCGTCGTCACCGACGTTTGTAGCACCAAGGCCGACGTGATGCGCTGGGCTTCCGAACACCTGCCCGAGAACGTGAACTTCGTCGGCGGACATCCAATGGCCGGCCGCGAAAAGAGCGGCCCCGAAGCAGCCACCGCCGATCTCTTCCAGGGCGCGACGTGGGCGATCACTCCCTTGCCGCGCGCGGATGAGCGCGCCGTCGGCGTTGTCCTCGGCCTCGTCGAAACTCTCGGCGCCAACCCGCTGTACATCGATCCAGCAGAACACGACCAGTACGCGGCCGCTGTCAGCCACCTTCCGCTGGTTATGTCGGTAGCGCTCTTCCGCCTCGTCCGCGATAGCCAGGGCTGGGAAGACGCTTCGCTCCTCGCCGGTCCCGGCTTCAAGGACCTGACACGTCTCGCCAGCGGGGATCCCACCATGTCGCGCGACATCATGATGACCAACCGCGACGCCGTCCTCCACTGGATCCAGCGGCTCCAGAAGGAACTGACCACCATCACGGACGCGCTGCAGCTGGGCCACGAACCGATCTTCGACCTCTTCCAGAGCACCCAGTTCGACCGCGACAACTTCCTGCTGAACCCCCCCGAGCGGCGCCGGCCTGAAGGCCCCGAAGCGCCGTCCGCGCAGGATGCCGTCGGACGGCTGTTCGTCGGAGGGCTCTATGACAAGCTCAAGGAGACCACGAACCGCTTGAGCTCCGCGCCACCGAAAGCCGACGACAGCGAGCTCAAGCGCAAACTCGGTATCCGCGACGAAGACCTGTGATCGTCAACCGGCCCGAGCGCATTCGCGCCACGATCCAGGTGCCCTCGGACAAGTCGATCTCCCACCGTTCGCTGATCTTCAACGCCATCGCGTCCGGGCCGGCGGTGGTCGAACGTATCCTCGATTCCGAAGACGTACGCTCCACCGCCTCCTGTCTCGCCGCCCTCGGCGTCGAAATCGACTGGCCGGAACACTCGCCAGTCGCCCACGTCAACGGCGCCGGGATGCACTCCCTGTTCGAATCGGACTCGATACTCGATTGCGGCAACAGCGGGACGAGCATGCGCCTGCTCCTCGGCCTGCTCGCCGGCCAGCCGCTCTTCAGCGTCCTCACCGGCGATACCTCGCTCCGCACGCGGCCGATGGGGCGTGTCATCAACCCGCTGCGCATGCTCGGAGCGTCCATCCAGGCCCGTAAGGGCGGTACGCTCGCACCAATCGCCGTCACCGGGGGCTCCCTTCGGGCGATCGACTACGTTAGCCCTGTGGCAAGCGCCCAGGTGAAGTCCGCCGTCACCCTCGCCGGCCTCTACGCGGACGGCGTGACCACGGTCACGGAGCCGGAGAAGAGCCGCGACCATACCGAGCGCATGCTCATCGCCATGGGCGCGAACCTCCGCAGCGAAGGCAACACCGTCACCGTTTCGAGCACCACGCACCTCGACCCCCTCTCGCTCCGCGTCCCCGGCGACGTTTCGAGCGCCGCCCCATGGCTCGTCCTGGGCGCCTGCCACTCCGATGCCGAAATCCTTCTCGAAGGCGTGAACACCAACGAAACACGCACGGGCCTGCTCGATATCCTGGAAGCCATGGGCGCGACGGTAGAGAAGCTGGAGAGCCGCAACAGCGGCGGGGAGCCCGTCGCTGACCTCGTGGTCCGGACTTCGCAGCTGCGCGGGACCGTCGTTTCGGGCGGACTGGTGCCGCGGGCGATCGACGAGATACCACTTGTCGCTGTCCTGGCCTGCTTCGCCGAGGGCGAGACCGTCGTACGGGACGCCGAAGAGCTCGTGGTCAAGGAATCGAACCGGGTTGAGGCAACAGTCGACGTGCTCTCCCGCATGGGGGCGAAGATCACCCCGCGGCCCGACGGCTTCGTCGTCCACGGCCCGGCCCGCCTCAACGGCTCCAGGGTAGATGGCCGCGGCGATCATCGGATCGGCATGCTCGGCGCAATCGCAGGTTCGCTCGCCGGCGGCGAGACCAGGATCGACAACGACGCCGTCGGCGTCTCCTACCCAGCCTTCTGGGAAGACCTTGCGCGCGCGGCCGAGGGCGGGATGATCAGGGCGTGAAGCCCGCGCCGCTCGTCATTGTGCTCCACGGCCCCTCGGGAGTCGGCAAAGACTCCGTGATCGACCTCCTCCGCGCGCGCACGGGCATCCATCGCGCTACCAGTTCCACCGACCGCGCGCCCCGCGAAGACGAGCGCGACGGCAACCACTACCACTTCCTCACGCGTGAACAGTTCGAGGCGAAGATACGCAACGGCGAATTCGTTGAGTACGCCGAGGTCTACGGCGACCTCAAGGGCCTCGAAAAGCGCGAGGTCGAGGGCCCCCTCGAGCGTGGCGAAGACGTCATCATCCGCACCGATGTCCAGGGCGCGCAGACCTGGCGGCGAAAGCTCGACGGCGCAATCTTCATCTTCTTGATGGCCGAGGACCGCGAAGCGTTGCGCGCCCGCCTCGAAAGCCGCGGCAGCGAGGACGCAACCTCGCTTTCGCGCCGCATCGCCGAACTCGAAGCCGAACTGGATGACATCAACAACAACGATTATGTCGTTTATAACCGCCATGGCAGGCTTTCCGACACGGTCGAAGAGATCGAAGACATCATTCGACACGAGCGGGAGCGGCCCGGCCGGCCCCCGACCCGGCTCA
>CAYTBM010000065.1:0-13439 GCA_964436025.1 uncultured Anaerolineaceae bacterium
CCGCGGCATGGTCGCCCGGGGCATGGAGAGCACGTATCGCCTCCCATTCGAGCGCTTCGAGCGGTACACCCCGTATGGCAGCGCCGACGAGATAGCGGAGTTCCTCGCCCCCTACGTTGAGGCCGGCGCCCGCCACATCAACCTCATCCCCTCCCAGGACTCCCCCGACGCGGTGATGGAGCGCGCCGCCGAAGTGCGGGAAGCGCTCCACGCCATCTGCCGCTGAACCACGGGTCCCTTCCAGGTGGCCACGGATCCGGACGCTCGAATGGCGCTCCGCAGCCTCTTAGATCGTCCGAGTCCTTCGTGCTCTCAGTGTTGAAACCTATGCCGAAGGCGGGATCACTGTCGCGTTCCCATCAACCACCAGCTTGCCGTCCTGGTTCGTCACCGTGGTCTTGAACTTCAGCCACTTGCGCTGTTCCAGCTTCTCGGTGCACTCGACCTTGGCGGTGATCGTGTCGCCGATGAACACGGGGCCACGGAACGAGAGTTCCTGCCCCAGGTAGATCGTTCCTGGACCCGGCAACTTCATCGCCAGCACCGTGGAAATGAACGAACCGCTGAGCATGCCGTGGGCGATCCGCTGCTTGAACATCCCGTCCGCGGCCGTCACCGCATCGACGTGCGCGGGGTTGAGGTCACCGGTGATCCCGGCAAACAGGTAGATGTCGGTCTCGCTCATCGTCTTCGTGAACGAGGCCGTGTCACCAATGCTGATTTCGTCATACGTAGGCATGCGCGAAGCATCGCGCAGCCATGCCGTCCACGGAAGACGCTCAAGGCGTGGGAAGGAACAGCTGGTACTTCCCGGCCACGGGACTGCCGCCGGTCAGCGGCCCTTCGACAATCAGGGTCATTGGTCCAGTCGTCGGTCCGACGCCGTTCTTGATGGCGAACACGAGGCTCAGGTTACGGCCCTGCCCCGAAGAGACCACGACTTCCGACCGGCCCCCGAGCGTCGCCGTCGGGTTGAAGGACTGACCCGCCACGGCCAGGGTCGCGTTGCGCACGTTCACCTGACCGAACTGCTTCGAACCGTTCGCCACCCAGAGGTCTACCAGCACGACGTGCGTCATCCCGGCCTCTTCCGCCTTGTTGACCGACGCGGCGAGGCCGTACGCCTCCTGCCCGCCGGTCGCCATCAGGATGCAGCGGAAGTACTCCACCGGGTACACGGCGACGCGAATTGCTTTGATCGAAACGGCGGAGATCGACTGCTCAACGGAGACGGCCGTCGTCGATTCCTGGATCTGGCCGCACTGCGTTGGCTGGCGTTGCAGCGCCGGGTCAACCGTGGGCGAGGCGGCCGGCGCCGTGGAGCGTGCGCCCGCCACATCCGAGGTCACGGTGCCGGTCGCACCGGGGTTGGCCGCGAGCTGGTTCGTCCCTTGCTGAGCGGGGGTGGCGGAGGGGGATACCGCCCCGCCGGACTTCGTCGCCACGGGCGTGGGGGACGAAACAATCGGCGTGGGCGTGTTCGCTGCCTGGAGGGAAACCGTCGAGATGTCCTCGGCGTGGCTGCTTGTGCCCTTTGGTTGCACACCGATGGCAATCGCGAGCATCCCCACCACGATCGCCGCGGGCAGCGCGTACTGCGGCTTCTTCAGCCGCTCGAATAGCGCGCTGCTCTCCCACGGACTTCGCGAGTTTCGGGGCCCTCGTTGCACGCTTCAACCCTATCGCCGGTAGCCCCGCACTCAGTATGCGGAAATCCCTTAACTCGGTTCGTTCGTATTCCTATCTGAGTCACCGCGAGGGGGTGGTGGCGGGCAGGCCGCGCCAGCTCGAGGCCGGGCCCGAACTCATGGCGCCGGGCGAGCGACCCGGCGCCCCGATCGAACCATTGCTCCCCGTCGAACGCGACATCCTCGCTACACTGGCTTCCCGTGCCTGCGTTCAATCCCTTTCGCCCAGCCTACGTTCAGGATCCCTACCCCATCCTCGATCGGCTCCGCGCGAGGGAGCCCGTCCACTGGAGTTCCGAACTCGGCGCGTGGGTGGTGACCTCGTACGCGGAGTGCCTGCGCATCCTCCAGGACGATGATGCGTTCTCATCTGACCCGGCGCGGGCCGGCGGCGAATTCGGCGAAAGTGTCGCCCGGCGGCGGTCCGAAGTCCCCCTCGGCCGGGCGCCGATCATGGGGAATTCGGACCCGCCCGAGCACAACCGCTTGCGGGCCATCATCAATCGCGCCTTCACGCCGCGGGCGATCGAGGCCTACCGGCCCGTCGTCGCCGCACGCGTCCGTGAACTGCTCGCGATCACGCCGCCGGGGCAGCCGCTGGAAGTTGTGGCCAGCCTGGCCGAGCCCCTCGCTGTCACCACCGTCCTCGATTACCTGGGCTTCCCGCTCGAAGACCTGGAGGCGGTCCGCCAGCGCTCGCTCATGCTTATGCGCGCGCGCGCCGAAGGAGGCGCCGAGCCGGGCGTCCTCCAGGGCGCGCAGGCCGCCCGCGACGACCTTCTTCGCTACCTCTCGCTGCTCGCCGAGCGCCGCGATCAGGAGCCCGTCGCTCCCACGAATGTCCTTTCGGTGCTTATCGAGGCAACGGACGACGGCGCGATGGAGCCCGACGAGATGCTGATGATGCTCATCCACATCTCGCTGGCGGGGAATGGGCCAACCGCGATGGCGATCGCCAACGCCGCCTGGGTACTCGCCACCCACCCCGAAGCACAGCAATGGCTCCGCGCCCACTCCGAGGCAATCCCCGCCGCCGTCGAGGAGTTGCTCCGCTTCGAAACCGCGACGCACTTCATCGCACGGTTCGCCCTGGCCGACGTCAAGCTCGGGGCCCGCACCATCCGCGCCGGCCAGCAGGTCCACGTGATGCTCGGCGCCGCCAACCGCGACCCGGATCGCTTCCCTGACCCGGATACGCTGGATTTCGAGCGCACGGATAACCGCCAGCTCGCCTTCGGCTACGGCATTCACTTCTGCCTCGGGGCGCCACTCGCGCGAGTGGAGCTCGAGACCGTCCTGCGCGAACTCCTCGCCCGCTTCCCTGAAGGGTTCTCCTGCCGGGAGGTAGAACGCGGCGGAAGCTACCAGGTGCGCGGCCTGCAACGTCTTGTCATCGCTTGAACTGATATACGGCGTACCTTCAGGCCGAGCCCGCGCCTGACGAATATCCCCAAGAGCGGCCTTGGGGGAGTGATGAACAGAGCGTTAGCCCGCATTTCGTTTTGTGGCGCCGTTGCCGCGCCCGCCGCGGCATTCCTGCTCATGCACCAGGTCCCCGGCTGGGACCCGATGTTCGTGGCCCCCAAACAGCACTTCTACATCGTGTCGGCGGCAACGCTCCTTTCTGGAGCCATCGGGACCGCACTCGCCCTCTCCGTGTCGAGCGTCCGAAGCACCCGCACGGTCTACCTCGCGCTGGGATTCATCGCAGTCGCCCTGATCTTTGCCACCCACGGCCTCGGCACACCGGGATTCATCGTCCCGCGCGGCGAGTACCCCTATGCCGTCATCATCTCGGCTGGCCTGAGCCAGACCGTCGGCGCGGTCTTCATCGCTATGTCGGTGCTGCCCACTACCTGGCCGGGCTCGAAGTTCGTCCAGCAGCGCCCGACAGCCATCCTCGGCGTCGCCCTCGTGCTGCTGTTCGGCTACCTGGCGAGCATGATGTGGCACCCCGAGTGGTGGGACTGGGTGCCCCGCACCCAACCCTGGGACACCATCCTCGCCGGCCTCACGGTCACCCTGCTGGCCTTCTCCGGCTGGCGGTATTACCGCTCCTGGGTGCTGACGCAACTTCCCGGTCAGCTGGCAATGGTCGCCGCCCTGGGTTTCCTCGCTGAAGCGCAGCTATCCACCTACTACGGTGAGCTCTGGCACCTCAGCTGGTGGCTTTACCACGGCCTCCTCCTCGCCGCGTTCACCACCCTCATCGCCGGCTGGGCCATTGAAGCCATCCGTGCCAGGTCACTCATCGTCTTCTCTCGCGCCCTCGAACTGCGCGACTCCCTGGACGGCCTGGAATCCACCACCGACGAAGCTGCCCTCGAACGGCTCGAGGCCGCCGTCGAAGCGAAGGACTCTTACACGCGCCACCACATGGGCCGCGTTGCGGAATACACCGAGGCGATCGCCCGAGAGATGAAGCTCAGCGACGAGCAGGTCGAAGTCGCGGTCACCGCCGGACGCATCCACGATGTCGGCAAGATCACGGTGCCGGACGCCGTCCTCCTCAAGCCGGGCCGGCTGAGCGACAAAGAATTCGAAACCATGAGGCACCACGCCGCTCGCGGTGAGCACATCGCCAGGAACTCGAAGGTCCTGCGCCATGTGGCGGCTGTCATTCGCGCCCACCACGAGCGCTACGAAGGCAATGGCTACCCCGACGGGCTTCACGGCGACGCCATCCCGCTCGAAGCACGCATCGTCGCCGTCGCGGACACCTTCGACGCGCTCACCTCCAGCCGTGTCTACCGTCCCATGCGCTCCTGGAGCGAGGCGGTCGCCGAGCTTCAGCGAGTGGCGGGGACACAGTTAGACCCCGCGTGCGTGTCCGCATTCTTGCGCTGGCTGAAGAAGACAGGCCAGCTCGAAGGCGTTCGTGAGGCCGCGTGAGAGCCTAGCTCTCCCAGCTCCGCACAACCTTCGCTGCCTCCAGCGCCCCAATTTCGGCATCCGAGAACCCCAGCTCGCCGAGAAACTCGCGCGTGTGCTGGCCAAGCGCCGGGGACGAGCGGCGCGTGCCCGTTTCGCCGCCGCTCATGCGGACCGGGCTGTTTGCCTGGATCACCTTGCCGAGCACAGGGTGTTCGAACTCCTGCAGAAAGCCCTCCGCCTGCACGTGCGGGTCGTCAAACAGTTCTGCCGTCATCTTCACTGGCCCGCACGGCACTCCCGCCGCGTCGAACGCCTCCACCCATTCGTCCGTCGTCCGGCCAGAGAAGATGGCCGCGATGAGTTCCGTGATGACGAGCGTCTCGTCCGGACTGAGCTGGTCGAGGTTGAACTCGTCGCCTTCGACACGCGGGTCTTCCACTCCGAGGACCTTCGTCGCGCCCCTGCGCAGGCGGTTATTGAGACAGGCCAAAGCGATGTACCCATCGGCGGTCTCGTAGATCTTGTAATACGGATTGCTTCGCCGCAGGACGTCCCCACGTGAGCGCCGTTCGGCAGTGACCTCGTCAGGTCGTTTGCCCTCCGCCCTGGCTTTGGCAATGTCGGCCAGCATCTCGTTTCGCGGGCGCTCATCGAACCGCTCGATCGCGAACATCGGCCGGTATTGCACGAAAATCCCCGCCCCGAACAGGCTCGTCTCGATGTACTGCCCCTTCCCGGTCAGCTCCCGCTGGTACAACGCCGCGGCAACCGAGTAGGCCATAAACATCCCGGCCGCCAGGTCGGTCGGCGATGTCGTGATGATGGGGTGTGGCACGCCGCCCGCGCCTTCGAACGACATGATGCCGGTCATCGCCTGGGACACCAGGTCGAAGCCCGGACGGTCTTTGTACGGGCCCTTCGAGCCGAAGGCCGTGTTCTCACAGTAGATCAGGCGTGGGTTCACGGCGCTCAGCGTCTCGTAATCGGCGCCGAGGCGGGCCGCCACGCCTGGGCGGTAGTTGGCCAGCATCACATCCGAAGCGCGCACGGCCCGGTGCAGCACTTCTTTAGCCTGCGGATGCTTCAGGTCCAGAGAAATGCTCCGCTTGCCCTTGTTCACGCCCATGAAGCCGCGGCTCTCGCCTTTCGCAACGGGCGCCGTGTGGCGCCAGAAGTCGCCGTGCGGCGGCTCGACCTTGATCACGTCCGCCCCAAAGTCCGCGAGCATCTCACCCGCCAGCGGCCCCGCGATGTATTCGCTGAAGTCCAGGACCTTGACGCCCTTGAGGACGCCGTGGGGCTGCAGGCTGTCCTTCACGAGAGGAGCGGCTCGATGGCGCCGCGCTCTTCGCCGAACGGGTCGTTCTCCAGGCCACATGCCGTATCGAAAATCATCGTCGGCCGCGATTCAGCGGAGAACGCCGGCCAGGGCCCTATGCCCTCGTGGCCGGGGCTGGCACTCCGGGCGAAGCTCAGCCAGGCGTCCATCATGTTCGCCGAGAGCTGCTCTACCGCCGGGCCGGTGCCCGCGAACTTGTCCTGCGTAGGAGCCTTCGTCGTCCCAAAGACAAACGGCATCTCGAGGGCGTGGCACGAGCCAAGCGAACCGCCGCGCGCAGGCGACGCATACGTGAACAGGTAGAGGTATGTGTTCGGCTGGTGCTTTACGTGCGCCGCCGCCATTCTCCCGGCGTTTACCCGCATCATCACATCCGATTGCGCCGCGTCGATCATGTCCAGGTTCGACGTCGGGAGACCCTTCGCGGCGCGCGATGTCCGGTACGTTTCCAGCAGCGCTGCCACCTGCTCGGGCGAAGCTTTGGGCACGATGGCGCCGATGGCCTTCAGCGTACCCGCCTCGTCCGGCTGCTCGCGGCGCATCGTCGCGGCGAATAGTTTCGACTCATCGCGGTTCGTCCCGAGCATCACCGGCACACTCGCAGAATCGCCATCGCGCACCGCCTGCATCGGCTGCTTGAGCAGGGAGATCCCGTCGATCACGGGGCCGTAGAGCGGCCCTCCTGCCCGGCCCTGCTTCGCAGCGACCGCGGTCTGGGCTTCGAGGATCCGGTCCGCGGAGACATCCAGGATCTTCTCGGGTTCGGCGCCGAAACCCAGCTCATCGAGCACCAGCTGCGCGACGCGCCTGCCGCCATCGCGGTCGAGCGCGCGGCCCGTGCCGCTCTGGAGCACGGCCTTGTGGAATAGCCCCCTGGCCGCCGGCATCGCGAGCAACGTGCCGACGGCCGCCGCTCCCGCTGACTCGCCGAAAATCGTGACGTTCGCGGGATCGCCGCCGAAGCGTTCCACGTTGTCGCGCGTCCACTCCAGCGCCGCGACCAGGTCAAGCATCCCGCAGTTCGCACTCAGGCCTCTCTCCGGCAGATGGTCATCGAGGTGCAGGAAGCCGAGCGCCCCGAGCCGGTAATTGGCGGACACGACCACCACGTCGCCTCGTACGGAGAGCGGCCCGCCGTCGTACAGCGGCTCCGCGGCCGTCCCATGCGTAAACCCGCCGCCGTGGATCCAGAACAGCACTGGCCGCCGTTTGCCATCGGCGGCGGGCGTGTACACGTTCAGATACAGACAGTCCTCGTCCTGTGGCCCGCTGGCGGCGAAGCCCGGGATAGGGTGGGCGGTCTGGCGGGCAGCCTTGCCCCATTCCGTCGCCGGACGGACGCCCTGCCACGGCGTAAGTGGCCGCGGCGCGCGGAACCGCCCTTCGCCGGCGGGCGGCGCCGCGAAGGGGATTCCGAGGTAGGCCGAGTGGCCCTCGCGAACAGCGCCCTCGACGGCGCCATGGGTCGTGGTCACAGTGGTCATGCGGTCCCCCCGAAACAGGAGTGGTTGTATGCGGGCAGATTGTACGCCGCGTGTTTAGCCTCTCGGCAGGCCCAACCCACGCTGCGCGATGATGTTCCGGTTGATCTCCGAAGTGCCTGCCGCAATCGTCAACGACACAGTCGAAAGGTACGTGGCCCCGGCAACGCCGCCGATTACTGCGCCAGCGCCGCCCATGACCTGTCCGGCCATGCCCACGGTACTCATCGC
This sequence comes from uncultured Anaerolineaceae bacterium, assembly GCA_964436025.1. Lineage (GTDB taxonomy): Bacteria > Chloroflexota > Dehalococcoidia > Tepidiformales > Tepidiformaceae > Amarobacter. The sequence continues at coordinate 7,614 of CAYTBM010000065.1, forward strand.
GACCCGCGCCATGCGCTGGTGGAGCTCCGTGCCGAGCGTCTTCGCCATCGAAGCTTCGTAGTTCGGGACCATGCCCTGGCTCTGCATCCAGGCAACGCGGTAGCTGAGGAGCCGCCCAACGCTGAAGCTCAGACCCACATCCGCCAGCGCCAGTCGGATGGCGCGGTCGTCCCAGACGGTCTTTCCGCCCGCTTCCCGCGCAGGGGTCTGCTTCGCGTAATCGACCACTTCCTCGTACGTCCGCAACCCGCCGATGACACGCCCGATGCCCGACCGCTCGAAGTCGAGCGTCGCCGTGGAGACGTACCAGCCGCGGTTCACCTCGCCGACGACTGCGTTCGCCGGCACGCGCACGTCATCGAAGAACACCTCGTTAAAGCCGGCCTGGCCCGTCATCTGCATCAGCGGCCGCACCGTAATGCCGGGCGACTTCATGTCCACGAGGAAGTAGGTGATCCCCCGGTGCTTCGGCGCGTCTGGGTCGGTACGTGCGAGCAGGATGATGTAATCGGCGTACTGCGCGTTCGAGGTCCAGATCTTCTGGCCGTTCACCACGTAGTGGTCGCCATCGCGAATAGCACGCGTCTGCAGGCTGGCCAGGTCCGAACCTGAGCCCGGCTCGCTGAAGCCCTGGCACCACGTGATCTCGTCTTTGACGATCCGCGGCAGGAACTGCTGCTTCTGTTCGTCAGTTCCGAAGAGGATGATCGTCGGGCCCACCCGGTCAGTGCCCATTGTCTGGCCGGGCGCGCGGTTGTAGGCCATCTCCTCGTTGTAGACGAGCTGTCGCATGTGGTCCGTGCCCTGGCCGCCGTGCTCCCTCGGCCATGACATGGTGAGCCAGCCCCTGGCGGCCAGTTTTTTCGTAAATGACTCGCCCTCGCGCGCCTTCGGCCACTCCGTCTTGATGAAGGAGCGGACCTCAGAGCGGAAGCTTTCCTGTTCGGGAGTGAAGCGGAATTCCATAGTGCCGGGAGTATAGGCGAACCGGAGGTGGCCGGACGCTAGAATCCTGCCGTGAGCGAAACTTCACCACTCCGGGCAGGGCCTCCGCCCGCGCGTTTCGGGCCGTTTTTTCGGGTAGAGAGCCCAACGCAGACACCGGGCGATGCGCTGCGGCAGGAAGCAACAGGAGAAATCTGGGGGCGCGTCCCCCGTGGAGGAAGCTGGCCGCAGGTCAAAGCATACCGGGGCACTCTCCCTCAGTCTCTGAGGGGAATTGAGTTCTGGACGGATGTCGCGCCGGATGAAAGTGGGCGAGTGTCCCGCGTTTCCTGGTCGGGCGGGGGCCTCAACGCGGACGTTCGGACAGATGGCGAATTTGCTAAGATCCGTTGCGTCATCACCAACAATACGCAGGTGTCCGAGTGACCCAGCTACGGCAATGCACACCGTGGGAACGCTTTCCAGGCGGAATGTCGTGGACAGTCGGCGTGCTCTCATGGACCCCTGGCCAACTGACTTCGATGTTCGGCATCGAGTTCGAGCGAGCCGAGACCGACGGTCTGGGGGCATACTCGTTGGCTGCGTTGGATGGCGGCAGCGCTGGCCAGCTGTGGTTGGTGTCCTACGATCACGACCCGGACCCCGGCACCGAGGTGTGGGTCGACATTTCGGTCGCTCGGGACGAAGCGCTCGAAGCCCTCTGGACGGAGGCTCGCTGGGATATCCGAGCTTTCCTCTGGGTGAACCCGTACCCTGCCTACCCCGGCAGCCCGAGGTTGGGCGAGGCCATGGGCATCGCTCAGCTTCGCCTCACGCCTCGCGAGGCGGAGGTGGGACGGCTTCTTTCCGAAGGCGCCACCATCTCCTCGATCGCGGCCAGCCTCCGGGTCAGCGCGTCCGCGGTTCGCAAGCACGTCGCGTTGTTGCGCCTGAAGTTCGGCGCTGCGTCAACGGACGACCTGAAAGAGCGCCTCGCGCGCGCCCGCGTGGAACCTCCGGCTTCACGGCTCCAGCACTCAGCCTGAGCCTACGTCCCCGTGTACTCCGGCTTGCGCTTCTCCATGCGCGCGGCGAATGCCTCTCGCGCGTCGTTCTTCGCCTTGCGTCCGTACTCCAGGTGGTAGGCCTCGTTTCGCAGCCCGTCTTCGAGGTTCTTGTTCAGGTTCTGTTGCGTCACCCGCTTCGCCGCCCGAACCGCCACCGGGGGCCACTGCGTAATCTGCCGCGCCAGGGCCAGGGCTTCCTCCATCAGCCGCTCGTGCGGTACCAGCCGGTCCAGCAGCCCCAGGCGGTACGCTTCGTCCGCGGCCACATCGCGGCTCGTCAGGATCAGGTCGATCGCCCGGCTGTAGCCAAGGATGCGCGTCAGGAACCAGCTCATCCCCGAGTCCGGCGAAAGGTTCCGTTCCAGGAATACGCTGCGGAAGCGGGCGTTCTCTGAGCCGACCCGCAGGTCGCACGAGAGCGCGAGGCTCATCCCGGCGCCGGCGCACACGCCGTTCATCGCGGCGATGGTTGGCTTGTCCAGGTTGTAGATGGCCATCGCCTGATCGCCGACCCAGTGGAACTCGTCGAGCAGCTGGTTCTGGGGAGGCGTCGACTCCGCGCCCTCCGGCCGCGGCCCGCTGATGTCGGCGCCGGAGCAGAATCCCCGGCCGGCGCCGGTCACGATGACCGCCCACACGTCGTCGTCGCCGCGGACCTCTTTTGCGACCTCGAGGATCTCGAGCTGCAGTCCCCGGCTGAGCGCGTTCAGGCGCTCGGGCCGGTTCAGCGTGACCGTCGCGATGTGCTCCTGCTTGTCGTAGATCAGGTTGTCGAAGGACATGCGCCACTCCCATGGCACCCACGGTGGCTGCGCGGGCGAAAGATGATGCCGCGCATCCTACGCCCTCTCCCGGTGCGCGGTGGGAGCCTCTCAGGCAGCGTGCTGGGGCTTCGCCTTCGCTCCGACGGCATCATCCTTCTTCTCAGCGTCGGCCTGCGACTGCCGGGGCGGCCGGCGAATGCTCCAACGTTTGAACCGCTCCTCGATCGGCTTGCCCGGCTCCTTCGCTTCGCGTTCAGCCCGCTCCTTCAGGAACGTCTCCTTCGTGCGCTCACCGATCTGGCTCGTGTGGCAAAGGATCGCATCAACCTTCGTCTCCCAGACGCTGGTGATGTCGACCACGTAGTCGCCGTCAACCGCGCCGGCGAGAAGGACTTCGTTCACCTGGTGCGAAGGCAGGCCCTCTTCTTCATCGCGCTGGTAGAAGAGCCGGTCCCGGACGATGGGGTAGATGGCATCCATTGTGGCCTGGCCCACGTTGCGGTGGTCGCGGTGGTTGAACGTGCCCCGGAAGGCGTCCCAGGTGATGACCACGTCGGGCCGGTACATGCGCAGCAGGCGCACGATCTGCCCACGCAGCTCGGCGCTCTCGCTCGTAAACCCATCGGGGTAGCCGAGGAAGATGCACTCCTTCACGCCGAGCACGCGGCACGCTGCGCGCTGTTCCTCTTCGCGGATGGCTGCGAGCTTCTCCGGGTGCATGGTGTCGTCGTGCGTGCCCTTATCTCCGCCGGTGACCAGAACGTAGAAGACGTCCCAGCCTTCCTTGCACCACTTCGCCACGGTGCCTGAGCAGAGGAATTCCGCGTCGTCCGGGTGTGCCATGATGACCATCGCCCGCATCGGCCCTTCGATGGGGGGCGGCGCCTCCTGCTGGGCCGATCCGATCGGCGGCGCGGGCTGACCCGCCGCGAACGGGATTTGCTTCGCCTGCATCTGCTTCTTCTTGCTTTTTTTGTCGGCCTTTTTGCTCATCGTCCGAAGATTGTGAGTTCGCGCAGGGGGATTGTCGATGGGCGCCTTTCCCTTGCCTCACTTTCCTACAATAGAACCCATGGTCGCGCGCTGGGCACGCAACGAATGCGACATCCACCTCGTCCCCTTCGATCGGGCCGAAGGCTGCCGCTACTGCGTGCGATTCCTCGAAAACCCGCCGAACCCGGCCGAGCTTTCGCTCGAAATCAAGATTGAAGAACTCGAACGGTGGCTGCTGGCCAACCGCTCGGTGCCGGAAGACATGCTCTTCGCGCGCATCGAAGCGCTTGTCGGGAGGCGCATCAGCCCTCACGAACTGGATGACCCGGACACGCTCATCCGCCGGGCGCAACGGCCCGGGCGGCAGTACGACTGGGACGACTGGTAGGTTAGTTCGGCTGGGCGATAACGCGCAGGGGGAAGGTGGCCAGCACTTCGTACGTCGCACCGGACGTACTCAGCCGGCTTCTCATGAGCGAAACCTGAGCCGTGCGCCAGCTCACCGGCGGCACACCCTGCTTCCCTACCGCCACCTCGATTTCGGCGCGCCGGCGCGTCGGCACTTCGTCGCGCACGCGGCCGAGCGTGAGGTGCGGCCGGAAGGGGCGGCGCTCAGGCTCGAACCCGACGACCGCGAGGGCCGCGTTGACCGCCCTCACAAGAGCCTCCAGCCGCAGCACATCGCCGGCGATGCCGACCCACATGATGCGCAGCCCTTCGCGCCCACCGAAGGTCCCGATCGTCGAGAACTCCAGTTCGAACGGTGAATGGCCGACGACCGCTTCCTGGATCGCCAGTTTTACAGCGGGCAGCTTCTTGGTTGGCACTTCGCCGAGGAACTTGAGCGTGACGTGGACGCCCTCGGGACGGATCCAGCGGACATCCGGGCCGCTCTTCTGGCGCAGCCCCTCGATGACCTCGCCAATGGTGTCTTTTACATCGTCAGGCACTTCGCACGCCACGAACAGGCGTACGTGTTCCGTATCACTCATCGTTTGCCGTTATCCGAAAACAGTCTCCGGGCGTTGCCGCCACTCACTGCATCCACAACCGTTCCGGGAAGCTGCGCGGCGAGGCGTTGGACCTGCCGGCGGGGTGAAAGCAGAGGGTAATCAGAGCCAAAGAGCACGCGATCCGGACCCGCAAGTTCAACGAGCCGCGCGACACTTTGGTCATCATACAGCAGGGAAGCCGCCGCGGTGTCGAAATAGATGGAATCAATGGCAGCTCTAACTTCCGGCATGGAAAGGTAGAACGCGGCGCCCGCGCCGAGGTGCCCGGCGATCATCGTCAGGCCGGGAAAACGCGTCCCCACGTCGATGAGTTCCGCGGGCTCGATGCCGCCCCACTTGCCCGGATAGGAGTGTCCAACCGGTTCGCTGCAGTGCCAGAGCAACGCGATCCCGGCATCCTTCGCTATCCCGTAGAGCGCCGCCGCCTCATCGCCCAGCGGGTCCCAGCCCTGGTTGTGCGGCCGCAGTTCCCCGAATCCCCGCGCACCGCGGTCAATCGCGTACCGCGCGACCCGCTCCCAACCCGGTAGTGCCGGGTTCACCGTCGCGAAGGCGATGACCCGGCCCTCGGATGCGTTCGCCGCGGCGGTGAGGTACTCGTTCTGCTCGATCAGGTTGTCCTCGGTCGAAAACGCGAACCCGGCTGCGACCGCGCCATCCAGTTCCGCCTCATCCAGCGCCGCCAGGAGCCGCTTCAGTGTGGCCATCTTCGCCGCCGGGTCGCCATACATCTCTCGGAACGTCCGGTCGCCGCTCGCAATCGAGTCCCGCCCCGCAATCTGGCCGGGCGCGAAGAGGTGCGTGTGCGCATCAAAACCGGGCATCGGCGGCATGGTAGCACCGGACCCTTCCCACGCCTCGCCGGCAGGCGTACAACCCGCACCATGACCGTGAAGCAGCCCGCAATCGCCTCCAAAGGGATGGTCACCTCGAACCACCCGCTCGCCTCGCTCGCCGGTACGGAGATGCTCGTGCGCGGCGGCAACGCCGTCGACGCCGCCATCGCCACGATGTTCGCGCTCACCGTGGTCGAACCGATGATGGTCACCATTTTCGGCGCGGGCT
>CAYTBM010000066.1:0-13433 GCA_964436025.1 uncultured Anaerolineaceae bacterium
CGTCTTCAGGTCGATCGCGATGCCCTTCTTGCCGCGGTTGGGGCTAAAGAAGAAGGTGGAGATGCCTTCGTAGTAGGGCCCGAAGCCCCGTTCCTTCTCGTGCGTCTCCGGGTACTCGACTTTCACCACCTCTGCGCCGAGGTCCGCGAACTGCATGGTCGCAAACGGCCCGGCGAGAGCCCAGGTGAAGTCGAGGATGCGGATGCCTTCGAGGGGGCCGTTCATGCCAGCGGCTCGTCCATGAACCGCCGGACGTCGTCCATGAGCTCCTCCGGGACGAGCGTGCGGAGGGCGGGAAAAGTCGTCAGGAGCCGGCCCAGGTCCAGGGTGTCCTTCCCGCGCTTGCTCGCACGGCGGGTAGGCTCAAGCGCCGCGGCAACTTTCAGCCGCACCAGATCCTCCGGCGCGGCAACTGGCAATCGCAGGTCGAGCACGAGCCGCACTTCGGCGTGCTTCAAAATGTCTGACAGTTCTGGATCCTTCTGGATTTGAACCTGCAAGCGGGAATCTGGGTCGTACACGTTCAGGCTGTGTTCGAACTCTTGCAGTTTGAACTCGCGTGCCAGCATTTCTCGCGCCGCCGGCAGGTCTTGAATCGCCAGAACGATGTCCAGGTCCTGGGTGACCACCGGTTCCGCATAGGCGTTGACCGCCACTCCGCCGATGACGCAGTAGGGGAACCCGCTTCCCTCGAGCAGGGCGATGACGCGTTCGAGAAAGTTCGACTTATCCGCCACGACGGCCTTCCAGAATGCCAGCGAGGACATGCCCTAAGCCTACAGCAGCGCGCCGTCTCCCGGCTGGAGCGACTGGATCACCGGGATGAAGACGTGCGCGACATCGCCCGCCGCGGGAAGCTCTATACCGGAGGGGAAACTGAACGATACCAGGAGGCCCGCCGCCGCGATGCGCACTTCCGTGGCTTCGCCGCGGAACTCTACCGACTCGACTGGCCCGCTGACCACGTTCGGGCCGGCGGCGACACCGAGCTCGACCCCTTCGTTCCGGAGCAACAACAACGGCGCCGAAGGCTCCCCGGAAGCCGGTGATAACGCCGGGAATGCGTCCGCCGGCACGATGTTGTCCATCCCCAGGAACCGCGCGACGAACTCGGTCCGGGGCTCGTCCCATATCTCGCGCGGCGTCCCCGCCCGCACGACCCGGCCTTCGTTCAGGATCGCGAGGCGGTGGGCGACGGTGAACGCTTCGAACTGGTCATGGGTGACGTAAAGCGCAGGAACGCCGAGCGATCGCAGAATGCCTCTCAGGTCAGAGGAGAGCCGTTCGCGAAGGCCGCGGTCGAGGGAACCGAGGGGCTCATCGAGCATGAGCAGCCGTGGCTGTGGCGCGAGGGCGCGTGCCAGGGCGACGCGCTGCCGTTCCCCGCCGCTCAGCTTCTCGATGGTCCGCTGCTCGAACCCCGCCAGGCCAACGACGTCCAGGACTTCGCACCGGCGTTCCACCCTCTGGCGCGCGTCCCAGCCGGACTGCTTCAAACCGAAGTCCACGTTGCCCGCAACATCGAGGTGGGGAAACAGTGCATGGTCCTGGAACATCATCCCAAAGCCGCGGCGGTGCGCTGGTATCGCGGTTACTTCGGCGCCTGCGAAGCGGATCGAACCACTTGAGGGCCGATCAAGGCCGGCGACCATGCGCAGCAGCGTGGTCTTGCCTGAGCCGCTCGGTCCCAGCAGGGCTACCGTCTCGCCCGGCGCGACAGACAACGAGACATCTCGAAGGATCTGGCGCCCCCCCGCCTCGAAGCCAATCGCGACGATCTCGAGAGTGTCCATCAGAAGCGAGTGTCCCGGCCGCCCGCGCGTTCGATGGCGAAGAATGCGACGGCCGTGACCGACATGAGGATGGTGCTCATGGCGAGTGCCTGGCCGAAGTTCGTCGCGCCCGGCTGACCCAGGTAGCGGTAGATCGCCACCGGGATCGTCGGGTATTCGGGCCTGGCGATGAGGAGCGTCGCGCCGAACTCACCGAGGGACGTGGCGAACGCCAGCACTGCGGCAACCGCAAACGCGCCGGAGAGGAGTGGCAGTTCCACGCGCAGGAACGTTGCAATCGGGTTCGCTCCGAGCATTGCCGCTGCATCCCGCAGTCGTGGGTCGAGTGAGCGCAGCCGTGCGGTGAGCGTGCGGGCCACAAACGGCGTGGCCACCAGCGTATGCGCGATGACGATAAGCGCCGGGCTGCTTCGCAGGTTCAGCGGCGGCTCATCGAAGGTGATAAGGAAGCCAAGGCCGAGCGTCACCGCGGAGATGCCGAGTGGCAGCTGTACCAGCGTTTCCAGAACCGTCGATCGGCCCCTCACGGCGCCGAGTGCCGCGAGCCCGCCGATCGGCACGGCGAGCGCGGTCGTGAACGTGGCGAAAACGAGCGAATTTCGGACCGCCTTCAACGGCGTGACGAAGAGCACCTGGCCGCGGACGTTTTCGTCGAGCATGCCGTAATAGTGGAGCGAATACCCGGCGCCGGTGTGAACTGACCGCTCCACGAGTGCGGCCAACGGCACGAGAGTGAGGAGGCTCGCAGCGGCCAGCACGACCGCGGCGCCCGCGAGTGAGGCCCGCGTGAACGGCGTGATCCGCCGTCCGGCAGACTGGGCGGGCGCCTGCGTCTGGAGGCGGGTGTTCACGACAATCGCGGCGAACGTGACCACCAGTTGCAGCAGTGCCAGCGCCGCCGCTACCGGCAGCCGGAACAGGAACAACGACTCCCGGTAGATTTCCGTTTCGATGGTGCTGTACTTCGGCCCGCCGAGAATCAGGACAACGCCGAAGCTGGTGAAGCAGAACAGGAACGTCAGCGCTGCCGCCGCAAGGATGCCGTTTCGCAGCTGAGGCAGCGTGACCCGGATGAACCGTTGGTACGGGCCTGCGCCGAGCATCTCCGCCGCGTCCTCCATGCGCGGGTCCACAGCTCGCCAGCTCGACGCGATGATCCGAGAAGAAAAGGCCGCGTTGTAGAACACGTGCGCGAGCAAGATCGCCCATAGCGTGTTCATCAGCCGGATGGGCGGGTCATCCACGCCAGGGAGCCTCATCAGGGCCGTGTTCAGCGTGCCCGACGGCCCAATCAAGGCTGAGAACGCCACCGCAACGACAATCGTCGGTAGCACAAAGGGGATGAGAAGGACGGCTTCGAAGGTCCGCCGGCCGCGGAAGTCGTGGCACGCGAATACCCACGCCATGGGCAGCGCCAGGGCCAGCGATAGCACTGCCGAGAGTCCTGCTTGCCATGTGCTGAACCAGAGCCGCCCGGCGAAGTAGGAGTCTTCGAAGAGCGGTCTGATGCTCCCCTCGCGGGCGAACGATGCGCGCAGGATCTCCTGGAGGGGATAGGCCAGGAAGACGGCAAACAGGAGCAGGGCCGGGAGCCCGAGCAAGACCGGCCTCCGCCCCCGCAGCAGTCTCACCGCACGACCACGCGCGTCCAGTCGTCGATCCACTTCTGGCTCTTTTCGGCGATCGTTGCGGACGGGACGTTCGCCGGCGCCACCGTCACCTTCGAGAACGAAGTGAACGCCTCCGGCACCTTCGCGTCGCTATTCACCGGGTAGACCGCCATCTGCCCGGGAATGTCCTCCTGGACTGGCACGCTGAGCATGAAGTCGATGAACTTCTTCGCCAGAGCCGTGTTCTTGGCGCCCTTCAGGACACCGATGTACTCCACCTGCCGGAAGACCGCCTTGTCGGCGAGGATGTTCGCCGTCGGCGCATCGTTTCGCGGTGGGTCGGCGAACAGTTGCTCGAAGGCCGGGCTCGTCGCATAGCTCAGGACAATCGGCTGCGCCCCGCCGTGCAGCGAGAAGTTGGTGTTGTAGGCGGTTTCCCAGCCGTCGACCACCACCAGCCCGTTCGAACGCATGCCGCGCCACCAGTCGAGGTACTTGTCCTCGCCGAAGTAATCCACGGTCGCGATCAGGAAGGCAAGCCCCGGCGAGGACGACGCCGGGTTCTCCACCACGACGAGCCCCTTGTACTTCGCGTCTAAAAGGTCTTCGAGCTGTTTTGGCGGGTCGAGCTTCAGGTCCTGGAGCTTCTTGATGTCGTAGTTGAAGTTGACGTAACCGTAATCGATAGGCGTAACCAGGTCCGAGCCCTCGGCGCGGTAGTCCGTCGGTACCTCGGAAAGCAGTGGAGACGAGTACGCCTGGAACACGCCTTCCTTCACGGCGCGAGAGAGCAGCGTGTTGTCGACGCCGAAGGCGACGTCGCCCTCGGGGTTCTTCTTGGTGAGGATGAGCGACGTGAGCATCGCGCCGGCGTCTCCCTTGGGGAGCAGTTTGACTGTGACGCCGTTGTCCTTCTCGAACTGCTTGATCAGGTCCTCGCTGAGGTTGAACGAATCATGAGTGACGACGGTGAGCGTGTCAGTGTTGCTGTCGTCGTCGCCGCAGGCGGCAACGGCCAGGGCGGCGAAGAGGGCAACGGCGAGCAGGGGAAGTAGGGCGAGCCTTCGCAAGGCAGGGACTCCTTCTGGCTGCCCGAGGGCCGGGTGGCGTCTCCGGGCAACAAAAAGGAGCCCGGAAAGCCGGACTCCGCGCACGTGTGTGCGGCGGTTCCGATCGCTTTCCTCCGCACGTATAAACGTGGTCAGGTTCAAGGGGTCTGATCTCAGCCCGCGAGGGCACCCCCAGCGATCCCGAACAGCAATGTTCTGGGAACGAAACTACACCGACCGGGGGGGGGTACGCAACGGTACCGAGGGCAACGCCCCGGCAACGCCGTTCACGTTCCCCTCACGCACCCGTCACCGATTGTCACCCGTCATCGACCATCCTCGACTCTTTCGCCGTCGATAATTCCTCCGAACGCGCGAACCGGAGAGGGACGCGGGGAAGGTGTGATGAGCCGAACGTTGCGCCAGCGACTGCACACGATTGTGGAGATCCCGGAGGGCCCAGAGCGGCGCTACGCGGTTACGCGGCGGGCCGTGGTTGCGCTCGGACTCGTGCTGCTGCTGGCCGAAGGCGTGGTTGCGCTCGAGTACTCGGGCACCATGGGACTCATCCTCATGGCCTCCACGGCCGGTCTGAGTGCCTTCGTTTTCCAGGGCGTCAGCGCCCTTTCGCCGTCCCACCGAGAGGCATCCGGCGACCGCGAGGACGCGACGATCGACCGCGCCACCGGCCTTCCTACCCGCGTCCAACTGATCGACACACTCTCGCGTGATATCGCCCGGTCCGAGCGGTATTCGCATGCCCTCACGCTGGCCGTGGTGAGAATCAGCCAGTTCGACGAAATGCGCGCCTCGTGGGGCGCTGGCACGGCGAAACTCGCGATAGAGCACGTTGTCGAGACGCTGGGCCGCATAACCCGCGCCTCCGACTTTGTGGCGCGCCTCGACGAGTCGACCTTCGCCGCCATCCTGCTCCAGTGCAGCGGGCGGCAGGCAGGGTTGTACGCGGATCGCCTCGCCCTGGCGGTGAGCAATCGCCCGCTTAAATCGACATCGAGCGTGAAAGTGCCGCTGTACGTGGGCGTAGAAGTGAACGCCGTGGAGTATGACGCGACCCGCTTCCGGGGCCCGCTCGACTTCCTCAGCGTAGCGGGTGGGGACCTCGTGCCGGAGCGCCCTCGCGCACTCCCAAGCCAGCGGGGCGTTACCGCGGACTCGCGTGGACTGCGCCAACAGCTGGTGAAGGACTACTACCCGGGCGGCGAAATGAAGGACTTCGCGGACGCCTACAAGGAAGCCCGCAATCGGAACCGCCACGCGGGCTAGCGGGTAGCTCTTCGCAGCAGCGAAATCGGTTGCTGGCTCTCTCCTCATCAGGTACGGCGTTATGCCTGCAACGTGCAGCGGACAAACAGAAGGGAGGCGAATGTCCTCGCCTCCCTTGAAGGATTCGCTTCGAGCGCTGGCTTTAGCCCTTGGCTTTCTCGGCGAGGTACGCCTTCAGCGTCTGGCCGGTCCGCCACATGGGCTCGGCGCCCTCCAGGCTGGTGATCGCGCCCCAGTTCTCCTGGCACCACTCAGCTGTCTTGACGTCCGCCATGCCGGGCTGGACTCCCGGGCCCTTGACGATGGCGGCGCGGTTGAAGTTGCCGGCGCCCGCTTCGATGATCAGGCCGCTGTCCTGGCAGTCCTTCGACGCCATGTACACCACCGCCGGCGCCACGAGTTCGGGCTTCAGGCGGTCAACCATCTCCTGCGGCATAACCGTCTGGGTGAGGCGCGTGCCGGCTACCGGCGCAACGGTGTTGACGTTCACGTTGTACTTGGCGCCCTCTTGCTTGAGGACGTTCATCAGGCCGAGCATCGCCGTCTTGGCGGCGCCGTAATTCGCCTGGCCGAACTGGCCGTAGATGCCCGAGGACGACGTGGTCAGGATCACGCGGCCGTAAGACTGCTGACGGAACACTGGCCAGGCCGCCCGGAGGACGGTGAACGAGCCCTTGATGTGAACCGCGAACACCTTGTCCCAGTCGTCTTCGCTCATGTTGTGGAAGGCGATGTCGCGGAGGATGCCGGCGTTGCAGATCACCACGTCAAGGCGGCCGTAGGTATCAATAGCCGTCTTCACCATGTTGAAGCCGCCGTCATAGTCGGCTACGGAGTTGTAGTTGGGGGTTGCTTCACCACCGGCCGCCTTGATCTCATCGACGACTTTCTGGGCGGCCGCGCGGTTTTCGCCCTGGCCGTGCGGGTCGCCGCCGAGGTCATTGACGACGACCTTCGCGCCTCGCGCGGCGAGGTCGAGGGCGTAGGCGCGGCCGAGGCCGGCCCCGGCGCCGGTGACCAGTGCGACCTGGCCTTCAAACGAAATTGCCATGTGGGATGTTCCTCTCAGTGTGTTGCGGGTTGGCGGATCCGAACGCAGTTCGGGCCCGTATTCGCTGCAATCAGCGAGATTACCAGCTTATTGGGCTTATTTCTGCCTGCGCCCCGCTCGCCGAGCGCGGCCGCTCGATGCTGGTATCGAACCATGCCTCGGTGCTCGCGATCCGCCACGCGAGGGTGTCATCTCCGCCGCCCTCGAATCGTTCCTGGACTGCCTGCACCGCCTCCGAATTGAAGATGGCCGGGCGGTTCGCCGCGCGCTGCAGCATGGTGAGGATCCATGGCCGCAGCGGCCCGTGGTTCCACTGGCGCTGAGGCGGCGCGTAAGCCAGCTTGTCTTTGCGGTCCAGGATTTTGTCCGGGACGATGCCGCGCATCGCCTCGCGGAGGATGACCTTGGTCGTAGCGCCGCTCAAAAGCAGGTCAGGCGGCAATCCGAAGCAGAACTCCGCGAGCCGGTGGTCCAGGAAGGGAAGCCGTACTTCCCGGCTAAAGGCCATGCTGTTGCGGTCCGCATAGCGCAGGAACTCCGGCAACTGGGTGGTTGTCTGCCAGCGCACCAGTTCGTTCCGGAGCCTGTCACGGAAGGGTTTCGGCGCCTCCACGTGCGCGGGGGCGTAGGCCTCATGCATCTCGGGCGTGACCACCGAAGCGGACCGGTAGTACCGCTCAACCAGCCCGTCTCGCAGGCCTTCGGGCAGGGAGTAGTAGGCTGCGAACTGGGCCGGCTCCCGCAGTGAGTGGTAGCGCTGCCCGAAGTGGGCAAGCTCGCGGATGACTTTGTCGAGCCGCCCGCGACGGAGCCAGTGCGCGAGGAACATCCCGTGTGCCTGGTCATACCCGGCGAGGATCTCGTCCGCGCCCTGGCCGTCCAGCAGGACGGTGGTGCCGTTTTCTTTCGCCAGCCGCATCACGAGCCACTGGGCGAACGGGCTCGCGCTCGCGATCGGCTCTTCCTGGTGGTACTGGAGCAGTTCGAACTCGTCGATGAACTTCTCCGGCTCCACCCACACTTCGTGCGAGTCCGCTTCCACCCGGTAGGTCACCACTTCGATGAAGCGGCCCTCATCGTGCGCCTTCGAGTGGAAGCGCGCGCTGAACGTCCTCTGATGGAGCGTTTGTGTGGTTTTCTCAGCGTGGATGGTGGAGACGATGCTCGAGGAATCGACTCCGCCGCTGAGGCTGCTTCCCACGGGGACGTCGCTGCGCAGGCGGATGCGCACGCTGTCGAAGAGCAGCTCGCGGAAGCGCTCAACGGCTTCGCCGTGCGTCGATGGGACGCTGCAGGCTCGCGGTTCCCAGTAGCGCTTCACCTCGCCGCGCGCCTGCGCATCCAGGAGCAGGTAACATCCGCCGGGAAGGCTCTCGATCCCCTGGAAGAAGCTCTCGTGGTCCAGGTCGAGGTCCCCGCGCGCAAGGTAGCGGTAGATGGCTCGCGGGTTCGGCTCGCGCAATTCGGGCCGGATCGCCAGGATCGCTTTCATTTCGCTCGCGAAGATCAGGCCCTTCTCAGAGCGCGCGATGTACAGAGGCTTCTCGCCGAACCGGTCACGCGCCAGGAGCAGCGTCCGTTTCCGGTTGTCCCAGAGGGCGAAGGCGAACATGCCGTTCAACCGCGGCAAACAGTCCGGGCCCCACTGTTCGTAGGCGCGCAGCAGGACTTCCGTATCGCCGTTGGAGCGGAAGGTGTGACCGAGAGCCTTCAGCTCCGCCCGCAGTTCGATGTAGTTGTAGATCTCGCCATTGAAGCTCAACGCCAGCCCCGCTTCATCGTCGATGAACGGCTGGTCGGACGCTGAGGAGAGGTCAATGATCGCCAGGCGGGTGTGGCCGAAGGCGATGCCGGGCGCGAAATAGTTCCCTTCGCCGTCCGGTCCGCGGTGCCGGATGGTGGCGACCATGGCATGTACAAGGCCTGGGGGGACGGGTTCTCCGTCGGCGCGCAGGATGCCGGAAATGCCGCACATACCTGTCGGACCCTCCCCCCATTGTGTCAGTCGTTACGGCCCTGGCGCGGCCGGCCTCAGTCGCATCCTAGCAGGCGCTAAACCAAGGGGAACTTTGCGGCACATAAACAATGAATCCGCCGGCCCCGCCGCCACCGTATAGTACGAACGTGCCTGGAAACATGTGGGATGAGCCGGAAGAGCCGGCGCAAGATCTTGACCTGCGCCTGCTCCGCGTCGGCGCCCAACCGCTGGATGACTCCGGCGCCCTCCGCGTCCGCCTGGAGACCACGCGTGGGCCGATCGAAGGCATTCTTCACCCCGTGGAAGGCGGCACAACGGCCGTCGTCTGCGTTGGCGGCGCCATGGGCGGCCTCGACGGCCCGGCCGACCGCCTCTATGCCCGTTTACACCTGCTGCTCGCCTCCGCGAAGGTGAGCGTGCTGCGGCTGGAGTACCGCAAGCCCAACGAGTTCGAAGAGTGCGTGCTCGACGCGCTGGCCGGCTGCTCCTTCATGAAGGGCATCGGCGCGACCGACCTGCTGCTCGTGGGCCACAGCTTCGGTGGCGCCGTAGTAATCAAGGCGGGCGAGCTGCACGACATGGTGCGCGGCGTCGTTTCGATGTCGCCCCAACTGTATGGCACGCGCCAGGTAGAGAACCTGAACAAGCCGCTCCTCCTCGTCCACGGCATGAGCGACAGCATCCTCAGCCACGAAGCGAGCGAGGACATTTACCGGCGCGCGCTCGAACCCAAGCGCATCGTCCTCTACGCCGAGGCCGGCCACTCGCTTATGCAGGCGAAAGACCGCGTTGACGAGTTGCTCTCGGACTGGATCCCGGCACGGCTCACGGGCGTGGCGGAAGTAGGCGGGCGAGAGGAATACGGTCCGTGACTACGCCTTCGCGCGCCATGGCTTGCGCCAATCCCGCCGCTGCATCGCGCTGACCAGGCGCTCGGTCCATGTTCGGCGTTCGCGGTCGAAGTGGCCGCCAATCGCGCGGCGATAGGGGATGGCGACGCGCGCCGCATAAGCGGCGAAGCCTTCGTCTCGAAGCGGCCGCCAGTCTTCCCGGTAGGGAGCGACCAGGTGGTCGCGGCCGACATTCCGGGCCGACGTGACGAAGGCCAGGCCCACACCTGTCGAAACATCGAGGAGAGAGCGTCCTTCCATGCGGGCCGTCCGGACGAGTCCATCGAAGAGTTGCGCCAGTTCTTTCGGGGTTGGCAGGCTTCCGGCATCGCGCTTTAGTTCGGAAATCGAGCTGCGAAGCTCCCGGAACTCCAGCGGCGGCATGTCAATGAGCCCGGCAGTGGTGCCGGTGGTGCCTTCAAGCGCTCCGAGGAGGTCTTCCACAGAACCGAAGTGTGTCCCTTCAGCGAGGACGCCCGCGCGGGCCAGCTCCTCTTCGAGCGCCGTCAGGTACGTTTTGGAGCCATGCAGGATGTCCGAGGCGGCGGCGAGAAGCCAGAGAGGTGAAAACCCGAAAGCGGCAATGGACCCGAACTCTACGACGTTGCCGGCCGCCTTCTTGATGGCGACCCTGCCGGCGCCTGGAGCTGGCTCATTCTCCTCCGAAGGTCGCGGTGGTTCGACGCGGCCGACCAGTTCGATGCCGATGCGAAGCATGTTTTTCGCGGTCACCTCGTAGAGCCGGGACCGCCGGACGAGCCGGGGCAGCACGAGCTGGGCCGTTTCGTGGACGCCCCCCAGCAGCCCCGCGGTGACGGCCCGGAAGACGCGCTCCGGCCAGGAAAGGAAAAATGCGGACCTGCCGCTCGCGCGTGCCATGGGTGCATGATACGGCGCGCACGGCTGCCGCCTCAGAACCGTAAGTGACCTCCAGAAAGGTAAGACGGTAAGGTAATCCGGTGAGCCTGCTCTCTGACATCCGCGAAGACATCCAGGCGGCGATGGACCGTGACCCCGCGGCGCGCAACGCCGCCGAGGTCGCGCTTTTCTATCCGGGGTTTCACGCGCGGCTGGCGCACCGCCTCGCAAACGGTTTGCATCGGCGCGGCGTTCCTCTGCTGCCGCGGGGCATTATGCACTTCGCGCGGTTTGTCACCGGCATCGAAATCCATCCCGGGGCGACCATCGGCCACCGGTTCTTCATCGACCATGGGATGGGCGTGGTCATCGGTGAGACGGCGGAAATCGGCGACGACGTGATGCTGTACCAGGGCGTCACGCTCGGCGGCACAAGCACGCAACGGATCAAGCGTCATCCCACGCTGCGAGATCGCGTTGTTGTCGGCGCTGGCGCCAAGGTCATCGGCGGCATCGAGGTGGGCGAGAACGCGCGTATCGGCGCGGGGTCGGTCGTGGTCACCAACGTGCCCGCTAATGCGACAGTCGTCGGGGTGCCCGGCCACATCGTCGCCTTCCATGATGATTCGAACGGGGCGATACAGCGCCTGCCGGACCCGGAATGGGAGCGGCTCAACGAGCTCGATCGCAAGGTGCAGGAGCTTCACCAGATGGTCGAGCACCTGGACGAGCACATGGGCGTGATCCACGCCAGCCACCACGACTGAGATGGGCTGGGAAGAGCGAGCGAAGAAGCTGGACGCGAAGCGGCGCAAGATGCGCGTGCAGGGCCGCGGGCTCCTCACGGTCGAACCGAACGCGATCAGTAAGCGGCTGAAGCAGATGCAGGCGGCCGCGAAATCGCGACGCGGCAAGCCTCGCTAATCCAGGTCCACTTCCAGCGCGCGCGTCGCGATCACCCAGTACTGCACGCCTTCACGCATTTCCGTCAGGGTACGGAGTTTGGGGTCGAGTGCAGGGCCCCAGCGCAGCCACTGCTGCGTCCCGAGGTCGAAGACGTACACCATCGAGACCCAGTTGGCGGCCGGCCCGAAGACGGCATCCGGCGAGACGTACCCGCCTTCCCACGTGACGAGTGAAAGGCCCGCGTCAACAGCCATGGTGCGCTTCACCGGTGCGGGCGGCGCGAGCGGCGCCGGCTTCGCGGCGGCCGGGGCCACCGGCGGCGCCGCTGGGGGTGCAAGCGTCGGCGCCGGGGCTGGCGTGCTCGTGGGCGCCGCTGCGGCGGCCCCGTTCGCGACATAGCCGAAGTCCGTTACCCAGTACCAGCCGTAATAGGACCCCTCGCGGTAGACGCGGGCGATCCCGATGGTCTTGAAGTCGGCCGTCAGCATGACCTCGCGGTGCGATGGCGAGTTGATCCAGGCGGAGAGAGCCGTCTGAGCGCTCGAGTAATTGGTGCCGGCGGCGAGGTTCTCGCCACCCGGCCAGGCTACCCCGCAGTCGGGCATCCGCAGCCACGGGGACCGGCCAACTGAATCAGTGTGGCCAAAGCTCGCATGGGTGGCGAGGTCGTTCGCCATCCAGGTGGCGGACCTCGTCAGCGCGGCGTCCACGGCGAGGGGCGCGAGGCCACTTCCCGACCGGTAGTTGTTGATCAGCTGCAGGAATGCCTGCTCTTCACCGTCGATCGAAGCGTCAGCGACGTCGCAGCTTCCAGTAGCGTCAGCTGGCGCGGGTGCGCTGGCAGCCCACGCGAAGGCCCCGAACGCGGCGACCGCGCCCAGGATCCTGGCGAGTTGTTTCACACATCCTCCCGTTTCCCACCGCTTAGGACGGTAAGTGCGGTGGAAAGGAAGGAACGACCGGGATATCCCTTATTCTCCGTAAACGGGCTGCAAAATCTTGCTCGCGGATGGACTACGTCGTCTCCCTATGACGAAGCGCCGTTTCGGTGAACGCGAATGTGAAGAAGGTCACTCGAAGGCCAGGACTTCCTTCCGCGGCCGTGCGGCGGCGGAGACGGGACGGCGGCCGTGCGGGAACCTTTCCAGGGCTTCGTGCGTTGTGACAGTCATGAGGTTTTCCGGCGTTGTAACGGCATTCGCGCTGGTGCTCGCGGCACTCGCCTGGGGCATTGGGCCCGCCCACCAGGCCTCTGCCTGTTCGGGTCCCTCGACCATCCAGCAAATGGCTTCGTCACCGGAAGTGTTCGCCGGACGAATCACCGCTGTCGAGGAAGACCCCGCGCTCAGCGACAGCGTGTATCGCGGCTTCCGGTTGCAGATCGATGTGGAAATCGGCATCCGCGGCACTTCGTCCGGCGAGCGGCTCCAGGTCATCGCGAAGGTTCCCGGGCAAGTACCGGTGATGTGCCCGCAGTTCGACCGCACCGAAACCTTCCTCGGGAAGTTCGTCGTCGCGGGGTTGTACGTCGGAGACGGCCCGGCTGAGTTCTACCGTTGGGGCGTCGCCTACATGGGCATGGATCCCGGCAGCGCTGACTACGCTGAAGCCCTTCGGGCCGCGCGCATCGCCACCGGCGGCGCCCCAGACCTCCCGGCCCTCACACTGACGCCGGCCGCGGCACGGTGCGGCTCGCCGGTCACTGTTGCCGGAAGCAAATTCAAGCCGGGACAGCCTGTGCTCTTGAGTTATCCCGCCGACCCTGATGAGTCCGGTGCGTTCATCCACCCGACCGTCGTTGCCGACGGCTCTGGGCGGTTCGTCTTCAGCTTCCGCCTTGCTCCAGGCTGGTGTCCGCTCGATTGGTACGTCGAGGCGTACGAGTGGCGCGACGACGGTCAGATTGGTGGATGGCCACTTGCAATGGCGCCAATCAGGGCGACGGCAACGGCGGCTCCGCTCCCACCGGATGCGGGGAACAGCGAAGTCCGCGAACGCGGCAGGCAGCCCGAAC
>CAYTBM010000067.1:0-7232 GCA_964436025.1 uncultured Anaerolineaceae bacterium
CGCTCCGCCCGTGGAAGTTGAGGACGAGCGGCAGGCGCCGGTCGTTCTTCGCCTGCGCGGGGACATGGATGCGATAGGTGCGCTTGAACGTCCCGGAAGTGAGCGTCCGTAGCGCGGTCTTCCCGGCCGCGACACCCGAGGGAAAAGCACTCCCGCAGGTCCCGCCGCTGCCGCCGCGGAGGTGTTGCTGCGGCGCCGCATGCCATGTTGGCTCCAGGTTGAAGCCCAGCAACTCCGGCGCGTCCACGGCTTCTGCCGGCCGTAAGGGCGGCTGGAGCAAAGTGGCAGCGAACTCGTTGCTCTGCCCGGCGGGCGCCGGGCCCGAACAGCTCAGGGCAAGCAGGAGCCATCCCCCAATCGCCAGGATCAGGCAAATGCGCGTAACGATAGGGCCATCACCTCGATTCGCTGATGATCCAGTACCGAGTGTATCGCCGCGGTAAGGAGTTCGCGGTGGGCCGTTCGGGCTCGGGCGGCGGCACCTTCGACCCTGATTTGGGAGCGGGTCAGCGCCCTACGCTCGATGGGCATGCAAGCCGCCCCTCCCGCCTCCGCACCCCCGGCCGGCAAGCCGCACAACCAGTTCCTGGACCTCATTCGGACGGTGGCGATTATCCGCGTGCTCGCCTGGCACACCTACGGCTTCGCCTGGCTTTCCTACCTTGTGGCGTCGATGCCGGCCATGTTCTTCGTCGCCGGCTCGCTCATGGCGCATTCGCTGGAGAGAGCGTCCGCGTACCACGTGCTCGTGGCCCGCTTCCGGCGGCTGCTGATCCCGTTGTGGGCGTTCGCAGTGGTGGTTGTGCCGGGGATGGCACTGCACTCGGCGCTCAAGGTGGAGCTTGGCCTGCCCCTGCGCTGGGAGCAACTCCCGTGGTGGATCTTCCCCATCTGGGACCCGCAGGGCTCGGACTGGGGCGTCACTTTCTGGGCGGTGCTCTGGTACATGCGCTGTCTCACCTGGCTGATCCTCCTCAGCCCGCTGCTGCTCTGGGCGTTCCGCCGGATTTCGGTTGCCGTCATCGGCATCCCGCTCGGTTTCGCCGTTTTCTTCGAACTGCGCGCCCGGGCCGGGCATCCGGTGGCCTGGCAGTTCGAGGACGCGGCGATTTTCTCGATCTTCTGGTTGCTGGGGTTCGCCTATAACGCCGGGCTCATCGGCCAGATCAGCACGCGCGTCCGCGCCGCCGGGACATTCTGCCTTGCGCTGGCGGCGGCTGGCTGGATCACGACCCAGGACGTGCCCGGGATGGTGGTCAACGCCTCGTACCCCGCGCACCTGCTCGTCGGGCTGACCTGGCTGGGTATCGCGCTGACGTTCGAGGGCCCGCTGCGCAGGCTCGCGTCGGCGCCGGGGCCGGCGCGCCTGGTTGCCTGGGTGAACGACCGCGTTTTCACCATCTACCTCTGGCACGCTGCCGGCCTGTTCGTTATGTACGAACTCCTCTGGAGCGAACCGCGACCCAGCTGGCTGCGCAACCTCGCCGCGTTTCCGATTGTCCTCGCGGTCACCTTCGCCTGCATGCTGGCCTTCGGCTGGATCGAAGACCTCGCCGCCCGCCGCGAGCTGCACATCGCGCCCCGCGCCGGCGCGCCCTCGACCGCACGGCCGCGAAGCTCCTTCTCGCGGCTGGTGGTTCCCGGCGTCGCCGCCGCCGGTGTCGTGACCGTCCTGGCGGGATTCCTCGCTACGGAACTGCGTCCCGTCTCCGAGTTGCGAGCCGAGCAGAAGGCCGTCCCCCCGTCCGGCGTCGGCATCGCGCTGCGCGCGGCGAGCGCGGTGGTCGCCGAAGCGCCGCCCACGCCTGAAGTGCTTCCCGCGGTCGACGAACCCGCGACCGTGTCAGCCGCCGAACTGCAGGCCGCCCTCGACCAGTGGCGATCGAAGAACAGCCTCGACGGCACGGCGGTCGCGCTCGCGATGGGCAACGGCTCAACCTGGGAAGGCGCCACCGGAAACGATGTGCACACCGGCCAGCCGCTCCCGGTGGACTTTGTCTACCCCATCGCGAGCGTGACCAAGACATTCACCGCCGCCCTCATCCTTCAACTCGCCGAAGAGGGGAAGGTTGACCTGGATGCCCCCGTGGCTCGCTACGTGCCTGGAATAGCGCACGACGGGAACTACACCGCGCGCGAGCTCATCCAGCACCGGTCGGGCCTCATGGCGACGGATGGCATCGCCCCCGCCGAAGCCCTGCTCGCAGCCAGCCACACCCCGCTCGCGTTCGAGCCGGGCGAAGGTTTCCTTTACTCCAGCCCGGGGTACTACATGCTCGGGCTCATCGTGGAGAAGGTGACCGGAGTCTCGTACACCAGGGCTCTCCATGAGCGCCTGCTCGACCCCCTTGGCCTCGACTCCACGCTCATGGACGAGGAGATCGCTCCCACCACCCAATCGACCCATCCCCAGAGCAACGCGGCCCTGCGATCCAGCTCAGGCGTGCTGCGCTCGTCATCCAGCACTGGTCCGAGCACGGCCGCGTTCGAGTACCGCGGCATCCTCTGGTCATCGGCCGGGCTTTCCTCCACGGTGCGCGACATCGCCGCCTGGGCGCTCAAGCTCTACAACTCCACCGACATCGTCGGCCTCGAGACGCGCTATGCCATGACCAACTTCCTCGGGCCGGAGTTCCAGTACGCGGGACTCGGTACCTACCCTTTCTGCCCCTGCTGGAAGGACGAGGGACGCATTTACGGCGAACGTTGGGGCCACTACGGCCGTTCGGGCGTGATGGAATACGAACCGGCCGGACGGATCGCATTCGCCGTGTACACCAGCGGCACGGACATCGACGAGCGGCTCATCGTGGCCTACGACGAACTGAGCAATACCCTCCGCGATATGGTCCGCGGCAGGGTCATCGTGCCCTGAGGCCTCCCCCGCTATTCCAGGCCCGCGAGCCAGCCGAGCAGGATCGCGTTGAATTCGGCGGGACGCTCCTGGTGAAGCCAGTGGCCCGTCCCTTCCCAGGCGACGGCGCGCGAGGAGGGATGCCTGAACTGCGCCCGCTCCCACGCTGCCACTTCGGTGGGGTCCTGCCGCCCGGCGCGGAACGCAAGCGCCGGCGCCTGGACGCGCGGGAGGTACTGCTCCGACGCGGCCTTTCCGCCGAACGAGTCCTCGGCGAGCGCTATGCCGGCCATCGCCTTCCACATCACGTCCTGGTTGAAGGCGGCGATTCGGCGCGCATGCAGGGCCGGCAGGTGGGCCGGAGTCGCCTCCCCGTAAAACGCCGCGGCGGCGAACGCGAGCGCCGCGTCATGCCCGGCGGGCGACTTGAACGCTTCGACCATGCCTTCCATCGCGGCCGGCACCTCTTCGGTGAAGCCGTAGGCGGAGTCCACCGGCACGATGGCTCGCACACACTCCGGGTGTTCCACCGCGAGCGCGACTACGGTGGCGCCGCCCATGGAGTGACCGATGGCCACCACCGGGCCTGCGCCGAGCTGCCGGAGCAGTTCGGCAAGGTCGTGCGCGTAGTTCCTGGGCGTGTAGCCGTGCTCGGTTACCGACGTCCGGCCATGGCCGCGCAGGTCCGGGACGATGCAGCGATAGCCCGCCGCTTTGAGCGCGGGGGTCTGCCAGGCCCAGTCCGAGCCGTCGCAGCTCCAGCCATGAACGAGGAGGACAGGCGGGCCATCGCCTTCATCCGTGTAGAACATCGAAATGTCGTTGACCTGGGCGTACGGCATTTGGGACAACCCCCCGGCTGGATGGCGGGAATGTACGCCGGCGGCGGCATGGATCAATCGCCGCCGCTATACTCCGAGCATGACGCAACCGGGCATCGCCGACCTGATGAGCCAGTGGAAAGCCATGAGCGACCAGTTCCTCAAGCAGTGGGGGAAGGTGTACGAAGCGACCACTTCCACGCCGGAGGGCCAGGCATTCACGGGCGAGATGGAAAAGAACTACGTGGCCGCCCGGGCCGCCATGGCGAAGGCCGCCCGCGACGCCTACGGGCCGATCGTAGAGGCGGTGGGCGCGGTACCGCTTGTTGAGTTCCAGCGCCTCCAGGACCAGGTTCACACCATCCTCCTCCGCCTGGACCGGATCGACGACGCCCTGGCAGCGCTGCTGGCGGCGCAAAGCGGTTCGAGCCCTCAGCAGCCCGCGAAGGCGAAACCGAAAAAGAAGAAGTAGCGCGTCCTTAACCGTTCGCGCCCCGGACCGGTGCGGCAATCGCCGTGCCGCGCGACACTGGGGCCGTGAACGAAGCGCTCCTGGACCTCGTGAACGGCGGCCTCGCCGGCCGCTGGGACTTGCTCGACGACTGGGCTGTGTGGTGGGCGAAGGACGGGGTGTTCCTGCTCCTCGCGCTGGCGGGGCTCTTCGGGATCTGGGAGCTGCGGCAATCCCCACGCCGCGGGCTGCTCGTCGCGGGCATCGTCACGGTCAGCGCGGTCCTCGCCGGCACGGCCATCCTCTTCGCCGGCGACGTCATCCACGAGGCCCGCCCTTTCGTAGCTGACCGGGACACCGTGCAACTGCTGAAACACAACGCCGACAACAGCTTCCCGTCTGACCACGCGACACTGGCGGGCGTGGTCGCCATGGCGGCCGCGCTCACCTGGCGCCGCTGGGCCGCCCTTTTCGTAGCGGTCGGCCTGCTGGTTGGCATCTCCCGCGTTGTCGCAGGAGTGCACTACCCGGGCGACATCCTCGCGGGTTGGTCCATCGGAGCCCTGTCGGTCGCGGCGGTGTGGCTCGTAGTCTCGCGGTCGCGGTTTGCGGCCGCGATGGCCATACCGGAGCGCACCAGCGCCTAATCGTGCGCGCGCAGCCACTCGAGCAGTGCCGGCCAGACCACCTGCTTCGCGCGCCGCCCGGCAATCACCGAGATATGGCCGCCTTCCAACTCAAGGAACGTCTTGTCCGTGCTGCCCACCGAGTCCACCAGCGCTTTGGCGCTGCCGGCCGGGACAATGTCGTCCTTCGTGGCGCCCACGCAGAGCACCGGGACGGTGATGTCGCGCAGTTTGACCTCTTCGCCCATCACCCGGAACTTGCCCTGCACCAACTCGTTGCCCTGGTAGAAATGGCGGACCCACTGGCGGAAGAACTGCTTCGGCAGCGGCAGCCACTCGCTCGCCCAGCGGTTCATGGCCTTGTAGCCCACCAGCCACTGCGGGTTCGAAGCGTTTTGCAGCAGCGACTGCGCCTGGGCCAGGTCACCCATCGGGTTCAGCATCTTGAACCCCGAGCGGACGAATTCCGCCGGCATCATGTCGAATGTCTCCACGATGGAATCGACGTCGAACCGGTCCTCCGTCGTCATCATCGGGAAGTCGCCGACCGAAAAGTCGATCGGCCCGACCATCGAAAGGTAGTTCTTCACGGGGAGTCCCGGCTGGGAGGCGAGCGCGGATGTCGTCATCGGGACGCCCATGCAGTACCCGAACATCGTCACAGCGTCGGCGCCTGAGTGGCGCACAGCCTGGTGCACGAACGAGGGCACCATGTCGGCGATAACGTCATCCATGCCCATCTCCCGGTCTTCCGGGCCGAAAATGCCCCAGTCCACGAGATAGAACGGTATGCCTTCGTTGTGCAGGAACTCCGCGAACGACTCCTCCGGGCGCAGGTCGAAAATGTACGGTCTGCTGATGCCCAGGTACGGGAAGAGCAACAACGGCGTCTGGAAGCGCCCGCCATCCTTGGGCGGGTAGTAGTACATCTTCGCTTTGCCGCGGAACCCGGCGACAACGCGGCGGGAGAGAGCGACCGGCGCCGGCGCGCCAAGCGCATCGCGAAGCCCCTGCGCCATGCGCAGCAGTTCTGTGTCCGTTTCGAGTCCAGGCGCCTGGGTCATTGCATGCCCTCCCCGCGTTTCGCGCGGAGTCTAGCATCCGCGCGGCGGCCGGCGGAGTAGCTCGTTAGTTGATGCCCTGGCATTCCGGGCGCTCGTCGAACAGCCTGTCCAGTTCGCCGGCGTTGTAGTTGTCCAGCTTGTCGAAGGTCGCGGCCACATCGTCGAACGCGTCCGTGATGCCGCTCGCGATGCGATCGACATCGGTCGATGTCTGGGCCAGCGACCCGGTGCCGACCTTCTGTGCGTCGGCGAGCAGTCCGTCGAACACACCGACCAGCTGGGTCATGGCGTCATTGAACGTCTTCTGGATCGCGGCTCCATCCTTCACATCGGGGGCCTTGAGGGCAGCGATCTCCTTTTGCAGGTTCCTGGTCTCGGTCTGGCCGGTCTTCATGAACTCCACGAGCGCCTGCTTGAGCGCCGGGGCGTCTTTCGCGGTGTTGAGCGTGCTGTCGAGCGTGTCGTTCGCCTTCTCAAGGTCCTGGATCCAGCCGCCCAACGACGTGCACACGCCGGCGACCCACTTCTCGTTCGTTGTCTTCGCCGCGGCGGCGGTGGGCACCGTAGTCCGGCCTGCCGCGGTTGTCCGCGAGGCCTTCGGCGTGGCCGTCGGGTTGGCGCTGGAAGTGTCGTCCGCTCCCGGCTGGTCGAAGATAACGCTGGAGCAGTCGGCGTCCTCGTCGATTGCGTCGATCAGGTCCGCGACGTCGTCGCTGTCGTCGGCGAGATCCTCCATCTTCGCGCGGAAGTCGGGCGTATCGAAGTCGTCCGCGATCTTGAAGAACGCCTCCGTGAAGTCGTCGTCGTTGTCGATTTTGGCAATCGCCTTCGCGACGTCGTCGGTCGCCTTGTCGTTCTCTTCGAACTGGTCCTTGAACGCGTCGACAACCTTGTCACCATCTTCGATGTCCGGTTGGCCGATCTTGTCGAAGTCCGCGCGGAAGTCTTTCTGGGCGTCCTTTTGCTTCTCCACGCTCTCCTTGAAGGCCGCTTTTGCTTTCTTCGTGTCGCTGAAGTCGGCTTCGAGGAAGGACTCGCCCGCCTTGTCGCTCGCCTTCTGGAAGGACGCAGCGGCATCGCAAAGGTCGGCGACCCAGTCGTCGGCGTCGACTTTCTTGGCGCCACCGCCGCCACAGGAGGTGAGAAATGAACTCAGAGGAAGTGCCGCGAGGACGGCGGTGCGGGCCAAAAGCTTCACGTGCATCAAGTGGCACCCCAGAAAGATGGGCCAATTCTGGCCACAGTCTCGCTAGCGCGACAGTGCGGCGGTTCACCTAACCGTCGGCTGCCGTACCCTTACTCCGCCTCGGCGAACAGCTCAAAGGCGCAGCCCGAATCTCGCTCCACGAGCGCGATGATCTGCTCCGCGCCGCCCGCTTTACTGTCTCGCAGCAACGCGCGCAGGTCGGCGAATTC
>CAYTBM010000067.1:7332-13255 GCA_964436025.1 uncultured Anaerolineaceae bacterium
TCCTCCGCCGCAGGCAACGAGGCCCGCGGCCAGCGCCAGGGCAAGCAACCAGAGCAACCGCACGCGTGGGTTCGTCACCATGCGGCGCACACGCTCATTTCGCGTGCAGGATCTCGCGCAGCGCCGCACACACGTCGTCGACCTCGGCGTTGGTCATCGCC
Source organism: uncultured Anaerolineaceae bacterium (assembly GCA_964436025.1). Taxonomy (GTDB): domain Bacteria; phylum Chloroflexota; class Dehalococcoidia; order Tepidiformales; family Tepidiformaceae; genus Amarobacter. The sequence continues at coordinate 7,494 of CAYTBM010000067.1, forward strand.
GGGTACATCGGCAGGCTGATTTCGCCTTCGAAGAAGCGTTCGGCGACGGGGAAGTCGCCTTTCGCCCAACGGCCCAGCTTCTGGTACGCGGTGTGGTAATGCAGCGGGATGAAGTGCACTGACGTGCCGATCCCGCGCTCGGCCAGCTCCCTGATGACATCGTCCCGCCGGACCGGGGATGTCTCGTTCTTAATCCGGATCATGAAGAGGTGCCACGGCTGGCGGTTCTCCTCGCTGAACGACGGCAAAACCAGGTGCTCTTCGTCGCGCAGGTTTGCGAAGTAGCGTTGCGCCACGCGGGTGCGCTCTTCGATGAACGATTCGAGCTTGCCGAGCTGCGTCCGGCCCAGCGCCGCGGCGATGTCGGTCAGGTTGTCCTTGAACCCGAATTCCTCGATGTCGTAGCGCCAGCTGCCGCCCGCCCCGTAGCGGTTGTACGCATCGCGCGACATTCCGTGCAGCGTGAGCCGGCGGACCCGCGCGCTCAGCTGTTCATCGTTCGTGGCGAGCGCGCCGCCTTCGCCGGTGGTCATGGTCTTGTTGGCGTAGAAGCTGAAGGCAGCCGCGTCGCTCACGCTGCCGATCTGTTTGCCGCGGTACATCGAACCGATGGCGTGGGCGGCATCTTCCAGCACCTTGATCCCGCGCGGCCGCGCAAGCGCCATGAGCGCGTCCATGTCGCAGGGCTCTCCGGCGATGTGCACCGGCAGGATGACCTTCGTCCGCGGGGTAATGGCGCGTTCGACAGCCGCCGGGTCGATGTTCGCTGTGCCATCCATGACGTCGACCAGCACCGGCGTCGCGCCGCAATGGAGCACCACGTTCGCGGTGGCGGTGAACGTATACGGCGTCGTGATCACTTCGTCGCCGGGCCCCAGGTCCCAGGCCGCCAGGCAGAGATGCATCGCAGCCGTAGCCGAATTCACCGCATTCACGTACTTCGCCCCGGTGTACGCGCACAGTTCCTCTTCGAGCGCCTTCACCTGGCTCGCGGTCGTCAGCCAGCCGCTCCGCAGCACACCCTCCACGGCGGCAATGTCGTCCTCATCGAGCTGGACTTTGACGAAGGGGATGCGCTGTTCGGTCATTGAATGAGTTAAAAGGCAAAAGGGAAAAGGCGAAAGTGCGGCTGAGCGCCCGGTCGCTTGTATCCCGCCGGCCGGCCTTCTCGTCGGAGGCCGGCGAGCGCTGTCCCGTACACTCCGGTGCATGGAACGACTCCACATCGGCGACATCACCATCGACCGCTATTCCGACGGCGAACTGAGCTGTCCGCTGCTGCAGATGCTCCCGGGCGCTGACGCAGCAATGTTCCGGGAGCTAGGAGGCTGCGCCGACGGCGAAACGCTCACGTTGCCGCTCACCAGCTACGTTCTCCGTAGTGGCGGCCGCACTGTCCTCGTCGATACGGGCATTGGGCCGTCCCTCGGCTCGCTGGCTCGCGCCTTCAGCGGCGAGGTAGGCCTGCTGCCCGCGCGCCTGGCTGAAGCGGGGGTCAGCCCCGAAACCGTCGATGCCGTGGTCTTCACCCACCTCCACGCGGACCACATCGGCTGGAATGTCATCGACCGCGACGGCGAGATTGTGCCTATGTTCCCAAACGCCGAATACGTCGTCTCCAGGGCCGAATGGGCATTTTGGGGAGCAACCGAGAGCAAGGACATTGCTCGCTGCGTACGGACGGTGGAGCAGCGCGGCCAGCTTCGCGCCGTTGACGACGGTTTCGAAGCCGCGCCGGGCATCTCGCTCCTCGCAACGCCGGGGCATACGCCGGGCCACGCCGCTGTGCTGGTCTTTGCGGGTGGCCAGGGCGCCGTCATCACTGGCGACGCCGCTCACCACCCGGGCGAATTCGAGGACCCGGAACTGAACCCGCCGTACGACGCCGATGTCGCGATGGCCAAAGCCAGCCGCAGCGCCCTCGCCGACCGCGCCGAAGCGGATGGCCTGCTGGTGCTCGGCGGTCACTTCCCCGCGCCCGGGATGGGCACGCTCGTCCGAGTGGAAGGCAAGCGGCGCTGGCGCTGGAGCTAACGGCCGACGCCACGGGCGGCCCCTTCCCCCCGAGCGGGGAGAAGGGGCCCATCAGTGTGCTACAGGCGCGGCCCGTAGCTTAGGTGGCGGCGGCGCGGCGCTCGTTCAGGAGCGAATCGAATACAACGCCGTAGTCTTTGATTGCCCGGCGCAGGTCCTCCGTGGTTGCCCGGCCCTGGCGATTCAGCTTCGCGATCTCAGCCGCCTCGCGGAACGCCGCGGCCTCGTCACCATGTCCCACCGAAACGTCGGCGATGCGGTCCGCCGGGTCACCCATGCCGGACTCGTAGCCGCGGGCCCGCATTACTTCAGAGAGCAGCTGGTCAGCGCGGTTTACAGCGGTGCCCGGATGGTCGACGAACGAGGCCTGCATGGTCTGCCATTCCGAAAGGAACGCGAGCCGCTGGTCGCCGCTGATGGGCTGCAGTTCATAGTCCTTCACACGCTCTTCGCGTGCTTTCAGTTCCTTGCGAGCGGCCTTGCGGTCGTCCGTCGAAGCGTAGGCGGCGTCATATTCCGTCCCGAAGGTCTCGCGGAGGTGTTTGTCCTGCCGGCGACGGTCATACGCCCAATAAATCAAGGCGAGCGCGATTGCCACGACGATCACCGCGACACCAATGATGATGAGGGTGGTGTTATCCACGTTCACAACTCCTGCGCGAGGTTTAGTTTCACCATGCCGCGAGGGTCGCGGCGAATGGCACTGCAACGCGAGGCAGGGACATTGCGATTCCATATCGGTCGGCTCGTGCCGAGCTCAGTCCTTCGCGAGTTTGCTCGCCAGGACAGCCTTCTGGTTGTCCATCTCGGCCCGGGCCCGTTCCATCTGCTCGGGCGTCATGTCCAGCCGGTAGAAGTCGCGTTTCCAGGCCGCATCCTCGGCCCAGCGGAACGGTGTCTGCACGGTCGTGCGCGGCCCCCGGGCCGAGTCGAGCAGGTCTAGCGCCATCGAAAGGATGGTGCGCTGCATCTCCACCTCGTTCGGCTTTCCACAGGAGTTCCCCAGGGGGAAGTCGCTGAACAGGAAGCGGGCAACGCCCGCCGATTCCACGATGTCCCTGGCACAGCCGAGCACCACGGTGGGGATGCCGGCGGCTTCGAGGTGGCGGGCGGTCAGACTCACGGTCTGGTGACAGACCGGTCAGGTAGCAACGAGGATCGCCGCCTCGATACCGTCCTCGCGGCAGAGCGCCTCGATTTCAGGCGCGTCCCGCTCGAGCGTCAGCCGCTGGCTGCGCAACGTCGGGACCGCGAAGAAGCGCTCGTTGAGGTGGCCGATCCTGCCCTCGGAGACCGCCTCCTTCATGCGCTGCAGCGGGAAGTAGCTGTTGATGTCCTCCGCAGAGGTGTGCTTCCGGTCATATCCCACGTGCGAAATCCGCACGTCCGGCGCCGGATCGATCGGCATCGAGTACACCCGGGTGAACTTCGCCTCGGCGTTGTACGGCGCCCACGGCCCCTGGTCGCCCTTGTCCGGCTGGAAAGGCGCCGCGGTGGAGACCAGTGCGATGCGCGCTTCCCCGGCGGGCTTCGCCATCGGCGTGAACGGCACGTCGCGGTTCTGCGCCCAGCGGTACGGGTTGTTGTAACCCAGCGCCAGGTAGTAGGCGCGGGAGCGGTCGATGTAGCGGACGGGCAGGTCCAGCGTCGCTTCGATGAATTCGGCGGGTGCTTCGGTTGTGGTCATGGGTTCCTGCCTCCCGGCGCGCATTCTAGTACGAAGGCAGCGACCTCATGCGGCTCACCCGCCGGCGCTTCGCATCTGTTCGAGGCGGCGCAGCACCGCGGCCATGTGGCCGTCCTCCACCATGGCCGCCAGGTGGCCCTCGTTGAACCGGTCATTGCGGATATGCAGCGTGAGCAGCTTGCGGATCGTCTCGATGCCGGCGCCGGCCAGCGCGGTGGGGTCTTCGTGGAGCCTCCGCGCATCATCCGCCCACTGCGGCCATGCGAAGACCTCGATCCAGCCGTTTTCGGCGCAGGCGCGAATGAACGCCAGCATCGGCTCGCTGTATTCGAAGTAGGGCATGGTGATCGTGCCGTCCGGGCCGCGTTCGCCGCCGCGCCACTCGCCCGAGTGACGGCTTTCCATCAGGGGGAGGAACACGAGCAGAGCATCGATGTGACGTTGCTCATCGGGGGAAAGAGCCATGGCCCAGTGTACGTTCATCCACCGCCACGCCCGAACCGCGTAGACTTCGCCCACGCCATGACCGAAGAACCACAACTCGTCCTCGAGGAACGGCGCGAGAACGTCGTCCTCCTCTCCCTCAACCGGCCCGAGCGCCACCACGCGCTCAGCCAGGCACTCAGTGACCAGCTTTCCGACGCCATTGCCCGCGCCTCCGCTGACCCGGAGGTTGCCTGCCTCATCCTCACCGGGGCCGGTGAAAAGGCGTTTTGCGCCGGCGGCGACATGCTCGAGATGAGCGGGGTCGAGCAGCAATCACGGCGGTCTTCTTCCGGCGCCGGAGGGCTCTTCGGCGTGATCGCGAAGGCACCGATGCCCGTCATCGCCGCAATCAACGGCTACTGCTTCGGCGGTGGCGCTCGCCTGGCTATCGGCTGCGACATCCGCCTCGCCTCCGACAACGCGACCTTCCGCCTGCCCGGTTCGGAGTACGGGCTAGTCGTCGCGGCGGCCACGCTGCCCCGCCTGGTCGGCGCCGAACGAGCGAAGGAGCTCATCTTCACCGCCCGCAAGTTCACCGCCGCCGAGGCCCATCGGTACGGCCTTGTCAGCGAGGTCTACCCGCAGTCCGGCCTCCTCCCCGCCGCCTGGACGCTGGCCCAGACAATCGCCGCGCACTCCGCCGGGGCGGTCCGCGCCGCCAAGCAGGTCATCGACGCGGCCACGCTCTCCGATGAAGCGCGCAAGATGGAAGACGACGCCAACCGCCAGCTGCGCGGCAGCGACGAGCAGGTTGCCCGCTTCCGCTACGCCACCCGCCGCGTGACCGGCAGGTAGCGGCAGATGCCCGGCCCTCTCGAAGGCATCCGCGTCCTCGACTTCACCTGGGCGCTCGCCGGTCCCTACGGCACGATGATCCTGGCCGACCTGGGCGCCGAAGTCTGGAAGATCGAAACCATCGGCCAGACCGAGCGGCGCCGCGGCGCCGGCCCGTACGTCCACGATGTCAGCACGTACTTTTTCTCTGTGAACCGCGGCAAGAAGAGCCTGATGCTGGACTTGAAAGCGCCCGAAGCGGCCGACATCGTCCATGCGCTCGTCCGGAAGGTGGACGTGCTCACCGAGAACTTCTCGCCCGGCACCATGGAGAAGCTCGGCTTCGGATATGAATCGCTGGCGGCCCTGAATCCGCGGCTGATCTACGCGTCCACCTCCGGCTTCGGCCACACGGGGCCGTACCGCGAGCGCGGGGCCGTCGACGCCATCGTCCAGGGCATGGGCGGCGTGATGAGCATGACCGGCCACGAAGGCAACCCGCCCGCGCGTGCCGGCTACTCCATCGGCGATATGGCCGGAGGGATGTACACGGCCATCGGCGTGCTTTCGGCTCTGGTCGAACGACAGACTTCGGGCGTGGGTCAGCACGTGGACGTCGCGATGCTCGATGCCCAGGTCGCGCTCATGGAGAACGCCATGGTCCGATTCGGCGCGACGGGCGAAGTGCAGGGACCGGTCGGCTTCCGCCACCCGCTGAGCACGCCGCACCAGGCGTTCCCGGTGAAGGACGGCTGGATGGTGCTCGCCAACGTGAAAGACC
>CAYTBM010000068.1:0-1848 GCA_964436025.1 uncultured Anaerolineaceae bacterium
ACGTGTCTCCCGGCGTCGTTCGAAGTTTGCGTTGGGACGGGCCGCGGTTGCGGGTTCGGCGGTGCAGCCGCCTCCTTGTAGGCGCGGCTATGGTGCGTGTCCCGCTGGTAGGATGATTCGCGGATGAGCGCTCCTTCTGACTTCTACCTGGTGCTCGAGGTGAGCCGGACGGCCACGCTCGTGGAGATCCGCGCGGCGTACCGGCGGTTGGCGCGTGAGCACCACCCCGATGCGAACCCTTCGCCGGAGGCCGAGGCCCGGATGCGGGGCATCAACGAAGCCTGGGAGACGCTGCGCGACGCGGAACGCCGCGCGGCGTATGACCGGACTCTGCCGCGGCCGGCCAGGCCGGTTGTCCGGCCGGTCCGCAGGCAGCCGCCCCCGCGCCGGGAGGCACAGGCCGCGGGCGCGGGCGCCAGGCCCTCCTGGTTCAGCGAAGACGCGCCGCGGCAGCCAGGCGGCTCGGAGGTCGAGTACACCGGTGACCCATCGGTCAACTGGTATGAGGCGATCGGCGTGCGCGAAGACGCGCCCCGGCCCGCAATCCTCAAGGCGCTCTCCAAACTCGCGAGCGAGCTAAGCGCCGCAGACGTGAGCGCGACGGAGTTCACGCGCAAGCGCGCGACCATGAAAGAGGCGTGGTCGGTGCTGGGCGACCAGTACATGCGCGCCGCCTACGACCGCGCGCGGAGGGCCGCGAAGAGCGCCCCGGCCGCAGCCCCACGGCCAGAAAACGCTCCCTTCACGCCGCCGCCGGGGTACCGGCAAGGGCCGGTCGAGGTCGGCGGGTTGGTGGTCGACAAGGGGGCGCACCTGGCCGGGATGGACCTCAGGGGGGCCGACCTGCGCGGGCTGGACCTCGCGGGGATCGACTTGCGCGATGCGAAGCTGCAAGGCGCGCAGCTGGAGGCGGCGTCGCTGCGCGGGGCGAAGTTGAACGGCGCGGACCTGACCGGCGCGAGTCTGCGGTTTGCGGACTTTTCGAACACGGACTGCACCGGCGCGAACCTCGCCCAGGCCGACCTCGCGAACGCCGCACTGCACGCGACGAACTTCTTCCGGGCGAACCTCGCAGGAGCGGGGATGGCGGGCTGCGTTGGCCCGGGCGTGAACCTGGACTATGCGGACCTGAGGCGCGCGGACCTGACCGGCGCGAAGATCACGGAGCAGCTCATTCGGCGGGCGAAGCTGGGCAACACCGTGATGCCCGACGGCACCGTGGTAGGGTAGTTGCCCCGTTTAACCGCTCGGCGCCCGCGCCCAACGGAACTGTGTATCGCGCGGCCCAGGGTGGCCGCGCAACGTGGGACCCCCTGACGTTCGGTCCTGTCTTTCGAAGTGGTGGCGAGGTCCCTCCCCCGCCCATCGCCGGGCGCGGCCAGGATGGGTGGTCACTCCCAGCGGGCGCGGCGGGCCCTGGCGTCGGCGGCTGATTCGCCGACGAGTCGTTCGAGCTCGGCGAGATGCTCGCTGTCATGGCGGACCCAGATGCGGACGAGCTGTTCGATGGTGAACTCACGGCCGTCCCGAGTGCCGGTGCGGGCGAGGTCTTCCGGGCGGAGCATGCGCAGGATGCCCAGGCTGGCCTGGCGCTGCAGCGCGAAGTCGGCGAGCAGCCACTCCTTGCGGTCGCGCGTGCGGTTGCGTCCGGGCTCCCAGTCGCTGCCATCGATGAAGAGCACAGCGGGACGTTCTTCGGCGAGCATCCGCGTCAACGCGGAGCGCGTGCAGAGGAACTCGTCGTCGCGGAAGTGAGCGAGGATGATGCGGGGGCTCCAGGAACCGGGCTCGGCGGCGTCGAGCGCGGCGTCATCCAGCTCAGCGACGAGGTGGGCGAGGTTCTTCGGG
>CAYTBM010000068.1:1948-13075 GCA_964436025.1 uncultured Anaerolineaceae bacterium
GGCATCTTCCTCGCGCACGCAACCGGGTTTCACGGCCGATGCTGGGACCGGGTGGTGCAACGGCTCCCGGAATTTCGCTGCATCGCGGTTGACATGCGCGGGCACGGTCTCAGTTCGAAGCCGGCGCCGCCGTACCTCTGGCGCTACTTCGGCGAAGACGTGGCGGCGCTCTGCGTCGAACTCGGACTGGAAGGCGCGGTCGCGGCCGGACATTCGAAGGGCGGGTATGCGGTGACGCTGGCGGCCGCCCTCAAGCCGACGATCTTCTCGAAGCTGCTGCTGGTCGACCCGGTCATCCTCGCGCGTGAGGCCTACCGCGCGGAGCGGGGCGATGTCGAGCACTTCGCCGCCCGCCGGCGCAACGAGTGGCCGTCGCCGGAAGCGATGTTCGAAAGCTTCAAGGACCGGCCGCCGTTCAGCCTCTGGGATCCGGAAGTGCTGCACGACTACTGCCAGTACGGGCTGGTCCCGAACCCGGAGGGAGAGGGCTACGTGCTTGCCTGCCCGCCGAAGATCGAGGCGGCGACGTATGCCGGCAGCGCCGGCGGCGACATCTACGACGAAATCGCGACGATCGACATACCGGTGCGGATCCTGAGGGCCCGGGGGCGGTCGGCGGAATCGATCATGGCCGATATGAGCGGTTCGCCGACGACGCCGGACCTGGCGACGCACTTCAAGCACGCCGAGGACGTGCCCGTACCGCAATACACGCACTTCATTCCCATGCAGGACCCCGGCTTCGTCGCGGACCAGCTTCGCGAACTCGTGGGCCGCAGTGCTTGAGCAGCGTCTCCCGGCGATTCGCCACCGGGACTTCCGCGCCCTCTGGCTTGGCGGGGCGTGCTCGAGCACCGCGCTGTGGACGCTGCTGCTGGGCAACGCGTGGATCGTCTACAGGCTGAGCGACTCTTCGTTCTGGGTGGGCGTCTCTACCTTCGCCTCGATGTCGCCCTACCTGGTGGCGCCGCTGGGCGGGATGGTGGCGGACCGCGCTGAACGGCGAATTCTCGTCCGTGTGACGCGGTTGCTCACCTTTGGCGTCACCTCCGTGCTCTGCCTGCTCGCATTGCTGGACGTGATCGCGGTGTGGATGGTGGTCCTGATGGCGCTTGTCCAGGGCATCGTCCGCTCGATCGAAATTCCGGCTGACCAGGCGCTGCTGGCGAACGTTGTGCCGCCGGAGGACCTGGGAAACGGCGTGGCGCTGACCAGCACCACGCAGCACGGAACGCGCGCGGTTGGGCCGCTCCTCGCCGGGCCGCTACTGGCGACGGTCGGTGTGGAGGGGGCGTACGGGGTGTCGGCGGCCATGGCGCTGCTCGCGTTCTTTGCCGTGCGGCGCATCAGCGTCGCCTCCCGGGGAGGTGTGGCGCGGCTCTCCGACGTGGTGGAGAACCTGCGCGGCGGCCTGGAGTACGTGCGGCGCACGCCACCGGTGCTGGCCCTGTTCGTCCTGGTGTTCTTCCACTGCTCACTGACGATGTCCTTCGACGCGATGCTGCCAGGATTCGCCGAGACGGAGCTGCACCGCCCGTCAAGCGGATTCACGATGATGACGTTCGGCGTGGGGGCCGGTGCCCTCATCGGGACGTTCGCGCTGGCCATGGCGACTGGCCTGCGGCGCGGCCCGCTGCTGTTCGCGATGGCGCTGGTGAGCGGCGTTTCGCCAATCCTGATGGGCCTGAGCATGAACATCGTGGCCGCCGGGGTCAGCGCGACGCTGATGGGCGCTTCCCAGGCGACGTTCATGGCTCTGAGCGCCGTGCTCCTGCAGGAAGCCGTACCGGACGCGATCCGCGGCCGCGTGATGAGCCTGTACCTCATGTCGGCGGGCGGGATCATGGCGATCATGAACCTGGCCTTCGGCACCCTGGCGGACTGGACGGGTTCGCCGGTGTTGTTTGCTATCCCGGGAGCGGCGTTCGTGGTGATCACCCTGGTGTCGATGCTCACGGGGCCGGACCTGCGGAGAATCTACCGGACCGGGCGGACCGTGGCGGCAGCAGCTTGAGTGCTGCGTGACAGATGGGGCAGGGATGTCCAAGATTGCCGGGCACATTCCCCAAGGAGTAAAGAACTCATGGCAGCAACCGTGAACAAGAACGGTCTTTTGGCCGGGAAAGTGGCGGTAGTCACCGGCGCTTCTCGCGGCATCGGCGAGGCCATCGCCCTGCGCTACGCCCAGGAGGGTGCGAAAGTCGTTGTTTCGGCCCGCACCGTCGAGGAAGGCGACCACATCCTTCCCGGCAGCATCAACAGCGTGGTGAAGCGCATCAAAGACGCCGGCGGCGAGGCTGTCGCCGTCAAATGCGACCTCTCCAGCCGCGAAGAGCGCGAGAACCTGATCAAGGAATCGGAGGCGGCGTTTGGCCCGGTCGACATCCTGGTGAACAACGCCGCCATCACCTACTTCATTCCCGTCGATGATTTCCCGGAGAAGCGCTTCAAGCTCATGATGGAGGTCCAGGTTTACGGGCCGTTCCACCTGGCCCAACTGGTACTGCCGAAGATGCGCGAGCGGAAGAGCGGCTGGATCCTCAACATCTCCTCGCACGCGGCGCTGCACCCGAAGCTTGATTCCCCGGGCCGCGGCGGCACCGTCTACGGCATGTGCAAGGCCGCGCTCGAGCGGTTCACCACCGGTCTCGCGGCCGAAGCCAGCAACGACAACATTGGGGTGAACGTGATTTCGCCGGGCCTGATCGCCACGCCTGGTGTGCTCCACCACGGGCTCGTCAACGAATCGAACAAGGACATGGCCGTCCCGGTGGAAAACATGGCCGAGGCCTGTCTGTATCTCGTGCACGGCGATGCTTCGAAGAACTCCGGCGCGATCACCTACGCCGACGTGGTTCTGCGCGAGCAGAAGCTGACCCCGGCCGAACTGATCGCGTAACCTCATCGCCGCACGCGGCGTTCCACTCACCCCCTCTTCCGCCACGGGAGAGGGGGTTCTTTCTGGTCGGTGGCGACCGCCCGGCGGTTGGGCCTCTCACGCGGTTTCGACTAAACGGGTTGGCGAGGTCTGCCGAAAATACGGATGTGGCGAAGCTCGATCTGTATGTGCCGCACCGGCAACGCGTCGTCATCCACGGCAAGGTCCAGGGCGTGGGATTCCGGCTCTGGATTCGCAACGTGGCGAATACGCTTGCCCTGGTGGGGACCTGCCGGCAGCTGCCTGACGGTTCCTGCGAAGCCATCGTCCAGGGTGAAAAGAACCTGCTGAAGCAGTTTGTCGTCGCCTGCAAGCGAGGGCCGTCGGAGGCATTTGTGGAGCGAGTCGAGGTTTCGACAATGCCGGTGGACCTGACAATCGGGCGGTTCGACGTCGAGAAGTAAATAAAGGCCACTTACTTCACGAAACATTTTTCGCTGGTTCGGCGCGAGGGCATTGGGGTAGTCTCAGTCACGCAATGGCTGAATGGAATTTCCTGACGAATCACGCCAACGTGCTGCTCTGTGTGACAGAGGAACCCGACATCCGTTTGCGAGACCTCGCGGTCCGCGTCGGCATCAGCGAACGCGCCGTCAAGCGCATCGTTGCCGACCTGGAGCGCGACGGGTACATCTCGCGCGAGCGGATGGGCCGGCGAAACCACTATCTCGTCCACGATGACGTGATGGTGGCAGGGCCGGTCACGCGCGGGTTGCAGGTGGGGGCGCTGCTCGCGGCGCTACTGCCGATCCTCACGCAGTTCTAGTTCGTCGCGGCAGCCTCGTTTCGATACCGCCCGGGGGCGAGCGGACGGTGAGGTGTGCCCGCCGCGCCTCCCACAATTGTGCAAATTCGTTCGCACTCTGCGCGCCTGGACCGGTCGCCCCTGCGTGTCTTGCAACCAACTGGTTGCGCCTGCCATGCCGGGGTGTAAAACTGCAACCGAAAGGTTGCCCACATGACCTGTTCTTCTACTGACCGCATCGAGAAGCAAGCTATCCTCCGCGCCCCGCTGGACCGCGTTTGGCGCGCCATAAGCGACTCCGCCGAGTTCGGTGCGTGGTTCAAGGCCCGTTTCCGCGCACCGTTTGCTCCGGGGCGGACGCTCGTCGCCGAGTTCACCGAGCCGGGATATGTCGGCCGCACGTTCGCCGTGAGGATCGAAGCGTTGGAGCCGCCGCAGCGGCTGGCGTTCCGCTGGCGGCCGCACGAATTCGACTCGGCGGGCGACGACTTCGCAGATTCCACGCTCGTCGAATTCTTCCTGGAACCGCATGCGGATGGGAGTCGGCTCCGGATTGTGGAAAGCGGGTTCGACCGGCTGCCGGAGGACCAGCTGGAGGCGCAATTCCGCGGCAACGACGAGGGCTGGAGCGAACAGATCGAGCGCATCTCCAATTACGTGTCAGGCACGGACCGCATCGAGAAGTCAGTCAGCATCAATGCACCGCTCGAACGGGTGTGGCGCGCGATTTCCGAGGCCGAACAGTTCGCGGCGTGGTTTGGGTTGGATGCAGCCGGGGCGAAGTTTGAAGCGGGCTCACCGGCGGAGATGAAGCTGTCTTCGCCGCCGGAGTACGCCGGCATGCCGTTTACGATCGATGTCGTCAGCGTTGAGGCAGGCCGCTACTTCGCCTTCCGCTGGCACCCCTACGCGGTCGACCCGACCGTGGACTACTCCGGCGAGCCGACCACGCTGGTGGAGTTCCTGCTCGAACCAGACGGCGACGGGACGCTACTGACGCTGAGCGAAAGCGGGTTCAACGCGATTCCGGAGCACCGCCGCGCGAAGGCCTTCGAGATGAACGATCACGGCTGGGGCATCCAGGTCCAGCGCATTCGGGAGTACGCCGGTGGCTAAGGCGAACGTTTTGGACGCCGCGCCGGTGTTCGCCGCGCTCGGGGACGAGACGCGGCTGGGGCTGCTCGCGCGGCTCGGCGAAGGCCGGCCGCTTTCGATCACCGCGCTGGCAGACGGCCACCCGATGTCACGCCAGGCGGTGACCAAGCACCTGCGTGTGCTGGAGACGGCCGGACTGGTGCGCAGCGAACGCGCCGGCCGCGAGCAACGCTGGCAGCTGGAGGCAGAGCGGCTGGAGGATGCGAAAGACTGGCTGGAGACGCTTTCGAAGCGTTGGGATGAGCGGCTGGAGCGGTTGCGGGCGTTTGTGGAGCAGAGCTAGGGCAAGCGCGACGGCCTCATCAAAGCAGGGCGATGAACTCGTCCACGCTCAGGCCCGCCTGCTTGATTATCGCCCTGAGTGTGGTCATTGGGAGATCGCCGGGATGTATGGGGACCGTCGTCACTCGCTGCGTGGAGCGATTGAACATTGTGGCGTGGCTCCCCCGCTGACGAGATATGTGGAACCCTGCCCGCTGAAGCGCAGCAATGGCCTCTCGCGGTTTCAGCGCGGGAAGGTCAGGCACTCAGTTGCATTCCCGCCACAGCCGCCCTGATCTCATCCGGAACATCGAGCCCCTCTTCTTCTGCGACTTCCAGGTACATCGAAAGTGCTTCGCGCAGGTTGGCGATGGTCTCCTCAAGAGTCACCCCGTCGGTGAGACACGCTTCCAGGCCGACGATCTCGCCAAAGTAACCGCCCTCTTCTACCGCTTCGATGTGGTAGGTGATGCCACGGTCGATGATGGTGAACTCCTGCATCTGGGCAGTGTATCACCCGCCTCCGGCCTGGCGGAGCTTGACGCCGCTCCTGGCGTGCTGGCTAGGCACGATCCGCTCCCGATGGGTCGCGATTCCATTTGTCGCGGCGACGGCAAGCGGCGCCCACTCACGGCTGGCAGGGGTGCAGATGTTGCCGCGGGCTGTCGCGGGGCTGTCTCGCTACGGTACGATCCGCTCCCGATGGGTCGCGGTGCAGTGGCCGGCCGGCCACCGCAGCCGTCAGCCGATCAGGCGCTCCAGCAGCTTCGTCGCCGCCCGCTTGGCCGGGCTGTTCGGCTCGATTTGCGGGCCGACGCAGCCCGGGCAGCCGTTTTCGCATTCACACGCTTTGGCCAGCCCGAGGCACGCTTCGGTCAGACGTTCGCGGACATCGAACAGTTTTTGTGCGAGCCCCACGCCGCCCGGCGCCATGTCATAGAGGTAGACGGTCGGCATCTCGGTGCTGGGGGCGCGCACCTGCACATTGGCGCCGATGTCCCGGGCGTCGCAGAGGCAGAAGATGGGGGCGAGGTTGCGGGCCAGTTCGCCGATGCCGCTCAGACCGGCCGCGATCTGTTCGCGGTCGAGCCCGGAGGTGGCACGCTCGTCGAACATCAGCCAGTACGCGGACGTGTGGATGTTGGCCTCGGGGATGGCGATTTTGCCCCACCCGACGTTTTCATGAGTGTTGAGTTTCACCTTCTTGAAGATGGTCGCGAGGAAGGTGATCGCGACCTCGCCCGTCGAATGCTTGCCGGCTGAGGCGCCTGCCTGGTCGAACTCGTCCAGGACCTTCAATTCGACTGCCAGTTGGGCATCGGTGTAATAGTCCACGGAAACGGGCGCGACGTAGGCTTTCTTCTCGTCCCAGTCCAGGAACTCAACCTCGTACTGCTGACCGCGGTGGATGTAGATAGCGTCCTCGTGAATGAGAAGGGGAGCGCTGGGCCTGTCACATTCGCCAATCACACGCGGCTGCGGCCCCTGCTCGATGATCACGAAGTTATCGGTGCTGGCCGTGCGCAGGCTGACCTGCTCCGCGGGGTACGCCTCGCTCATCCAGTGGTAGCGGTTGTTCGCTTTCTGGATCACTCCGTCTTCCGCGAGGATGTCGAGCAGCTCATCGGTGTCCGCGCCGAACACTTCCCCGACGGTAAAGGGCAGTTCGAAGGCCGCGCACTTGAGGTGGCTGGCCATCACGAACAGGTTGTCCGGGTCGATCAGCCCGCGTTCGATGGCGCCTTCGAAAACAAAGTCGGGGTGCGTCGCCACGTACTGGTCGAGCGGGTTGGAACTGGCGACAAGGACGGAGAGCGCGGCTTCGCGGCTGCGGCCGGCGCGCCCGAACTGCTGCCAGAGACTGGCAAGCGACCCGGGATAACCGGTGACGACACTCGCGCCGAGCCCGCCGATGTCGATCCCCAGTTCGAGTGCGTTGGTGGCGACGACGCCGCGGATAGTGCCGTCGCGCAGGCCTCTTTCGACCGCGCGGCGTTCGTTCGGGAGATAGCCGCCCCGGTAGCCGGTGACCCGCTCGGGGTCGCCGGGCTTGTTGCGAAGCGAGTCGCGCAGGTACGTGAGGAGGATCTCGACGCGGGTGCGGCTGGGCGCGAAGACGATCGTCTGGATGCCGGAACGGATCAGTTCGGCGCTGATGTCGCGCGCGGCCTTGATCGAGGACTGGCGTATGCCCAGTTCCTTGTTCACGACAGGCGGATTGTGGATCACGACGACGCGTTCGCCGGCCGGCGCGCCGTTGTCGTCGATGAGCTCGACATCATCGCCGACGAGCGCCGCCGCGAGCTCATCCGGGTTAGCGATGGTGGCCGAGCACAGGATGAAGGTCGGGTCTGTGCCGTAGAACTGGCAGATGCGGCGGAGGCGGCGGAGGACATTCGCCAGGTGGCTGCCGAAAACGCCCCGGTAGGTGTGCACCTCATCGATGACCACGTACTGAAGAGACTCGAAGAGTTGCACCCACTTGGTGTGGTGGGGGAGAACCGCGGTGTGCAGCATGTCCGGGTTGGTGAGGACGATATGACCTGCCTGGCGGACCGCCCGGCGGGCATCCGCCGGCGTGTCTCCATCGTAGGTGAAGGTGCGAATGTCGGCCTGGAGGTCGGTGATCAGGCCGTGCAATTCGTCGAGCTGGTCCTGGGCGAGCGCCTTGGTGGGGAACAGGTAGAGCGCGCGCGTGGTCGGGTCTTTCAGGATCGAATCGATGACCGGTGTGTTGTAGCAGAGAGTCTTGCCGCTCGCGGTGGGGGTGACCACGACCGTGTTCTTGCCGCTGAGCGCGTTGCGGATGGCCGTCGCCTGGTGGGTGTACGGCCGGTCGATCCCGCGTTTGCGGTAAGCCGCGAGGAGGCGTGGGTCGAGGTCTTCGGGCCAGTCGCCGTAGCGCGCCGGGCGCTCATCGATGCGGCGGACATGTGTCTCGGTGCGCTTGGACTGGAGGTTCGCCACCACTTTGTCGGCGATGACGGCCGGGGGGATGGGCCGCACGGCGGGGACGGGGTAGGCGGGCGGCGGCTTGGCCATGATGCGTCCTCGCGTCCGTGGAATCGCACAGATGTTCGCATGCGTGTCAAGAATGCGAAAGGGTGATCCGCGACACTTTTCGCCGGGAGAGTGGCACACGTACAATCCCGCCTTCCTTAGCAGCCGCAAAATGACCGGGAGACTAACGTGTCTGACACTGCCGCATTCGCACCCGAGTGGAACCACCCAGCCGAAGCCGAGGCCTTCTGGTTTCGCGACATCCTGCACAACCCGGCGCCGATCACTCCGCTGAACGCGACGCTGTTCCAGCCGTCCTTCGAGGTTGGCGCGAGCGCGGCGATTTCGAAGCTTTCCATGCCCATTACCGGCCTCAACGTGGGCGTGCACCACGGCTACGTTTTCCTCGGCCCCACGCCCTTCATGGGTACGCCGGAAGAGATGGAAGCGCGCATGGCCGAGATGCAACGGCTCACCGTCGAACTGGGGAGCACAATCCTTGAAGACTGGCGGAATATCTTCGAACCGCAGGTGCTGGAGATGGCGAATCGGCACCTCGCATTCGACGCTGATGCCGCGAGCACACGACAACTTGCCCAGCAGGTGGCGCAGTTACACGACGACATGGTGAAGGCCTGGGACATCCACATGCGGGTGAACATTCCCGCCATGGGTGCGGTGTTCGGCTTCGAAGAGTTCCTGGCGGCGGTGCTCGGCGAAGAGGCGGTCGGTCGGTCTCGCCTGCTGCTCCAGGGCTTCGACAACAAGTCTATCGAGACGGGGCGGGCGATCTGGGCATTGAGCCGGTGGGCAAGGTCAGTGGCCGGCCTGAAGGATGCGCTGATGGAAGCGCGCGTGCGTGACGGGGACGTGGAGCTGAGCCATGCGGCAGCGGCGGAATTCGCCAGCCAGTGGCATGACTTCCTCGAGACGTACGGCTGGCGGTCGGACATCTTCATGGAGTTCGGACACCCGTCCTGGCGTGAAGATCCTTCCTCGGCGCTTCTGCAGCTCAAGCGCTACCTCGAAATGGGCGACAGCGCGGACCCGTTCCTCGCGCACAGCCGCCAGGCGGCAGAGCGCGAGCGGCTGGTAGCCGAGTTCGCGGCGAAAGTGCCGGAACCGGCAAAGCCGCAGTTCTTCGCGATGCTGGCGATGGCACAGCAGTACGTGCCGATTGCCGAGGACCACAATTTCACGATCGACCAGAAGTTCACGATGGTCGGCCGGCAGACGGTGCTCAATCTCGGCGGCCGGTTGGCGGCCGAGGGCGTGCTGAACGACGCGGAGGACGTGTTCTACCTGGTCTTCGACGAGATCAAGGCGCTGGCGGCCGGCGTGGCTCCGGGCGACTTGCGCGCGCGTGTGGAAGAGCGCCGTGCGCGCCGGATCGCGCAGGGCGCAATGACTCCGCCGCCGGCGATCGGCACACCTCCTCCGGCGGATGCCCCGGTGGACCCGCTCGTGACGAAGTTCTTCGGTTTCGGCGTGATGCAGGGTGGGAACCCGAAGGTGGTCAACGGCTATCCATGCTCCGCGGGCGTCATCACCGGCACCGCGCGGGTCATCCTGACGCTCGACGACGCCGACCGGCTGCAACCTGGCGACATTCTCGTGTGCCCGATGACCATGCCCGCGTGGACGCCGCTCTTCGGCGTGGCCGGCGCGGTGGTGTCGGACTCCGGCGGGCCGCTGAGCCACTGCGCCATCGTCGCCCGCGAGTACGAGATTCCCTGCGTCGCGGGGACGCTCATCGGCACGAGCGTCATCGCTGACGGGGCGACGGTGCGCGTGGATGGCGGCACCGGGGCGGTGCACATTCTGTAGGCGGCCACAGTCAGTCGAGCGGGCGCCGGTCTGAGTCGAGCAGGATGGACTCATCGCCGAGGGCGGCGCCCATCAGCCGCATCTCCCGGCCGAGGCTGGTGGTCTTTTCGGCCACGCCCGCCATGTAAGTCCGCGCGGGCGTGACTTTCACCCACAGGCGGCGCCGGGGGACGTAAAACGTAATGGCCAGCCCGACCATCGCCATGCCCACGGCCAGCCAGATGAAGGTATCTCCGGGGTCGCGTTTGATACTCAGTCCCGAGGCTTCCACCTGGCCGCCGAAGGTGTACGTATAACCGCCGACGGAGACCGGCCGGTCTTTCGCCAGCAACGTGGGCTCATTGTCGATGCCGACCACGTAGAGGTACGGCGCCCCGTCGGCGGCTTCCGGCATTTGCACCGTTGCCCCGGCCGGTGTGGTCGCGCCCGGCATGTCGAACACCTGGATCGCCGGAATGGAGCGCGCTCCGACGAAAGCGATGCGGTAGACGCCCGCCAGCGTCGATTCGCCCGGTTTCATGGTCATGGGTTCGAGGTCCGGGCCGGTGATGGTCAACTCCATTGTGTCGCGCACGACGCGCCACGCGATTTGGTACAGCGGTCCGGACGCCGCGTTGGGTTCGGCCGGGAACACGAAGTCAGCGGTGGCGTAGTCGTCCCCGCGGCCGTTTGTTTCGCCGGGGTCGGTGCCCATCTGAGGTACTTCCGCATCGAACAGCACGGCGCCGGCCGGATCGGTGACTTTGATGGTGGGGATGGCGGTGTTTTCGCTGTTGAAGTCCAGGTTCTGGTCGATGACCACGCGGCCGTCCGCGTTGGTAATGCGCAGGTGCGCGAGGTCGTTGAACCAGGCGGCCTGGTGCACCTTGTAGCCGAACGCGTGGCAGGGGTCGTTCACGGTGGTCTTGCAGGTCCTGGTTTCGTTGCCCCGCCGGACCTCGATGATGCTGTGGTAGTCGACCACCCGCTCCTGGTCATCAAGGCCGCGATAGGCGTCCTTCACCGTGATAAACATCTGCCCCGGGCCGGCGGTGTCGAAGACCGACGCCTCCGGCGCGCCCTCGGCGAAAACGAAGGTGCGGTCGAAGCCGGCCATCGTCGTGAGCAGCGCTCCAACGAGGAGCATGAGCAGGGCGAGGTGGCTGAGGAAGGTGCCGTACTGGCTCCAGCCGAAGCGGTCGGCGAAGAGGTAGGTGGCGCC
>CAYTBM010000069.1:0-13067 GCA_964436025.1 uncultured Anaerolineaceae bacterium
CGTACTTGAGTCCGCTGGCGGTGGTTGTGGGGTTGGTCAAGGTAATCGGTCCTGTCGTTACTGCGGGAGTTTTCGAGGGGGAGGGCACTGGCGTGCGCTCCGTGACAACGGTGTTCGAAGGCCGTGAAGTCGCGGTCGACGTGTCATCGTCATCATCGCCGCCGCACGCGGTGGCGAAAATGGCGGCGGGCAGCGCTGCCACGAGGAACAGGCGGGGGAGCATGCTTCGTGTCATGAAGGCAGGGTAGGGGCGGGAAGTGGAATGGGGAATTACGAGAGGAAAGAAGGTGAGAGGAAAGACCAGGACGGAGCGCGAACCTCGTTAGATCGCGTTGGTGAAGGAGTCTCCCGTTGAGAAGGTGATGACCCGGGTGACCGCGGAGACGGGGATCTCGCCGTAGACGTGAGGGAACTTCTCGTCTCCGGCCCCTTCGTAGCGGACGGGAGAGCGCAGCATCGACGGTTCGATGACGAGGGCGATGAGGTCATCGACGCCGGAGAAGTAGGTGTCGATGACGTGGGTGAGCTGCTCGAATTTTCGCGCAGTGGATGAACCCTTCGGAAAGCAGGCCTGTCGGCCGTGTACGCGCCGGATGCTTCGGCTTCGCGCCACAGGTCCGGGGTCGTGACGTGGTCGATCGCTATCCCAGCACGTCCGTGCGCCGTCTGCGGTGCTACATGCCGCCAAGCCGGCGGGCGGCCTCCAGCAGCGTTGACTCGGACTTCGAGAACGTGAAGCGGACCAGGGTGTTCCCGGCTTCGCCCTTGTAGAAGCTGGAGCCGGGCACCGGTGCGACGCCGACCTTTTCGATGAGGTGATGTGCGAAGGCGGTGTCGCCACCCTCGAAGCCGAGGTCCGAGAAGTCCGCCATGATGTAGTAAGCGCCCTGGGGCTGGTGGCAGTGGAAGCCCGATTCGCGGAGGGCGTTGAGCAGGATTCCGCGCTTGCGGGTGTACATGTCGCGCAGCTCGGGGTAGTAGCTTTCGGCCCGCTCCATAGCGACTGCGGCAGCTTCCTGGAGGGGCGCCGGAGCGCCGACGGTGAGGAAGTCGTGGACTTTGCGAAGGGCGTTGGTGAGGTGAGCGGGCGCCATGATGTAGCCGAGCCGCCAGCCCGTCACGCTGAAGGTCTTGCTCAACCCGCTGATGGTGATAGTGCGTTCGTACATCCCCGGCAGCGTCGCGATTGAGACGTGCTGGTGGTGGTCGTACAGGATGTGCTCGTAGATCTCGTCGGTGATGCAGAGGGTGTCGAACTCCTGGCAGAGGGCAGCGATCTGCTGGAGTTCGGCGCGGGTGAAGACCTTGCCGCTGGGGTTGTTCGGCGTATTCACGATGATGGCGCGCGTCTTCGCGCTGAACGCGGCGCGAAGCTCCGCAGGGTTGAAATCGAAGTTCTCGCCGCTGAGGGTGACGAAGACGAGTTTCGCGCCACTCATCGCTGCGTCGGGCACGTAGTTCTCGTAGAACGGCTCGAAGACGATGATCTCGTCGCCCTGTTCAACCGTCGCGAGCATCGCGCACATCATCGCTTCGGTGGCGCCACAGGTGACCGTGATCTCGCGGTCTGGGTCCAGGTCGAGGCCCGTGTAGCGCTTCGTCTTGTCCGCGATGGCCTTGCGCAGGCGCGGCGAGCCCCAGGTGATCGCGTACTGGTTGATATCAGCGCTGATTGCGTCGATCGCCGCCTCTTTGATGAAGTCGGGCGCGGGGAAGTCAGGGTAGCCCTGGGCGAGGTTCATCGCGCCGTGGAGCATGGCGAGGCGTGTCATCTCGCGGATGACCGATTCGTTGAAGACGCTGGTGCGGCGGGCGATGTGTTCGCGCATCGTGGGATTGTCGATTGACGATTGGCGAATGTCGAACCGGGCGCAGCGAGGCGTGGCAGCCGATAGTCATTACGTGGCTATCTTCGGCTCGGTGGCGCTCATCGCGCTCACGGCCCTTTTTGGACTGTGGCTGCTGATCGCAGTCGTTTCGGTCTTTCGCCCCGATTCGAAGCGCCCGAACGGGACTTTCGAAAGCTACGCAGGACTAGTCCGCAAGGTGAAGGACGAGACGTCTGGGGCCGTTTGTCGCAGGCCGACGGTGTGCTGACGTTCGCGCCGCATGAAGAATTGGCGGCCGCCTTCACACTGCAACTGAACTCAGTGTCGAAAGCGGTCTTTCCTCCGCTGAGCGATCAGTTCTGGGTCTTCGTGGGCAGGCAGTGCATTTCGTTTCGCACATTCAAACGGCCGACGTTCAAATACGCCGGTCTAACTGGGTCAGCCTGGACCGCAAGCCGCGCCGAATGGCTCAGGCAATTCCAGGCTGCAGGGGTCGCAGTGAGCCGAGTGGCGGAGCAAGAGCCTCCTAGAACGGGAGGCCCTTCAGGCCCTTGATGCCCTTGATCGCTGCGATCTCGCCCATGTGGCCCCAGGCGTGGACCACCACCAGGTTGCCCATGAATTCGAGCCGCGGCTGGGGTGCGCCAAACGGCGTGTTGATCACTTCTTCGGCCTGTGTGTCCGTCATCTCCGCCACCGCCTTGTCGGTTGCGGCGTAGACCTGGGCGGCGTACTCGCGGAAGGCCGGCAGGTTCATCTTGATTTGCGCCGCCCAGGAGTCTTCCATGTTCGGCGACTGCTTCATCGGCACGCCGGTTCTCTCTGCGAAGTCGGCGTTGAAGATGGGCATTCGTCCCATCACCATGCCGTTCACAATGCCGTCCTCGGCCGTGATGGCGTGGGCGTAGATGGCGGCGATGTGGTTGGCCGTGCTGCCCGGATAGCGATGATGCAGCGTCTCGGCATCCAGGTCGGCCACGACCTGTTCGAGCGTGCCGTGCGTGAACTGAAGCTGATTGCGGAGGTAAGCGCGGAAGTCGACCATGGCGGGCTCCTGGTGTCTGGGCTTCGGCGGCTGTTACGCCGCGGGCGGGAGCATTGATCATCCGGGCGATCGGACACAACACCCACATGTCACCTTTCTCCCATCCACGTACTATCCGCGCGTGGATCTCATTGGGATGGGCCGCGGCCGCGCCACGCGTTCCCCTTCGTGGGCCGTGAGTGGGATGGTCTGTTGTTCGCAGCCGCTGGCGGCGGGTGCCGGCGTGGACATTCTGAAGGCCGGCGGTTCGGCCATTGATGCCGCAATTGCGACGAACGCCTGCCTGGGCGTAATGGAGCCGACCGCCTGCGGGCTCGGGGGCGACCTCTTCGCCATCACCTGGGACCCGGGAGAAGGCCGCCTGACCGGTCTCAATGCCAGCGGGCGGGCGCCGATGGCGATCTCCATCGACAAGGTGCCGGCGGACCCGGAGGGCACCATCCCGCTGCATTCGCCGTTCGCATGGTCAACGCCCGGCGCTGCCGAAGGCTGGTTCGCGCTCCATGAACGGTACGGGCGACTGCCGCTCGAGCAGGTGCTGGCGGCGGCCATTCGCTATGCGGAGGACGGCTTTCCGCTCTCGCCCGTGATCGCCGGCGAGTGGGGCGTGGGCGCCGAACTCCACGGCGGCAAGGCAGGCTTCACCGAGGTGTTTATGCCGGCGGGGCGGGCGCCGAGAGACGGAGAGTTTTTCCGCAATGCCGCCCTTGCCAGGACGCTGCGCGACGTGGCGAAGCTCGGGCGGGACTTCACCCGGTGCGGGCGCTTTGCCGAAGCGGTCTGCGCGTTTTCTCGCGCGAACGGCGGCTTCTTCGAGGCGGTGGATTTCGAACAGAACGAACCCACATGGGTCGATCCGGTCAGTGCAGACTACCGCGGGGTCACGGTCTGGGAACTGCCGCCGAACAGCCAGGGAATCGCGGCTCTGCAAATGTTGAACATCCTGGAGCGCTTCGCCGTCGCCGGGCTCGGGCGAGAGTCAGCCGACTTCTGGCACATCATGATCGAAGCGAAGAAGCTCGCTTTCGCCGACCGGGCGCGGTACTACACGGACCCCGCATTCGCGGCGGTGCCGGTCGCGGAGCTCATCGCCAAGCCGTACGCGAGGCACCGCGCTGCACTCATCGACATGGCCCACGCGGCCAGCGAGGTCAGGCATGGCGATCCCGTTGGACTCAGCCGCAAGGAGACGACGTACCTGTGCGCGGCCGACCGCGATGGGATGATGGTCTCCCTCATCCAGAGCAACTACACCGGTTTCGGGTCCGGGTATGCGGTGCCAGAGCTCGGCATCGGCCTGCAAAACCGCGGCAATCTGTTTGCGCTGGACCCAGCCCATCCGAACCGGCTCGAGCCCGGAAAGCGGCCGTTCCAGACCATCATCCCGGCGTTTCTGACGAAGGACGGTCAGCCGCTCGGCCCGTTCGGGTTAATGGGCGGCGACATGCAGCCACAGGGGCACGCGCAGGTCGTGGTGAACCTGGTGGACTTCGCGATGAACCTGCAGGAGGCCGGCGACGCCATCCGTTTCCGCCACCTGGGTTCGAGCGAACCGACCGGCACGCTCATGCGCGACGGCGGCCAGGTATCGATCGAGCGGGGGTTGCCGGAGGAGGTGCTGGATGACCTTGGGCGGCGCGGCCATACGTTTGTGCGGCAGCCGGTGAACCAGTTCGGTGGCTACCAGGCGATCTGGCGGGATCGGGAGTCGGGTGTTTACTGCGGGGCGACCGAGCGGCGGAAGGACGGAGTGGCGCTCGGCTATTGAGGGCGGGCGGGACTCCGGGAAAGGAACCACGCATCATCAATCGGCCGGGGCCGGGAGGTCGCAGGTGAATCATGCTCCCAACGCCTGGCTATCTCGTCATCCGTCGCTCCGTTCCCGGGCTGGTCGTGGTTCGAGTGCGTCGTTCAGCGGAAGCGGCGGCCGACTTTCTTCGGGTTCACCACCATGCTGATGAAGAAGCTGACGATGCTGATGATGATCGCGCCGAAGAAAGCGCTCCAGAATCCGTCGATGCTGAAATGGATCGAATCGAACTTGCCGCTTATCCAGGCCGTCAGCGCGAGCAGCGCGGTGTTGATGAAGATAAGAAAGATGCCGAGCGTCATGATCAGCGCCGGGAACGTGCCGACCACCAGGAGCGGCTTCAGGTAGGCGTTGAGCAGGCCGAGGATGAGCGCTACAAGGAGGGTGCTCTTCCAGCCTTCGAGGTGAATGCCGCTGACCATCTGGGCCGCCACCCAGACCGCGGCAGCGGTGATGAGCCAGCGCACGATGAAGGTGGCCAGCTTCGATGAGCCCGTCTCCCGGCCAGTGCCAACGGCGATGATGTCCCGCATCCGGATAGTGTAGCGGGGGAGATGTCATCACAGCGCGCTGCGCGGTCCGCTCGCTCTCGCTCGCGGTTCAATACGGATTGTCAGGCAGCTTGCTGGCTGCCGCGCAGCATCTGGAGCATGGTCTGCTGGAAGCGGATGCGCTTGTCCGGCTCGCGGATCTCGCCGCTGATGCGTTCAGCGAGCGAAGCGACCGCCTCGCGCGGGAAATTCGCACGCGTGAATCCGAGGTCCTCGACGGCGTCGTCGATGATGATCTCGGCGAGCGGCCCGAGCGCGGCTGCCACCGCCGTGGTGAGGGCGGTGAAGAACTGGGCGCCGGCGAGAGCCTTCTGGGCCGGGGCGGCCTGCTGGACGACGGCCATCTCCACCAGCCCTTGCAACTTCAGGCGGTACAGCAGCTTCGCGAATTCGATCTCCTCGACGCCGCGTTCACGGGCCAGGTCGGCGGCCGTGGCCGAGCCGTCGATGCTCGCCAGCACCTCCCAGTCCGCGCCGTCGATAGCGATCGTGGCAGCCGGCGCTTTGCGGGCAAGGCGAGGGACCACGTCCATGTTTGGCACAACACGACGGATGGCCTCGCGCTCGCTGGCGGCCCGCGCCGATTCGGCCAGGAGGCGGTCGAGCGGCTTCTCGATTGTCCGGGCCGGCGGGGGTGTCTGCGGTTCGAAGCGGAACTGGCCGTTGGGCCACGTTACGAGCTTCGCAAAGGCTACATCGCCCACCTGGAGGTCGCAGTCTGCGTGGACTATCTCACCTTTGACGAGGTAGATGTCCCCCTGGTCCAGGCCCGAAGTAAGTTCGAGGCGGCCGGACTGCCCGCCGGCGGCAAGCATCTTCAGCAGGTCCACGAGGGGTAGTTGGGCGAGGCTGCCAGTCAATCCTTCAGCCATGGTGTTCCTCCCTTGAGCCGCGGCGGCCTAGCCCCCCGAGGCGATGACCGTCCACGATGACCAGGAGCCCTGGTCCAGTGTGGCGCGGCTGACAAGCGCCGCGCGTTCGGCGCGGTGACGCTGCAACCGCTTTTGCGCCGTCGCATCCTTGCGCCATCCCGCTATCACAACATCGACCGTCATCCGCACCATCGCCATATCCGCATCTGGTTGGCAGACGACGAAGAAGACGGCGTCGCCCATGTCCTGCGCCAGCAGCCGCCAGGAGTCGTAGACGAAGTCCAGGCGCTGGGCAGGGCGAGCGGCCGCCTCGAGCGCCACGAAGGCGCGGCCCACTTCCCGTCCGATAGTTTGCATCGTGACGGTCGCGAGCACCGCTGGGTCAGAGCTGACGATCACGTCACCCCTGTTATCGCAGACGAATGAACCGCCTACGCCCGGCACCGCGCCAACCTGGTCCAGTCCCTTCTCCAACTGTCGCTCTCCTACTCAGGCGACCAATTCCTGGACGTCGTCCTGGAGCCCGAAACGGTCGATGACCGTCGCGTGCTTCTCTGTGACGCCTTCCAGCCTGGTGCGGACCTTTGCTTCGAGGTCTGCCCGCTTGAGCTGGAAGGCAAGCTTGGCGATGGCGTCACTGAGGCAGTCAGCCAGGGCCTTACTAAAATCATCGGGCAGTGGCTGGTCGAACGTGATGTGCCCTCCGGCGTAACTGAACTCCGCGGCGAACGGATCCAGGAACGGATACGTGACAGCTCGGGAAACCAGCACTTCTTTGAAGGCGAGAAGGAAGCGGCCGGGCTTGGAAAGCCCATCAGCGACGGACTCGGCGCGAGAAATGACGTCCTCCCAGAAGGCGATCAGCTCCGCCCGGTAGCCCTCCTGGGCGGGGGCCGGGGGAGGGGTGCCCGCCACCTGTTGCTGGCCTGCCTCCACGAAGACGTTGAACGTGCCGCCGTGGGCCGTCACCGCGTTGACGATGGCGTTGAGCGCCTCCTGGCCGTTCATCATTTCCTGGCCAACGTTGAACACCGATTCGACCGGCTCGCCGCCGGCGAGGTAGATGATCCCAACGCCGGCATCGTCGGCGACGTGCACCTCGACGTATCCGGTCAGACCATCGCTGCGAAGCTTGGCAATCAGCCGGTCCAGGCTCGTGAAGGCGCTGGTGAGGTCCCGGTACAGCGGACGGCTGTCCATCAGGCGATGGAGCAGGAGTACCACGTCCGGGAAGGCCGAGTAGACGTTGATCATGCCGTCGCGGGTGCCGGCCCGCTCCACGACGCCGCGGGAAGCGGCCGGCCCCACCACGCGCCGGTCACCCGCGACCTCCTGGGCGTTCACAATTTCGCCTTCAGAGAGGAGGAGCGTGCCGGTGTACCCCGGCGCCGCGACCTCTACATAGCCCGTGAGCTTCCGCTCCTGGAGGTCGCCGATGAGTGCCTCGAACGACGTGAACGAGGTGTTCAGGTTGGCGTAAAGCGTGCGGTCCTTCGGGAACATCATGGCTACGAACTCCTGGTCGTGGGGGGCATGGCCGCTACGCGCCGGACGAGCGTGGCGAGAGGCTGGGAGGCGGAAGCGCTGCGGCCCGCCGCGAGCTGCACGGAGAGGTATGCGCCATGAGCGAGGTTGTAGAGCAGCATCTCGCCGCGCTCGCCGGCAACCGAGAGATGGTTGAACCTGCTGCCCGCGAGCTGCCGCCCCATACCGCGCAGGTCCCCGTCAACGGGCAGCGCCTCCGCGCGGAGGGCCACGAAGCTCACCAGGGCCGCTTCCTTTGCTGCCTCCGCTGCCCCGGCACTGCCAAGCACGGAACCATCAGCGGAGCAGACAATGGCGGACCGCACACCGTCGACTCCGGCCGCCGCGCTGGCCAACCGGTTCGCGATGTCGCGAGAAATCGGCCCTTCCATCTCGTTGTCCTCCATCCTCGCCGGTTACTCAGGCCGCGGCACGGCGCTGGCGCAACCGTTCGATCGCCGAGCGCAGGCTCGCCTGCATGCGGCGGAGCGACTCAGCAAGCTGCCCGATTTCATTCGTGCCCTCGACATCGATCTCGACGTCGAGCTCGCCCAGGCTCATGCGGTCCGCAACTTCTGCAAGGTGGCGCATTGGCCGGGTGATGGTGGCCGAGATGAACAGGGCAAGGCCCAGTGCAAGCACGATGCCCACGAGGGAAGCCGTGCCGTAAGTCGCGAAGCTCGTCCGGGCGCTCTCGGCGCGGTCGTTGAAGTCCGCCTTCAGCGCGTCACTGGCGGACGCCAGCAGTTCGTTCGAGTAATCGATGGCGCTACCGCCGAGGAGGAAGTAGCCCTCGGCGCCCGTCCCGGAAAGCACCGGGGCGTCCATGATCTGGTCCTTTGTGTTGTCCATGAACGTGGCGCGGGTGGAGGCCGAGCGGGTGACGACCGGGCGCAGGTCCGCTTCGAAGCGGTCGTTGTCGCTCATGGCTACGTCGAGCTGGCGGGAGAGCTCCGCCGCCTGCGCATTGGCGAGGGCGATCTGGCCGGCCATGAACGCCTTGGTATCAGGCCCAGCATCGAGCCCTTTGCGCGCGATCAGCGCGCCCACGCCGGCCGCGCGCATCTGCGAGAGCGACTCGGTCAGGGAAGGGAGCGTGCTGGTGAGCGCCTCGATCAGGTTCCGGTTGTCCAGGTCCGGGTCGAGGGCCAGGCCGGATTCGTTGGACACCTGCGAAATCAGCGGGAAGATGCCCTGGCCGATAACGGAGTTATGCAATGCGTTCGAGTCGGTCGTGCTGCTCTGGGCATCGCGCGCTTTGGGCCATTCGGTGTTCAGGAACGCGACCATTTCCTTCGTCTTGAAATCGTCGCCCCACTTCTTGTCCAGGGCGTTGATGCTGGCGAGCGCCTCGTCTGCGGCGGCCGCGGTGCGGTCCAGATTCGCTTTCGCGGCTGTGTCGCCACGGAGCACGCGTTCGGCGAGGCCGCGATGGAGTTGGACCTGGTTGAGGAAGGGCATGACAGCTGCCACATAGTCGAGGCCGTTGGCCTCGTCTTGAGACTGGCTGGTGGCTGCCTGCCGGTCCTGGTACTGCACGAACATGAGCGCGCAGATGGGGATGGCGAGCACCGTGACGATGAGTCCCAGTTTGGTCGCGATCCCGAGATTCGCAATTTGGGTGAACCCTGGCAGATGGCGTCGCATGCATCCCTCCGATGTGCCGCAAATGACCCTTCAGAGAAGCCAGCGCATAGACCACCGGCATCCCTGCTATTCCCAGATTCGACGCCGCTCGTCCACGAAAAAGGTGTCAACTGTGTGGCGCGGGGGGGCCAAACAGGCGGCGCGGTTGCCCATGGGGATAGGAGCGGGTTTCCCGCGGTGGTGATAAGGGGCCAGATCGGCGCCGGCGGTTGAATCAGCCGTTCACGTAGGTCTGCGGCTGTACCAGGCGCACTTCGGCGATGGCGTCACATGGGATGCGCGCAACCCGCGCGTGCTCCTCCACGTGCGCCGGCGTGGCGGCTTCGTAGATGCAATCCATGTAGCCTGCGGACTGATTCCAGTAGGAGGTATGCCACTTCAGACCGGGAAACTGCACAGCACAGACAATGGCCCGGAAGGCGGCCGCGTCCATGTCCTCCTGGGTCATTTCACCCACGTATCTTCGAATGCTGTAGAGGGCCAAGACTCACGTACCTTTCCCGTCCGGGGCGAATTGTACGAAATAACGCAAGCCTGTCTGTTACAAGTCCCCTGGTTCTATCGGCTCCAGCACCGATTGGAGGTCAGAGGCCCTGATGCGGAGCGAGCGCTGGCCGGCCAGCCGGCTCGCGCGCAGCCTGCCTGAACGGATCCAGGCACGCACCGTCTGGACGTGGACGCCCAGGTACTCCGCGGCCTCCTCCGGCGAATAGAGCTTCTCGGGGCTCCCGGAAACGGCCTGCGGGCGATCAAGCGCATAGCGCTCCACCTGTTCGGGCGTCACGCCGAGTTCGCCGAAGACGCGGCCGGGCAAGCCTTCGCCCCAGCGCATGAGTGCAAGCAGGTAGTGCAATTCGTCGATGCGGCGACGCCCGCTCCGCGTGACTTCCTGGCTCAGCACGCGCGAGAACCTGACGAGGTCGTCGCCGAGGACCGTGAGCTCGTCCGGCGCGCCGACCCGTGCGGTGCGCTCGACGATTTCCTCGATCATCCGGACATCGATAGCGATCGGCCCGAAATTGAAGTATCCGAAGCGGGAGAAGCGGCGCAAGAACACGAGGAACTGGATGTCTACGGTAATGATCGAAGCGCCGAGGCGTTTCGCCTCGGCATTGCACTCCGCCCCCATCGCGGCCAGGAAAAGCTCATCTGGCGTACCCGTCCCAATGCTGATTTCAGCGCTGTCAATGGAGTCCGTCACGCTCTGAGTGTGGCATATCGCACGCTCTTAAACAATGTTTTACAACGTTGCGCTGCCTCAGACTCTTGCAAACGCATATTTCGGTGATACGTTGATCCGCATCCCACATCCGGGATGGAGGAGACCCATGACAGCCACCATGACCCGTGAAGTCCTGACCGAGGACATGATCGGCCGCTTCGGCGAGCGCGCGGCGCGCTACGACCAGGAGAACCGCTTCTTCGCGGAAGACTTCGAGGAGCTGCGCCAGGCCGGCTACCTCAAGATGGCCATTCCCGAAGACCTCGGCGGTCTCGGCTGCACGCTGGCCGAAGTCTGCAAGCAGCAACGCCGCCTCGCGTATCGCGCGCCGGCTACGGCACTCGCCACCAACATGCACCTGTACTGGACGGGCGTCGCCGCGGACATGCGGAAGATGGGCGACAACTCGCTCGAGTGGCTGCTTCGCGAAGCCGCCGCGGGCGAGGTATTCGCTGCCGGCCACGGTGAAACGGGGAACGATCTGCCGCTGTTCCTCTCCACCACGACGGCTGAGCGCGTGGACGGCGGCTACAAGTACACCGGGCACAAGATGTTCGGCAGCCTTACCCCTGTATGGACCCGATTGGGCATCCACGGCATGACCGCCGATGGCCAGATCGTCCACGCCTTCATGCCGCGCGACACGCAGGGCTACACCATCAAGGAGACCTGGGACACCCTGGGCATGCGCGCCACGCGCAGCGACGACACCATCCTCTCGGGGGCGGTGGTGCCGGACCGCTACATCGCGCGCACCCTGCCTGCGGGCTCCGCCGACCTCTTCGTCCTTGCGGTGTTCGCGTGGGCCGAACCGACCTTTGGCTCCATCTACATGGGCCTGGCCAAGCGCGCGATCGACATCGCGACCGAGACGGCCCACAAGCGAAAGGCGCTCGCGCTGACGCGCACGTTCGCCTACCACCCTGAGGTCCAGCACAACATCGCCCAGATGACCTTCCGCTTCGACGCAGCCGAGTCGCTGGTCGAAAAGATTGCCGATGAATGGTCTCGCGGCGTGGACCACGGTGGGATGTGGCCGGCCAAGCTCATTTCGGCCAAGCACAACGCCGTGGAAGCGGCGAAGGACATCGTCGACCGCGCGATGGCGATCTCCGGTGGCTCGGGCATGTTCAAGGGGAACGAGCTTGAGCGGCTCTACCGGGATGTTCGCTGCGGCGGCTTCCACCCGGCGAACAGCCTCCTGGCGCCGGAGCTGGTGGGCAAGTTCGTCCTCGGCATCGACCCTGGCGAGCAGCCGCGCTGGGGCTAAACCACCCGACGCAAGAGGAACCTCCGTTGAAACGGGGCCGGCTTTCGCCGGCCCCGTTTCTTTCACGCGCCGCGGAAACCGGTCACTGCGGTCGGCCTTTTCGGCCCGTTTCTGTTCGCTTTACGAGAAGTGGCGCTCCGCGCCGAGCGATTCGTAACCTCGTGAGCGATGTTACAAATCCATAACGACCGGCGCCCTCGACATTACAGTTCCGCGCGGAATCGGAAGTGAGAGCGCGCGCCTTTGCCATCGCCGGTACGGCGGTCGCGGGGCTGAAAACCGATTCGCGGCCGTCCCAGCTCCGCGGCACAAGGATCCGGGCCTCGCGGGTCCCGGGGGCGCTCCGCGCATTCTGGTTCGACGGGCTGCTCACCGCCGGACAGGATGCGTTCATTGCAGCCTATCTGCCGCTTCTCGCCGTGGCTCTTGGCGCGAGCGTCCAGGCCGTGGGTTTCCTGGTCGCGGTCCAGAACCTCGGGGCGTTGCTTGGCCTCTACCCTGGAGCGGTGGCAGCGCGAAGATTCCGGAGCCGCCGCCGACTCGTCCTCTGGGGCACGGCGGTGGGCCGCATCTGCTTGCTGCTGGCCGCCGGCGCCGTTGCTCTTACGAATGGAGCCCTTGCCCTCTCGCTGGTGATGGCCGCGTTCATGGTCCGGTCATTCGCCACGACGTTCGTCCAGCCCGCATGGACAACCGTGGCCGCCGAAATCGTGCCGAACCGGGTCCGGGCGCGGTTCTTCGCTTCACGTGGATTCGCGGTCACGCTCGGAATGTTCATCCTCACGCCGCTTGGAGGGCTGATCCTGGACCGGGCCGGGACTCCGAACGGCTACGTCATCTCGCTCCTCGTTTCGTTCGCGCTCGGGCTTTGCGCGTCCGCACTCTATGCGACCATCCCGGAACCGCGCGTGCCGGCGGCAGTGCCCGAACAGCGCAGGGCCAGTCTCAGTCCAATTGCGCCGCTGGCGGACCCGGCCTTCAGAAAGCTCCTCCTCAGCAGTTGCGCGACCCAGTTCGGTGCGCTGCTGGCGGGGCCGTTCTTCGCCCTCTACCTGAAAGAGCAGATCGGCGGCTCGAACCTTGACGTGGGGCTCATGTCGGCCGGCTCGCTCCTCGCGGGGCTCGCGGGGCAAGTCATCCTCGGCGATTTGATGGCGCGCCGCGGGCCCATGAGCGCAATGGTGGTCGCATTGGCCATGATGCCAGCGGTGCCCATTCTCTGGCTGGTTGTCGATGCGCCGCTGCTTGCACTGTTGCCGGGCATGGTCGGCGGCTTCGCGTGGGCCGGTTTCAACCT
>CAYTBM010000070.1:0-12993 GCA_964436025.1 uncultured Anaerolineaceae bacterium
TGGCGGAGGCCGGCGTGCCTCACGCTCCGGTGCTCGACTACGCGGGCATGGCCGCCCACCCCCAGTACTGGGCGAACGACTACCTGGTAGAGATCGACACGCCGCACCTCGGCCATATGCGTGTGCCCGGCGCCCCCATCCGCATGAGCGCAACGCCCCCGCGCGTCGATTCCGCGGGGCCGATCCTCGGCCACCACACCGAGGAAATCCTCCTCGCCGCCGGCTACACCTGGGACGAAATCGCCGCGCTCAAGGAATCCGGCGCGACGCGCACGGCGTGACCCGAATCAATAAGCCCCGAGCGTGAGCGAGGCGGAGAGCCCAGTTAGGCTCCCTTAGGAAGGGGAAGGTCAATCGTCTCGACCGTCTTGAGGTCCAGGTGCTCTGACGCCTGGTCAATGTCGAGCCCGATCACCTTGCCGGCGTCGTCCAGATCCGCAACGACTCCTTCTACCACTTCTACGGCATCGACTGAGGGCCGATCGCTAAACGCGATGTAGAGCGAGTCTGTCTCGGGATAGTAGTGAATCTTCATCGGATCATGCACCAGGTAGCCGGAAGCGCCGGTCGGGGAAAGCGTTGTGGATGGTATCGCCGTCCTCCAGCGTTACAACCCGAAGCCAGCGATTTCCGAGTTCCGGAATTCTCCTCCAGTATCGCACACGTCCCGCAGGCTCATTCTGGACATGCTCCGGCGACGTGACTGCGCGCTCGCACCACTCACGCCGGATGTAGGGCCGGCGCGAAAGCACTTGCTCCTCGAAAAATAGCGCGTGGTCTTCATCACCCCCGCCGCATGTGCAGCAGCTCACGCACCGCCAGGTCCTTCACCTCATACACGTGCGATGCGATGCCTTCGACTATCCCCGGGTCGTGGCTGGCACAAACGATCGTGCCCTCGTAGCCCTGCAGCGCTTCGATCAGCTTGCGCCGGGTCGTCCGGTCCAGGTGGTTCGTCGGCTCGTCGAGCAAGAGCACGTTCGTCGGCTGGATGAGGAACTTCGCCAGCGCCACCCGGCTGCGCTCGCCACCTGACAGCACGCGAACGGGCTTGAAGACATCGTCGCCCTTGAATAAGAACTGTCCCAGCACCGTCCGCAGCTTCACGTCGGGCGCCCCGCCCGCCACCGAACGCACCTCCTCGAGCACGGTCCGGCTGTAGTCGAGTGCCTCATCCTGGTGCTGGTCGTAGTAGCCCGGCCGCGCCCGTTCGGCCCACTCGACCGTGCCCTCGGTTGGCGCGATGAGCCCCGCAGCAATGCGAAGCAGCGTGCTCTTGCCACTTCCGTTCGGCCCGATGAACACCACCTTTTGCCCGCGCTCGACATGCAGGTTCACGTCCACCAGCACGAGGTGGTCGCCGTAGGCGTGCCCGACGTGCTTCATCATCAGCACGTCCAGCTCCGTCCGGCCGTGGGACTGGAGGACGAAGTTCACCTCGTCTTCCTTCTTCGTCCGCTCGACACGCTCGATCTTGGCGATCAGCTTCTCGCGCGATTGCACCTGCGTGGTCTTCGTCGCCTTGGCGCGGAAACGCTCGATGAAACGCTCCTGCTTGCCGATTTCGCGCTCCTGGCGTGCTGCCGCCTGGTCCTGCGCCTGCAGCTTCGCCGCCTTCTGGCGCTGGTAATCGCTGTAGCCGCCGGTATAGCTCTCAACCTTCCCGTCGCGAAGGTCCAGGATGCGGTCCGCCACCTTGTCCAGGAACGGCCCATCGTGCGTGACGATGAGCAGCGCGGCGTCCCACTCCTGCAATTCTTGGGCCAGCCAGTCGCGCGTCTTGGCGTCCAGGTGGTTCGTCGGCTCGTCGAGCAGCGCGTTCTCGGGTCGCCGCACCAGCACCTTCGCCAGCGCAATGCGCATTTGCCAGCCTCCAGAGAAGTCACCGCAGCGCTTCGTCCGATCGCTGTCCTTGAAGCCGAGGCCATCCAGCACCCTTCCGATGCGCGCTTCGATCCGGTAGCCGTCCATGGCTTCGAACTGGTCGAACAGCGCCGCCTGCTGCTCGATCAACGCGTCCAGGTCGCCCTCGCCCCGCTCGATCTGCTGGGCGATCTCCTCGAGCTGGAGTTCGATGGCGCGCGCCTCGGGGAACGCCTCCCACAACTCCTGCACGAGCGTGTTCGATTCCTCCAGTCCCGCCTCCTGGCGCAAGTAGCCCAGGGAAGTCCCGCGATAGCCGGCCGCGCCGTTATCGACCTTGTGGTCCCCCGCCAGCAGCCGGAGGATAGTGGATTTCCCGCCCCCATTGGGGCCCACGAGGCCCACGTGCTCCCCGTCCCCCACGATGAACGTGAGGTCGCGGATGACATCGTTTGGCCCGAAAGACTTGGTAGCGTTTTCAGCGAAGAGCATGGTGGTTCAACAATTCCGGGGGAACGCCCACGGCTCCGTGCCGGGGCAGGCGAGTTGGCTTCGCCGGCGCGCAACAACCACCAGCCACACGAGCGGCCGGATCACGCTGCATCGCCAGGCCGGTCTCACACCGGCCGTGGTCTGCTCATCTGTACCCGGAAATCAACAGATAACATCTCTTCGATGATAGCGGATGTCCCGCCCCGAACCACCTCCACCCTGCCGGGCCCTAAGGCTGCCTCACCGCCGGCCCACGAAGACGCTCGGCAACCGCACCGTGAAACACGCCCCGGCCCCTGGTCGGCTTTCCACCGTCGCTGTGCCGCCATGCGCGCGCACCAGATGCTTCACGATTGCCAGCCCCAACCCAACGCCGGATGTCGCCCGCGACGCCTCGCCCTTGTAGAACCGTTCGAACACCCGCGGCAGGTCCTGTTCCGGGATGCCAGGGCCCTCATCGCGCACCCGGATGGCCACGAGGTCGCCCTCCTCATCACAACCCACGTGGATCGTCCCGCCCCGCGGGCTCCACTTCACCGCATTGTCCAGCAGGTTGCTTACCACGCGAAGCAGCGAAGCCCGATCTGCCTCCACCGTCAGCGGTTCCCCTTCGAAGACGACGGCCACCCCCAGCGGCTCTGTCCGCGTACGCAGAAGCGAAGCCGCCTCCGCGACCAGCGCAGCGACGTCCACCGGCTCCGGGTTCAGGTTGATCGCGCCCGACTCGATGCGTGAAAGGTCGAGCAGTTCGTTCACCAGTGACGTCAGCCGCTCCACCTGCTGGTGGATGCGTCCCAGGAACTCCGGCGCGTCAGCAGTGTCCACGCCGTCATCGAGGGCTTCCACGAGCACGCGGATCGCCGCGAGCGGCGTCCGCAGCTCGTGCGAGACGTTGCTCAGGAAGTCGCGCCGTACCTGGTCCACGCGCTGCACATCGGTCAGGTCCGTCAGAGTCAGCAATACGGCCCAGTCCCCGCCATCGCTTATGGGCAGCGCCGCCGCGCGCAGGGGAATGCGGCGCGGTCCGAAGGTGACGACCGACGTTTCGCCGTGCGTTCGGTCCGCGATGACCCGCCGCACCAGCGCGTCGAGCTCGTAATCGCGCGCCGTCTCGATGAACGACCGGCCGATCGCGTCAGACATCGGCTTTTCGAACACCTGCACCGCTGCCGGGTTAAGGAAGCGAACCGTCGTATCCGCCGAAAGCGCCACCATCCCGTCGCTCGACGCGTCGAACACCGCCTCGAGCCGCGCGTGCTCGGCGGCCACTGAGTCGAAGAGTTGCTCGATGCGCCCGGCCATCACGTTAAACGAATGCAGCAAGTCGCCGGCCGGGCCGCTCGCCTCGGGCACGCGCTGGGCAAGCTCACCCTCCCCAATTCGGCCGGCCGCCTCGCCTACCGTGCGCAAGGCGGCGGCAGGCTTGCGAAACGCCAGGTAGCCCGCCAGCAACCCCACAAGGCAGGCCACGATCAGCCCGTACAACCAGATCGTGTTGGATGCCCCGGCTTCGCGCTCGATGAACCCCGTGGCAATCCCGCCACCCGCCGCCAGCAGGCCTACCACGGCCCCGCGCAAGGCAAGGTCACGCCTCAAGGCCGCGCCCCATCACCCTGGAGTCGCGGGGCTCGGCCCCCGCTAGCGTCAGCGAACACACGTCCGCTTGAATAGCGGCAGCGCCATTCCCCCTCGCTGGCGATGCAGGATTCGGGGGAGGGGGCGAGGGCCGGTGCCCTCGGTGCCGCCGTGGCTGGCCGCTACCCTTCGAAGAGATACCCGCTCCCGCGCACGGTCTTGAGCCGCTCGGGGTTCGCCGGGTCGTCTTCGATCTTCTGGCGTAGCCAGCGCACGTGGACATCCACCGTCCTTGGCCCGCCGTAAAAGTCGAAACCCCATACCTCATCGAGGATCTGCTCCCGCGAGAACACTCGCCCCGGATGCTGCGTGAAGAATAGCAGGAGTTCGAACTCCTTCGGTTTCAGCCGCAGCACCTTGCCCCCGCGGCTCACCTCGTGGCGTTCGCGGTCCATCGTGAGGTCTCCCGAAACCACCATGCTCGGGCCCGTATCTGGTTGTGCCCGCGGGGCTGAGCGCCGCAGCAGCGCCCGCACCCGCGCCATCAGCTCCCGCATGCCGAAGGGCTTCGGCATGTAGTCGTCAGCGCCCGTATCGAGGCCGGCCACGCGGTCGCTTTCGCCACCCAGCGCCGTGAGCATGATGATCGGCACGTCTGAATCGCGGCGGAGCATCCGGCAGACCTGGATGCCATCGATCCCCGGCAACATCACATCAAGCAGGATCAGGTCAGGATGTTGCTCACGGGCCAGCTTGAGGCCGTCATCTCCTCGGTTCGCTGTGAGGACGTGATAGCCCTCTTTCTTCAGGCTGTGGGCCAGGGTGAAGAGCAGTGATTCCTCATCCTCCACCACCAGTACCCGCGGGTTCGCCGGGGCTGCAGTAACCATCTGTAATCAATGGTAACGAATCCCGTTAACGATGAATGAACACCGTACCCTGCTACCATCGTCCCCAGTGGAAGAAGCGCCCCCGAAATCCGCCTCGCCTCAGGCTGCCTCGCCCCAGCGCAAGCTCGCTGGGTATGCCGTCCTGGCGGGAGCTCTGTTTCTCGCCGTGCTCGCGGGCACCTACGTCTTCCTCGCTGGCGGCGATGACGGCGGAAACGACGTGCAGGTGCCCACCGGCCTGCCGAATCCCTACCCCAACACCGGCCCCATCGACCCGAACCGCCCGGCAGAGGGCGAGAAGGCGCCAGACTTCGCCCTCGTCGACGCACGCGACCAGTCGAAGGTGGTGAAGCTTTCGGATTACCGGGGCAAGGCCGTCATCCTCAACTGGTTCGCCAGCTGGTGCGACCCCTGTAAGAACGAAATCCCGGAGTTCCAGGCAGCCCAGGAGAAGCTCGGCGACCAGCTCGTCGTGCTCGGTGTCGATTACCTGGAAGGTCCGGGCGAAGCAACCGGCATCCTCGACAAGCTGGGCGCCACGTACCCGTCCGTCCTCGATGGCGCCGGCAGTGTCGCCCAGCACTACCGGGTGACCTACATGCCCACCACCTTCTTCATCGATAAGGACGGCGTGCTGCAGGTGATCAAGACTGGCGAAGTGCACGAAGACGCACTCGTCACCTTCTTATCGAAGGTCGGCATCACCTACCAGCCGTGATCCGCCGCGCCGGGTCGAAACCGTGCCCCGGGCGTAAGCCAGAAAGACCTCCCCCAGGCGCAAACGCGGGTCCACCTCAGCACGGAAGCGCCGCGACCGTGCGGCCGCACCGTGCGCAAGCGGACGCTGCAGCGCGTTCTGGTGTAGGGGAATACCCCTAAGGCTCGCATCACTGTGATAGCTGTCACAGTGACTCCGCAAGTCCACCAGTAGATTGATTCCATGGCCGCCAGGGAGGATGCCAATGACACCGGCGGACCTTCGGAGTTTACGTTTTTGACCACCCAGACCGTACTTGCGGAAGACGTTTCGGGCCTCGCGCCCGTATCCCGCGCACTCCTTCTTATTGATGTGCCGGGCTCGCTCAGGGTCACCCGCCAGCTCGGCGATGCCCGCGCATACCACCTCCTCAAGTTCCTCGCCGAAACCGTCCGCGTCGCCGGCAACAACTCGGGCCGTGTTGTCCGGTCCCTGGGCGACGGCTTCGTCCTGACCTTCGATTCCGTGGACGAGGCCCTCGCCCACGCTGTCACCGCGCAAGCCGAAGTATCTCGCGGCAACCCCACGGAAGTGCCACTGAAGATCCGCTGCGGCATCCACTACGGCGACCTCATCGAAGTTGACGGCGGTGTCTTCGGCGTGGCCGTGTACCTGGCCAACCGCGTTTGTGCTCACGCGCACGGCGGCGAAATCTTGCTGACCGATGCTGCCCGCGAGGCCTGCAGCGCGCCCGACCGAGCTTTCAATGACTTCGGTCCCACACTCCTGCCCGGCTTCGAGGACCCGGTCCGCGTGTACGAATACCCCTGGCAGTAGCCCCTTCGCCGCTAATCCAGCGCGTTGCTACGCTCCGCGAATTCGCACGACTCGCTGGAGGCCCTGGTGATCCCTGAAGTTCGACACAAGCTCGTAGCAGGTATCCTGCTCGCCGGACAGTGGTACACCGTGGAGGGGGAGTCCTACTCCCAACGCGGCGAGATGTTCGTCGCGAAACTCTCGGGGCTCGCCGGCACCTCCGCGCGCGAGGTCTCCGAGGTGACGGGGCGCCTTGGCGACATCCAGGCCTGGCGCTTCAAGCCCGCCGACTAACCTTCAGCGTCCGTTCCCGGCGCCTTCATCGCGCTCGTCTCCGCGCGCATGGTTCTCCAGCACCACCGGGAGGCGGAACCCCGCCTCAGTGCCGCCGCCCAGCCGCGGACGAAGCCAGATCTCCCCGCCGAGGCGATGGACCAGCTTCCGGCAGACCGTCAGACCCAGGCCGATCCCCGGCACTCCCGCTTCCTCCGGGCGGCTGCGGAAGAACGGCTCGAAGAGACGCTCCGAATCCTCCTCGGTGATGCCCCGGCCGCGATCGCTGACCGTCAGCTCCACGGAGTTCCCCCGTTCGCGCACGGTTACCTCGATCTCGGTCTCAGGAGGGCTGTACTTCTCGGCGTTGGAAACGAGGTTCTCAACCAGATGCTGCAGCCACCCGGCTGGCGCCAGCGTGACACCAGGCGCGCCGTTCACCTCGAACTTCCACCGCCGGGCGGTGGGCTGCCATGCCCTCGATCCGAGCAACTGTTCCACGCAGCGATGGAGCAGCGCCGGCTCGTCAGCATCTCCGCGCTCCGCCCGCGCGAGGAGCAGCATGTTCTCAACCGTGTCCTCCAGCCGGCGCGCCTCGCGCTCCATCGAAGCCCCGACTTCCCGCAAATCCTCCGCCGCGAGCTCGCCCGCGCGCCGGGCAAGGACGTTTGCGAGGCCAAGGATTACCGTCAGCGGCGTCTTAAGCTCATGTGTCGTGAACGCCACGAAGTCGTCCCGGGCGGCGAGCGCCGCCTCCAGCGACTCCGTGGCCTGGTGCAGGGCTGTGACATCGTTGATCAGCGCCACCACGCCGCGAACGGAGCCGTCCGTCCGCCGGTCCGGCACGTACTGCGCATGCAGGTAACGGCGCCCACCGGAGGGATTGAAGATGTCCATGCGCAGTTCCGCCGGCTCACCGGCGAGCGCCCGCTTCAAGTGCGGCTCGCAGATGCTGTACGCCTTCTTCCCCATGAACTCGCGGGCCGTGTGCCCCAGCACGCTGGCCGGGTCCACGCCGAACCACGTCCCGTAGGTGTCGTTCACGAAGCGGTAGCGCTCCTCCGTGTCGAAGTAGGCGACATTGGCAGGCAAGAGGCCGGTGACCAGCCGCAGAAACGCCTGCTGTTCCGCGAGCTCCATCTCCACCCTGGTGCGCGCCGTGACGTCAAGCCCGATACCCACCATGCGCGTGGGCTCACCAGACGCATCGCGGAACACGCGGCCCTTCCCGAGGATCCACCGCTCGTCCTCCAGCCCGCCGATCCGCATCCGGGCTTCAAAGTCGTCGTTCCCGCCGCTGGCAAGGGCCGCGTCGATCGCAGCGAGCAGGCCGGGACGGTCATCCGCGTGGACAGCCTCCAGGAAGTGTTCGAACGTCCCCCGGAATGTCCCGGGCGCCATACCGTGGAGCGGCTCCAGGCCCTTCGTCCAGCGCAGATCTTCGGAGCCAACGCGCCAGTCCCACACGCCGAGGCCGGCCGCACGCTCCGCCAGGTCGAGGGCCTCCTGCGTGAATCCGTGCTCCGCCGCCTGGCGTTCCAGTGCGCGCTGCGCCGTCACATCGCGGACGATGAGCTGCGTCGCCGGGCCATCCTCCAGCCCAATAGGCAACGCGACGACCTGAACGTCGATGGTGGCGCCGTCCAG
Organism: uncultured Anaerolineaceae bacterium; assembly: GCA_964436025.1. GTDB lineage: Bacteria > Chloroflexota > Dehalococcoidia > Tepidiformales > Tepidiformaceae > Amarobacter. Next base: position 8,254 of record CAYTBM010000070.1, read on the forward strand.
CCGGATGAATTGCTCGTCAAGCAATCCCGCCATTACACCGCTCGCGGTCTGGCGCATCCGTTCCAGCACTGGGCCGCGAGAGTCAGGATGCACGAACTCGAGCACATTGCGGCCGAGCACCACGTCCGCGCTCTCCGCACCGACCAGCCGAAGGCCCGCCTCGTTTACGAACAGGATCTCGCCCAGGCGGTGGATGGCAATTGCATCCGGGTAGGCTTCGAGGAAACTGAAGGACGCCCCGGCGTGAGGCTGATCAAGTACTTCGGGACGCATCGGCCGGAGTGTACCGGCGGCCGCATTGCAAACGCATAACTAACCCGTGCGCGTGCAAGCTGTGGCGGTGAGCCTGGAGAGCAAGTCCGCACTCGAGACCTGCTATCCTGATCCTATGGTTGCCACCATAGATATCGGCACGCTCATCACCAAGAATCCTGACTTGCACGGCGGACGCCCGTGCCTGGCTGGCACCGGCATGACCGTGCTCGCCATCGTCGACCTCTACGAACAGGGAATGTCAGCAGAACAGATCTTGTCTGACTGCTACCCGCATCTCGATCTGGCCCGCATCTTCGCAGCGATTACCTACTGGCTCGCAAACAGGGAAGAAGTTGAGGGCTACTTTGCCGAGGACGCGGCAGCTGAGCGTGAGTGGCTCGCGGAACTTGAGCCGAAAGCCTCCAGGGCGGCAACCAACTGAGCGAGTGCCGACTGTATCTGGACGAGGATTCCCAGGGCCGTGACTTCATCGCCGCACTGAGGTCTGCTGGGGTCGATGTTCTCAGTTCCACAGAAACCGGAATGGACGGCACCACAGACCTCGAGCAGTTGCTCTTCGCGACCAGCCTCGGGCGAGTGCTGTATTCGCGCAACGTCCGCGACTTCCGTCGGCTGCACGTTGAGCTAGCCACAGGCGGAACCGCACATGCTGGACTCATCCTTGGTACTGCGGGCCTTTCGGTTGGAGAACGGCTGCGACGCCTCTTACGAATCTTCAATAGGTTCTCTGCCGAAGACATCGCGAACACCGAGCAATTCGTCAGCCAGTGGACGGAAGAACGCTCTTAATCACGCGCGGTCGGTTCAGGCGCGACTCAGCGGCCGCTCGCTTGCTCCCGCACTAAGGCGCCCGCGCCAGCCCGTTCGCGACGCCCGGCTCGAACAGCGGCTTCGCCGCCTCTTCGCTTACGCTGAAGGCCGGCCCCGGATACATGCCGATGAACAGCACTCCGATGACTAACAGCACCGCGAGCCCGCCCAGTACCGGGTTCATCTTCCAGCGGGCCGTTTCGCCCACCGGGTCGTACAGGTACATCTGGCGGATGATCATCAGGTAGTAGTAGAGGCTGATGAAGCTGTTTACCACCGCCAGCGCGATGACCCACATGGTGTCGCTGCTCGTTGCCCCCTGGAACATGAACAGCTTGGTGGCAAAGCCGGCGAAGAAGGGCAGCCCCGCGAACGAGAAAAGCGCACAGGTGATGACAAGCGCCAGGAATGGCTGCGTTTCGGCGAGGCCCTTCAACCCATCGATGTCGTCGCGCCCCGTCTTGTTGTAGGCGGCCGTCAGCGCCGTGAAGAGCAGCAGCGTGCTCGCCACATAGCCGATGATGTGGATCAGCAGGCCCGAGGTGGCGTTGATGCCGCCCTGCGGGTCGCCGTAGCCAATCGCCGCGATCGAGATCAGCATGTAACCCACCTGGCCGATGGAGCTGTACGCCACGAGCCGCTTCAGGTTCTTCTGCTGGATGGCGATGAGGTTGCCGGCGGTCATCGTTAGCGCCGCGAGGGCGATCACAGCCCAGCGCCACTCAGCCGCATCGACCACGATGGCGGTGCTGAACAGCCGCAGGATGAGCGCGAACCCGGCAGCCTTCGAAAGCGTCGAGAGGAACGCCGTAATGGGCATCGGCGCGCCTTCGTAGGCGTCCGGGGCCCACATGTGGAACGGCGCCGCCGAAACCTTGAAGCCCACGCCGGCGAGGATCAGCATGAAACCGACGACCACCGCCGGATCCGTCCCCGACTCACGCCCCGAGAGCGCCTCCGCGATGCCGGAATAGGTCGTGCTGCCAGTCACCCCGTAAACGAGGCTCATGCCATAGAGGAACATCGCGCTGGAGAACGCCCCAAGCAAAATGTACTTCAGGCTCGCTTCGCTGCTCAGGTTGTCCCGCTTCAGGTAGCCAACCAGGATGTAGAGGGAGAAGCTGAGCAGTTCGAGCGAAATGTAGGCCGTGATCAGCTCGGTCGCCGCCGCCATGTAGACCATGCCGCAGCCGCCGATGAGCAACAGGCCGTAGTACTCCGCCGCCGTCTTCGTCTTCGTACTCATGTAGTTCGCCGAAATGATGGAAACCACGAAGACGATGCCGGCCGCGAGCAACCGGAAGTAGGTGGTGAAATCGTCGCTGGAGATAAGCCCCTGGAAGCTGTTGGCGTCCTTGCCGATGAAGAACAGCCCCGCCACGAACCAGGCAACCGCGGCCAGCGCCGTCAGGTAAGCCAGCGCATCCTTGCGGAAGTTCGGCCAGAACAGCTCAATGCCGATGATGCCGATCGCGGAGCCCGCCGCGATGTACTCGGGGATGAAAATCGTGTAGTCGCGCATTAGCTGGTCACCCCCGGGAGAAGCGTGACTGCCGCGCTGATGCGGTCAGTAAACGGCGCCCACCAAACGCCCATCACCACAATCGATGCGATGAGCATGCCTCCGGACAGGCGCTCCAGCGGCGTCAGATCTTTCAGGTCAGACCACCTGGTGTTGAACGGTCCGAAGAAGACCATAGCGAACATGCGCAGCATGTAGGCCGCCGCCAGCGCTGCCGCGAAGATCGCCAGCGCGCCGAACACCGGGTACGTCTTGAACGTGCCCACGAAGATGTGGAACTCGGCAGTGAAGCCCGAGAAGCCCGGCAAGCCGACGTTCGCCAGGCCGGCGATGGCGTAGAAGATGACCCAGAGCGGCATGACCTTCGCGACGCCGCCGAAATCCTTCAGGTCGCGCGTGTGCGCCTGGTCGTAAATCGCACCAATCATGAGGAAGACAAGAGCCGTCATCACCCCATGGGAGAACATCTGCAGCACCGCCCCGGTGATGCCGATCTGGTTCATCGTCGCCAGGCCCATGAGCACGTAACCCATGTGCGAAACCGACGAATAGCCGGAGATGAGCTTGAAGTCGCGTTGCGTGAGCGCCGCCGTCGCGCCGTAGACCGCGCCGATGACGCCGAGGACCATCAGGCCCGGCATCCAGAACGCGGCGCCTTCCGGCATCAGCTGGATGCCCAGGCGGATGATGCCGAACGCGCCGAGCTTCATCAGCACGCCCGCGTGCACCATCGAGACCGCCGTCGGCGCTGACATGTGGCCGTCAGGCGACCAGGTGTGGAACGGCCAGAGCGCGGCCAGCACCCCGCAGCCGATGACCATCATCGGGAAGAATGTCTTCTGGAACGTCGGGCTCAGCGTGCCATCCTGCCCCGCGGCCCAGAGCTGTTGCAGGTCGAACGTCCCCAGGTTCGCTTCGTGGAACGTGGCGAAGATGCCGATCCAGATGAGGACCGAGCCGCCGACCAGCATCAGCGTCAACTTGGCCGCACCATACTCTTTGCGCGTGGATCCCCAGACGCCGATGAGCAGGTAGAGCGGCATGACCGCGAGTTCGTAGAAGAAGAAGAAAAAGAACAGGTCGTACGAGAAGAACGTCCCGAAGACGCCCGCAAGCAGCGTCCAGTAGAGGATGTAGAAGTCCTTGTTGCGGTACTCCAGCTTCCAGCTGGCGAGCGCTCCGGCGAACGCGACGACGCCGGTGAGCAGCGCCATCGTGGCCGAGATTCCGTCGACGGCCAGGTAGAGGGTGATCCCGTCCTTGCCCAGGAACGCGGTATTCTCCACCCAAACCCAGCGCAGCTTCATCTGCACTTCTCCGCCATCCACCTGGAACGCCGCGAAGATGTAGATGCTCAGCCCGCAGACGATCGCGCCCGTGACCGCGGAGATGTACCGGACCCACATCTTCTGCGAGCCCGGCACCAGGACGAGAAGGAATGCCGCGACAAGCGGCACCGCCATCGTGGCGAGGACGACGTAGCCCTGGCCCTCATCGAAGGTCATCGATTAGCCCCTCACCACCAGGCCGGCCACCGCAAGGCCCGCCACGCCAATGGCGATCGCCATCGCGTAGTTCGGGACCCGGCCAGTCTGTAGATATTTCAGGACACCACCGGCAAACCCGGTGACCTGCGCCGAACCGTCGACGCCTGTGTCGTTTACGACGTAGCGGTCAAACCAGGCTACGACGTAGCTGAAGCCCAGCACGCCGCGGTCAATCGCCCCCTGGTAGAGCTCGTCGAAGTAGAACTTCTTCTTGATCATGTCGTAGAGGCCCGGGCTCCATTCGGCCAGCACCGTCGAACGCTTGAGCGAGTTGCCCCAGTACATCCAGGCCGCAGTCCAGATGCCCACGGTCGCCATGCCGAGCGACGCCGCGGCGAAGCCCCAGTCGATCTCGTATCGGTGCGGCCCGTGGTGGCCGATGATGAACTCGGTGATGCCGCCCGGGAACCCGAGTGCCTTGCCCACATCGTGGAAGACAATGAAGCCCGAGAACGCCGCCAGCAGCCCGAGGAAAATCAACGGGCCGGTCATCACAAACGCGGACTCGTGCGTGTGTTCGTACACGTGGTGGTCCATCGGCTTGCCCATGAACGTGCGAATGAAGAGGCGCGTCGTGTAGAACGC
>CAYTBM010000071.1:0-1167 GCA_964436025.1 uncultured Anaerolineaceae bacterium
CAGGTCAGCGAGGATCATCGAGGCGAATGGCCCCGCGAGCACCCAGGTGAGGTCAAGGATGCGAATGTCTTCCAACGGTCGTGCCATGCAGCCTCCGGCTGAGTGAACCTGGTCTGCACGGTACGCAGCGCGCCGCGAAGGAACAAAGGAACTGAGGAATGAACGGCTGGACGATCAGGCGGCGCGAGACGTCTTCCCGCCGCGGTCGCGGGCATGGACGAGGTGGAGGAGTTCCTTGCGCGATGCAGTGACCGGATCGGTGGTCCGCCACTGGTGAGCTTCTGTCAGCACTGTGAGGACACCGGCAAACCGCAGCCAGAACACAAAGTACCGGTACGCGGGCATGAGCGGGATGGTCCACCAGCCGGCCCAGAGCCGTCGGGACGACGGCGGTACCACCAGCAGCGCGCTGGTCGTCCATGTGGCCGTTTCAATCAGCGTGTACGCCGCGTAGAGGGCCACGGTCGCCCAGAGCACAATCGAGGCCTCGTAACCGAAGAAGACGAGTGCCGGCATCAGGAAGGTCCAGGTCACGCGAGGGAAGGCGAGCGTGTGATCGACCAGCAGTGTGCGAACCGGTGCGAATCCACGGTAGAAGAGTCCCCTCCCGGCGAGCTTCGGATGCGCCGCGATGACTTCGATCTCCCCGCGCTGCCAGCGGACGCGCTGGGCGTAGAGCGCGCGCACGCTGGGGATGGGGTCCGTATAGCAGACTGCGGCAGTGACAACGCTGACGCGCTTTCCCGGGAACTGTTCTTGCAACTCGAAGGTCATGAACGTGTCTTCACCAACGGTGCTGGTGTCGTAGAGATGGGTGCTCAAGAGGATTTCCCGGCGAAAGCCGCTGAACGCGCCGGCGAGAGTAAACAGTGACTTCGCTTGCGATTCGAAGCGCCGGCCGACATTGAACCCAAAGTAGTACTCCTGGAACTCGCATTCGTGGACCAGACGCATGAAACCGTGATCGTGCGCTTCCGGCCGGATTTCCACGGCGCCGGTCGCCGCGATGAGGTCGGGGTCGTTCTCGAACGCAGCCACCATGTTGACGATGGCGTCTTCGTGCAGGACGACATCGCTGTCGAGGTTGATGATGTAGTCGCCCTGGGCGTAGTGAATACCTACGTTGAGCGCCCACGGTTTGCCCTGGTGCAGTGTGGAGAGCCAATG
>CAYTBM010000071.1:1267-12989 GCA_964436025.1 uncultured Anaerolineaceae bacterium
GCCGACGGCGTTCAGCGTCGGCCGTGTGATGGCGAACCAGTAAATGCCGATGGCAAGCACGAAGAACACCGCGCGGCCAAGTACGACGTGTGCGATTTCCAGCGTCGACTGGCCGCCATAACCGACGGCAAGGACGATGACGAGCATTCGGATGATGTTCGCCGCGAAGGTGAGCCCCACCGCCGCCGCCAACACCAGCAACCGTCGCGGGAGGGGCAGTGCGGGAAAGAAGAGGACCAGCCCGCAGAGCGTCGCAATTTCGAGCAGACCGGAGCATTCGATGCCGATACTGAGCATCGTCCACTCCTCGTGGTACGGCACGCCGACGACGAGGAGATCGCCCGGATTGGCCGAACTCACCCTCGTCTGGATGCCCAGTGCCCAGGACAGAGAATTGACGGTCCCGGCCGTTGCGTGGCGTAACAAGGTCTCCCCGGGGAGGAACTCCCGGAGCAAGACCACGAAGAGGAGCGCGAAGCCCGCGGCCCCGGCGACAAAGTAGGGGAGCCAGGCATGCGCCTTCCAGAAGAAGCGGACAAGCGCGGCCCAGATAGCCAGGCTGATCGCGAAGAGCGCTACTCCGGCCATCGCATCTTCCGGCGGACCACCACCGCCATTCCGAGGGCGCCTCCGATGAACAGCGCAAACAGGGGCCAGCCCATCGTGGGGGCGCCAGAGCACACGTACGAGGCTTCGACCGACTGCTTCGCCCCACCGGCTGACGGAGCCCACTCAGCGGTGTTCTTGACCGAGCACGATTCTCCGTCCTTCTTGTAGGACTGGGTGACGAGCAGGTACTGGTCCTTGCTGCCCTTCGCTGAGAAGCCGCCCGCGTTGCCCTTCGCGATTCCCTCGCAGCTGGCCCCATTGAACTCCTCGCAGGATTCGGCCTTCGTGTCCCAGACCAGCAGATCGGCACCCGCCGATGGTTGGAGCTTCCACGTGACGGTGGTTTCGTCAGCTTTCACGAAGGTCTTCTTCACGGTTGCATTCGACGTTGTCCCAGCAAGAAACGCGCAAATGTGGATTGACGAGTTCTTCTTGAAGTCCGCCGGGGTCAGCTTGAGAGTCTGGTCGTTGCCGTCTGGCGCTCCACACGTTGTAGCAGGTGATTCCAGCAGTTCGAAGTCCGTAAGCTTGGTCTTGGCCGCGGTGTCCGGGCCCCCGGCGAAGGTGATCTCGTAGACCGCAGAGTCCAGCTCGAGGGCGCCGTCATGCACCACCTTGACGTCTTTGCCGTTGGCCGAACTGACTTTGAATGACCATTCGCCCGGGCTGGATGTCAGCTTCCAGTTGCCGCCACCATCCCGCAGCAGCACCTCGATGACAATGTTTGAATCGGCGGCCTTTGCCGACGTGCTGGGCGCGGAGGCTGCGCCGGCCGTCACCGTCGCCGTGGTGGTGGAAGGAGACAAACCGGGTGTGCCCGTGGTGCCGGCCCCGGTTGTTGCCGACGCTGGAGTGGTCGGTGTGGCGGACGGTGAGGGAGGAACGGTCGCGGTGGCCGTAGGTGTGCTCGCGGCAACGCCGTCCCACACGTACGCGATGCAGTACGCCTGGCTTCCCGCGGCGATGGCCTGGTCGCTCCAGCCCGCTCCGTCGGCGTTGTCGCTGTTGTAGCCGTCGCTCAGGCACTGGAGATCCAGGAACGGCATTGCGGCGCGCGACGTGATTGTTGTCGGGTAGTTCGCAACCGAAAACCGGCGGGTTTGAGCCACACCGCCTGGGACGAATGCGGTGGCGCCGGACTGGATAATGGTCGCCCCCGCCGGGCCGCTCTCGCTACTGGAAACAGCCGTCGCCTTCGTCAGCCCGTCGTCCAAAAACAGGGATTTCTCCGTGGAGTTGGCGAGCAGGAAGAAGCCGAGGCTGCCGGTCGGGGCGCAACCATATGCGGCGATATCAGCCGGGTCTGCGGCGTTGCCGTTTTCGTTCGAGTTCGGGTCCTGTCCCGCTGCCACGCGCTGATACATCGAGCTGCTCGCAGGGCAGCTCGCGGCGAGGAAGGTGATACGGCCCGGCGCGGTGGCGGCGAAAGCCGGAGGGGCCTTCGAACCAGGCAGCAAAGCTCCGAGCGTGAGTGCGGTCAGCAGAGCAACGAATGCTCGATTCATGCGGCCCTCCACATCCCGACGCGAACTGAGCTCGTCGGGTTTTCCCAGAGGGTTACGCTGACCAGTTCTGGCCCCCCGGGCATGTCTTCGGCCAGTGCGGCCAGGAGATTGCGATAGATGACGGTGGCGAGGTTCTCCCCGGTCGGCTGCACGACGTCGAACGGCTGAATGTCGTTGATGTACCGGTTGACGTAGCGGCGGGCTTCGGCATCCAGGAGGTCGGACACTTCGCGGAAGCCGCAGATCATGCCGTTGTCGTCGACGCTGTCAGTTACGAACGTGGCCTGGATGCGGAACGAGTGTGTATGGCGCTCACCGTGCGGCCGGATGGAGTGGGCGGCGCCGAAGAACGAGTCCATCGCCAGTTCGTAGGCCATGCCCGTGGCCATGGCGCGCTGAACGAGACCCGGTTCGGATGACTGAAAGGCATGGATCGCGATGGGTACGGGGGCCGCCTGACCATCGCCGGGGCGTTGAGCCGCGAAGTGCCTCAACCAATCCATAACCGTGGTCTCCAACCTTCCACCGCCCTACCCCCAGATTGACGGCAACAAGGAGGAGACCATTGAGTGAATGCTGGGTGGAAGCCCGAAAAAAACGGTGACTGACTATCGCGATGCCCGCTATCGGTCGATAGCTGAGGTAGACCGACACGAGGTGTTCCCGATGCAGGCGCCGGCCAACCGAGATTCCTGGCAGAGCGGATTCGACTCAGCGATCGATGAAGCGATCCAGATGGTGGATGCTATGCGCGCCCCCGGAGTGTCGAACATGGCCGCGCCCATCCTCCTGCGCATCCGGGCGGAACTGATTGCGCTCCGCGAGCACGGTCCAAGGGCTAAACAGGCGGCATAGGCCCTTTCCGTTCGTCCGGGCAGGCCTGAGCTTCAGGCCGGTTCGAACTGAAGCAGCGTGACCTCTGGTGTCACATCCTGGTACACCGCCCGGACAGCCATGCCAATTCGCACCGCACCCGGGTCGCAGTTCACGATGTTCGCCGTGATATGCGCGCCTTCTTCGATTTCCACGATAGCGATGACGTAATCGCCGGCGTCTGACCACTGTGGCGCCGTCGGGCGGCGTGCCACCGTAAACGAGTAAACGGTCCCGCGCCCGCTGCATTCCTTCCAGGTCAGTTCGTCCCTGGGGCCGAAGGGCGAGACGGAACGCGGGTAGTAAATCGCGCGCTTCCCGTTCTTCGAACGCTGGAGGACCAGCTTGTGCGCCCTCAGACCGTCCCAGAACGGCTGCGTCGTCTCAGTGGGTTCGGGTAACGGGCGTTCGTACGCCGTCGATTCCTGGCTCACCGGTCCCTCCCGAGAACGAGCGAGACCTGCTCGCTCATGATGCCGCCGTTGCCATTCACGAAGGCAAAGTCCGGCTTCTTCACCTGGCGGTCGCCTGCCCGGCGCATAAGCTGGCGTGCTGCTTCCGTCACGTGCGACATGCCGCCCGCGAGCCCCGCCTGGCCGAACGAAAGCTGGCCTCCGTGCGGGTTGAGCGGAAAGTCGCCGTCGAATTGCAGGTTGTGCTCCTCGACGAACTTTCCGCCGGCGCCTTTTCTGGCGAACCCCGCGTCTTCCAGCGAGATGAGCACGGTGATGGTGTAGCAGTCGTAGATGCTGGCGATGTCGATGTCTTTCCGGCGAACGCCGGCCATGTCGAAGGCCAGGTCCGCTGCCGCCTTGATCGGGCTGTGGGTCAGGTTTGGCGCATACGTGATGCTGCGGTGTGTCGTATGTTCGCCGGCGCCGAGCACGTAAACAGGATCGTGCTTCAGCTTGCGAGCCGTCTTCGCGCCAGCCACGACGACTGCGGCCGCGCCGGCGACGGGCATCACGATTTCGAGCAGGTGGAGCGGGTCCACCACCACCGGGGAGTTCAGCACGTCTTCGACGGTGATCGGCTGGCCGAAGAACATCGCATCCGGGTTGTGGCAGGCGTTATAGCGCTGGGCTACAGCAATCTTGGCGAGGTGCTCCGGTTTGAGCTTGAACTCGTGCATGTAGCGCTGCGCGATCATCGCGTAGCCATAATTCGCGCCGATAGCGCCGTAGGGCACCTCGAACTCCGAATAGGGCGTGCGGTCGCTGCGCCGGCCGGCCCATCCGGTGTTGGCGGAGCGTTTCGGTCCAGCGTTGCTCCGTTGTTCGCGCCGGGCCGCGGTCATGCACAGCACGCGGTCGCAGAGTCCGGCCGAGATGGCCATGGCGGCCCTGAGTACCATCGCCGCGCCCGTCGCACCGCCGTGGTCCACCACTTCGGCGAACTTCGCGTCGACCCCGAGGTATTCGACCATCGTGGCCGGCGCAAACATCGGCGCTTCCGCGAACGCTTCGGTCACCAGCCCATCGATATCCTTCATTTCCAGGCCGGCATCGGCAACTGCCTGCATGCCAACGTCGGCCAGCATTCCGAGTGTTGTTGCGCCCTGGGTGTAGCGGCTCGGCTTGTACTCCGCGATCCCGGCAATTGCCGACTTCCCTTTGAGTGACACGGTGTTACCTCGCTTCCTGGGGCTGCGGCCCTTGGAAGGCAGTGGCAGTATAGGCGCGGATTCGAATTCGGAGGGGACGATCATACTCACCACGGAACTCACCCGGCTGCTCGGCATCGAACACCCGATCATCCAGGCGGGCATGGGTGGAGAGGCGGGACCGGCGCTGGCCTCGACGGTCTCGAACGCTGGAGCGCTGGGTTCCATGGGCACGATCGGGCTTCCGCCACGCGCCGTTCGGGAGAACATCGCTGCATGCCGCGACGCCACATCGAAGCCCTGGGCACTTAATGTCATCACCTTCGATTGGGCGCCATTTGCGCCCGAGATAGTGACCGTGGCTATCGAAGAGCGCGTACCTGTGGTCACCCTGTCCTTCGGCGACCCGGTCACCGCACTGCGCCGCTGCAAAGACGCCGGCATCCCGGTCGTCGTCCAGGTGCAGGACTTCGACACTGCTCGCGCCGTCATAGCCGAGCGCCCGGATGTGCTGGTGGTCCAGGGAAACGAGGCGGGTGGGCACACGGGCCATCGCAGCACGCTCAGCTTCGCGGCGCAGGTGCTGGACGCGGCCGAAGGGGTTCCGGTAGCCATTGCCGGCGGAGTAGCGAGCGGCCGCGGCCTCGCCGCCGCACTGGCGATGGGCGCCGCGGGTGTCGTGATGGGCACGCGCTTCAAGGCAACGATTGAATTCGCTGGTTCCGCGACGCAGAAGGCCGCCATCGCCGCCAGTAACGGTGAGAACACGGCGGCCGCTGAAGTGTTCGACGCGCCGTACCCGATCCAATGGCCGGCCGGAGTGGTAGGCCGGGCGATGCGCAGCCGTTTCTCCGAGGAATGGTCCGGTCGCGAGTCCGAACTTCGCGCAAAGGCTGCCGGGATGCCGCCCTTCGCCTTCGTCATGGAGCTTGGCCGCAACCCGGAAACGGAGATCAACTGGGCGGGGGAGTCGTCGGGCGTGGTCCAAGATGTTATCCCTGCGGCGGAAGTGGTCCGTCGCACTGTGGCAGAGGCGGAGGCTCTCCTCGCGCGGGTTTCGGCTGGCAGGTGACCGCGAATGGCCCGGTTGTGCCATGGCACAGGGCCGATCCGTACTGTTGGCGCCTCTGCTCAATTCGTAAGGTTTCTGCATGGCGAACGCACGCGAACACTTGAAACGCTGGATGGACGCGGGTCTGATCGAGCGTGAGACCGCGGAGCGCATCGAAGTCTGGGAACAGGCGCAGAGCCCAGCGAGAAGCGATGCGGCCGAACGGCCGGGTGCGCTTGAAGCTCTCTTGTACCTGGGCGTCGTGGTGCTGGGCGTGGGCGTCTTCGCCCTGCTCGCGCAGAATTGGGACGATCTGGCCTCGTGGGCACGCGTTACCGCGATTGGTGTGCCGACAGCCCTCCTGCTTGCCGCAGGCGGCGCTATGCGCCTGAGCAAAGAGCCCCAGCTCGAACGCGGGAGCCAACTGGCGTGGCTCGTCTCCGTTGGCCTGTTTGCGGGGCTGCTCGCCATCATCCTGAATGAGTACCACCTGGGCTTCGGTGAGCACGACGACCGGGGAAGGCTTCTGACCGTCGCCGCATCGACGTTTGGCCTTTCAGTGACCCTGTGGGTATTGAGCCCTCGCCACGCCCAGGTCCTGGCGGTCGCGGCCGCGAGCTTCTTTCTCGCCCAGATGATCGGAAACTGGCCCGACGAGTTCAGCCAGACAGCGGCCGGGATGACTCTGCTGGGTTTCGGGGCCGCGGGCGTCGCCATGTCGGAGGCGAAGTGGCTCAAGCCCGAGGTGTCAGGGTCGTTCTTGTTCTCGGTTTTGCTCATCGCGGGTCCATGGGAGGCCGGGATAGGCGACGGTCACATCGCGTTCGAGTTCCTGGCTGGGGTGTGCGCGGTCGGGCTCATCGGCTATGGCGTGGTCCGGGCGTCGTTCCTGCTTGTCATCGTCGGCGTGGCAGGCACCTTCTGGGTCCTGGTGACGTTCATCTTCGAGCACTTCTCCGAGCGGCTCGGTGCACCTCTCGCGTTGATGATCAGCGGTGGCCTGGTGATCGCGGGCGTCCTGTTGCTGGCGGCGTACCGCCGCGAAATCGATGCACGGAAACGATTGCCATGAAGACTCGTCTCTACGCGGCAGGGATCCTCGCTGGGCTGGCCGCGTTGATCGTGGTCGCCGTTGTCGTCTTTGCCTTTGGGCGGAACAACCCGTCCCCGCCTTCGCTCGAGAGGAATCCTAACCCGGCAATTCCCGGCGAACTGCTGTTCATCAACTCCGATTCCTGCTTTGTTCAGGCGGAGGCCTCCGGGCGCTCAAGGAGGACGCGCGCCTGCCTGCCGGAGTTTTTCGCGACGCCTCAGCTCTATTGGGTGGCGGATGACGCAGCGCAGGTGGTGCGGTTCGACCAGCGTGGCGGCGTGCTCTGGGAAGTTGACCTCACCACCGGCGCGCAGCGCGACACTGGTAAGGTCGTATCGGTCGATATCTGGAAGGCCGGTCCGGGCGGCATCGGCGGCGGCAACTATGCTCCGGACGGCACTTACGCGGTCGCGGAGCATGGGGGTGGCCTGTTCCTCATCGAAGACGGGGTGCGCCGGCAAATCGCCTCGTTCGATGTGCCCGAGTACAGCCAACCTCAGGTGATCGTCTGGTCGCCTGACTCACAGTGGATCGTCCTCCAGTACTACCCGCAACGAGCCGATGGGCCGGAACTCTGGATCGTCAGCAGAGACGGCAAGACCAGGGGAACAGTCTCGAAGGACGTCACCAACTCCTCCGGCGTCGCCTGGCGCATGGCAGGACTGCCCACGCAACCGCCGGCGCCCTGAGCTACCAGCGTTGCCCGGCGGGGGCCGACTTGTCGGGCGCCTGCAGCGTCATATGAGACGCGCTCGCGCCCGCCCTCCAGGGCCAGGACGATTCGTCGGGACCGAAGTCGCCGGGCTGCCCGGAACTGATCGCCGCAGCGAGGGCCAATGCTCGCCGCGCTCCCGCCGGGTCATGTACGCGAAAAATGCGGAACCCCTGCTCGTAGGCGAGCGCGCTGGCCACGTGCGTCTCAAGGTCTCGCCCGGACGGGGGCTTGCCTGTGAGGCTGCCGATGAAGTTCTTGCGCGAATGAGCCAGCAGGAGCGGCTGGCCGAACGTACGCAGCTCCCCACAACGGCGCAACACTTGAATGTCCTCGTCATGGCTTTTGCCGAACGCGATGCCCGGATCGATCGCGATTGTTTCGCGTGCAAGTCCGAGAACCTCAAGGCGGTCTAACCGCTCCTCCATCCACCCGACGGTTTCGTTGACGATGTCCGTGTACTCAGGGGGCTCATCGGGGCGGCGTTTGGGCACCGAGTAGCTGTAGTTCAAGACGTAACCCGCGCCGGCTTCCGCGGCGGCTTGCGCGGCGCCGGTGCCTATGGTCAGCCCGCTGATGTCGTTCACCAGCTCCGCCCCCGACTGCAGCGCCGCGACCGCGACCAGCGGCTTGTACGTGTCGGTCGACACGACGTGGCCCTCAGCGGCGAGTGACCGCACCGTCTTCGCCACAAGTTCCGCTTCCGCGGCTTCTTCCAGCACCGGACGGTCGGCGCGTGCGCTTTCGGCGCCGACGTCGATGATATCGGCGCCCGAAGCCCGGAGTTCCTCCGCCCGTACCAGCGCGGCGCCGATCGTGGTGCCAACGCCGTCGCCAGAGAAGGAGTCCTCCGTGAGGTTGAGGATCCCCATAGTCACCGGCCGGTTGAGCACCAACGACCGAGTCCGGAGGCGCCACGCCATGACCGGCTGAAGATAGTGCTCGAGTCTGGCGGCGAGCGCCGGAGCAAGTTCCCGGAGAGGCTCCAGGAGCGCCTGCAGATCGCTGTTGGAGGCTACGATTCGCGACTCGCCATCTGCGCGCAGGTCGATGCCGAGCCCGATAGCGCTCGTTGCAACCTGTAGCGCTCCTCGGTCGCCGGCGAACATGGCAATGGCGGGCGCGCCTGGATCGGCCGCGAACTGCGCCGCGCCCGGAGGGAGAATCCGGAGAGATGGCTTCACCGTGTAGTACCGGCGGTCAGTTCGTCCATGATGCGCCTCGCCTGCCAGAGGTGCTCGAGGTCGTGCTGGTAAAGCTCGCGCGCGATCTCGAGGACTGTCAGCTCCCCGCGGTACGGGTGCAGCCCGCTGCGTTGCCAGTCCCGTTCATCGATATCCCAGAGCGAATACGTGGTGCGCCGCCGGAGGTAATGAAACTCCTCCAACAGCTCTTCGTAGTCGTCCTCGATGAAATCCTCGCGGAACGGGATGTCGTCGAGGTCAACGTGCCGCAGTTCCGCTTTCCGCGTATTCAGGATCGCATCGAGCTGGCGCTGGACACCCTTCTCCACCTGGAGGACGTGGAACGGGATGGCCAGCAGGCACCACCCTTCATCGGCGCCGGTGGCTTCGCGTTGCAGCTCCCGGTGGGGCAAACCGTAGAACGAGCGGTGCAACTCGCCCGCCGCTTCGCCTAGCGCTTTGAGCAAGAACGAAGGGTCGCTTCCGGCCTGCCGCACGAATCGCATGGCATCGATTGTACGCCACCGGGCAACCGCATCAGCCCCCTGTTTACGTGATCTTCAGCTCAACGCCCTGCTTGCATTGATCGCACTCCGCCGGGTCGTAGGACTTGATATCGACCGAGATGCAGGCAAAGAACGGCACCCCGAAGTCCGTTTGTCCGGCGGTGCGGTCGACCAGCGCCGCAACACCGATAACCTCGGCGCCACGCTCTCTGACGGCATCGATAACGTGCCGGATGCTGCCACCAGTCGTCATAACGTCATCGACGATCAACACCTTGTCGGCGGGGCCGATCTGGAAACCGCGCTTGAATTCCCGCTCGTCTGAGCCTTCTTCCTTTCGCTCAGCAATCAGGCTCGCGAGGCCGAGCTGCCGGGCGGTTTCGTACGAGAGGATTGCACCACCCGTCGTTGGGCCAACCACCAGGTTGGGGGTCCCCCGGAAGTGTTCGGCGATGAGCTTGCACATGCGCTCAGTCACATCCGGCCACTGGAGGATGCGGAATTTCTCGACGTAAACGTCGCCGTGGCGGCCGCTGGCGTACTGGAAGTGGCCGCGAAGGATTGCTCCGCGTTCTTGGAGAACGGCTTCGAGGGTGTCAGTCATCGGGTTTCGACTGTAGCAATTCGCCGGGATGCGGGACAGGTTCAACCGTCGGCGAAGTGCAATTCGAAATGGATGTCCTCGGGCTCGAGGGCAAACAGCTCAGCGTCTGGTTGTGGCGAAAGGACGCAGCCCTTGGCAATGTAGAAGTTCACGGTGTTCTCGGACGGCGTGGCTGAGATATAGAGTCCTTGGGCGCCGAAGGCGACGGCCGCCGTCTTGGCCCGTTCGAACAGCGCACTGCCAAGCCCAGCTTTTCGGTAAGGCCGGCTCACGTGGCAGAACTCGAGTTGCACGAGTTCCCCGGCCGCACCACGCGGACGCGGGTCGACCACGGCGACCCCAACGACCTTTTCGCCGTCGAACGCGGCATCGAAATAACCTCCGCGGTCGAAGGTCTCGATGAGTATCGGAAGGTAGATGTCGGATTCGCCCGGTGGCCAGCCCGGCACCGCGAAATGGTGCGGCTCCAGGACAAGTTGACCATCCTGGAGCCGGTAGAGGTTCTCGATGTACTCCGCCCGATCGATCGTCCAGATGAGCGGTATTTCGGAACGTTCGAGCGGGCGATGCTGGAGCAGGACTACTCTCCGATGCGCTGCGTGGTGAGGACGGGTTTCTCTTCGCCGAGCGAACCTTCCTCGTTCGGTGCCAGGCCGAACTTGTTGCGCGGCCAATACGAAAGCATCGCCTTGCCGATGATCAGATCCTGTGGGACCAGGCCGACCTGGGAACTGCGGCTATCCAGGCTGTTGTCCCGGTTGTCGCCCATCACGAAGTACTCTCCCGGCGGGATGAGCACCTTCGGCTTCGTGTCGTGCCAGACAGCCTTGATGTACGGCTCCTCGAGCAGGTGATCATTGATGTAGACCTTGCCGTCGACGATTTCGATAGTCTCGCCCGGCAGCCCGATGACCCGCTTGATCAGGTCCGTCTCGGTGTTGCGTGGGTCTTTGAGCACGATGATGTCGCCGCGCTCCGGCCCGTGGAACACGTTGCGCTTCGGATCACTCCCAGCATCGACGAACGGCACGAAATTCGAGAGCTTCTCCATATCGACTTCGGAGTAGACGAGCTTATTCACGATGAGGAACTGACCGTTCTCCAGGGTCGGGTACATGGAGGAACCTTCGACCTTAAAGTTCTGGAAGCTGGCGCGGACGGAGAGGAAGACGAGGAGCGCCAGGAGCCCGGTTTCAACCAGTTCGCGGATCCAGGTCTTGGTGCGGTGGTGACCACCGGCGCTGGGCGCTGCCTCCGGACCCCCCTCAAACTCGTCTACGGCCCACGACGGTGGGGCGAATCCCGCGCCATCCGTGCCGCCGAACGCCGGGCGGCTGCCAGACAGCGCTTCTTCGACTTCCTGCTCCGGACCCCAGCCGCCGTCGAAATCTGCGTTCCGCTGCGGTGCCCAGGCGCTCATCTTGATGAAGGACTCGCGTCCTGCATCCTGGTCATCGGCCTCCGCGACGATATCCGCGGCTTCCGTGCCGAGGAGTTCTGCGAATACCTCATCGTTCTCGCGTGTCGGCGCCGGACCTTCGGGAGTCGCCGCATGGCGTTCGAACGCGGCCAGGATCACGTCTTCTTCTGCTTCCGGCGAGTAAGCGGTGTGACGGTCTTCCGGCGCGGACGACCATTCCGCCTCGTCGGGATCGCTCCACTGGTAGGCGGGAGCCGCGTGCTCGTCCGCCATCTGGCTTTCCAGGCTCGCGGCGAGGTCGAGCTGATGATCCGCGGAGGCGTGTTCTTCGGCCTGGGCCGCGATATGGCCCCACATATCGTCGTCGCTCGGCGGCCGGACGGGTTGGTGGCCCCATTGCCCCGTGGGTACCGAAGGCGATTCGGGAGCTGACTCGGCCGCCGGCGCCTTCACGAAGTCCGCCCACGGGTCGTCGTCTTCGTCCGTAGCAGCCGCGGGTGCTGAGACGGTGGCCGCCGGTTCTTCTACGGTCTGCACGGAGGCAACGGCTTCGACCGGAGCT
>CAYTBM010000072.1:0-12967 GCA_964436025.1 uncultured Anaerolineaceae bacterium
CCGCCCGGGTGGCCGCTCTGGGCATCGAAGACCATCTGGACGATGTGCGCGCGGACGCGCTTCGCGATCTCCGTGAGTTCGGCGATAGAAACGGGAGCGAGTGTGGTGGGCATCGCCTGAAAGAATACGGTCCGCGCGACTCGCGGGCGATTCTGGCGGCGGGGCCGCGGGCACGATTCACGAGCCGCCGAATGTTATGTAATTCAGTTCGCCAGTGAACCGCCCATACGTTCGAGCCCTTCGCGCAGGAGTTCGCGCGGACAGCCAAAATTCAGCCGGACAAACCCTTCGCCGGGCGGGCCGAAGTTCGGCCCCTCGCCGAGGCCCACTCGAGCCTTCTCGAGGAACCAGCTGAACGGGTCATTCCCTGGTAGACCGAGGCCGTTGCAGTCGAGCCACGCGAGGTAGGTGCCCTCCGCCGGATAGGCCCGAACCTCGGGCATATGTTCCGCGAGGAAGCCGTGGAGGAAGTCGCGGTTCGCGGTGAGGTAGCTCGTCAACGCGTCGAGCCAGGGATCGCACTCCGCATACGCGGTCGCCATGGCGGTAAAGCCCAGGATGTTCACCGCGCCCACCATTCCGCCCTTCGCGAGTTCGAACTGTTCCCGCAGACGTTCGTTCGGGATGATCGCGACCGCCGCTTTCAGCCCGGCCAGATTGAAGGTTTTGGAAGGCGCCATCAGCGTGATGGTGTTCGCCTCGATCTCCGGCGACAGGCTCGCGATGGGGACATGCTTGCTGCCCCCGAGCATCAGGTCGCAATGGATCTCGTCGGAAATGATGGCAACGCCGTTCGCCAGGCAAATGTCCGCCATCCGCATCAGTTCGTCGCGGCTGAAGACGCGTCCCACCGGGTTGTGCGGGTTGCAGAGCACGAACGCCCGGCTCCCCGCACACGCCGCCTCGAAGCTCTCCCAATCGACTTCGTACCGTCCGGTCCTGGAAGCTCGAAGATAGGCGTCGCGGCGCTCAAGCCGATGGTGGGCGTGTGCGTTCAGTATGGGCGGGTACGAGGGCAGCTGGACCACCACGGAATCACCCGGCTTCGTCACGGCTCGCAGGCTAACGTTGAGTCCGGGGATCACACCGGGCAGCGGGATCAGGGATTCGGGAACCACTCTCCAGCCGTAGCGACGCTCCAAACGTCCGGTAAACGCGTGGCGGAACTCATCGGTGACCCGCCCGTAGCCGTAAAAACCGTGCTCAACGCGCTCGGCCAACGCCCGCCGGATGGGCTCCGGGGAACGGAAGTCCATGTCCGCCACCGGCATGGGGATAACGTCCGGGTCGAAACGCGCCCACTTCGAACTGTCGCTGCCGCGCCGGTCGTAAACGGTGTCGAAATCGAGGTCCATCGCGGTGATGCTACACCGGCAGGCGGCGCGCCCGGGGCGATGGGATCAGTGCGCCCGGAAACAGGCCTGGATCAACCTGGCGGTTTCCGCATCGCCACGAAGCTCGCCGACTTCGTCCGCGCTCGCTTCGCCCCGGATGAAACGGAAAA
Source organism: uncultured Anaerolineaceae bacterium (assembly GCA_964436025.1). Lineage (GTDB taxonomy): Bacteria > Chloroflexota > Dehalococcoidia > Tepidiformales > Tepidiformaceae > Amarobacter. Next base: position 1,505 of record CAYTBM010000072.1, read on the forward strand.
AGCCGTGGGTGCTGGTTTTGAGGTGGACATCGGCGTCCGGCGAGCCCTGGCGGCGCGGGTGGAGGTGGCCGTCGTGGATATCGAGAGTCCACGTGTTGCAGTCATCGCAGTCGGAGATTTCGAGGGTCATCCGCGCGGCCAGATCGCTCGCGGTCTCGGGTTTGAACGAGAACGTGGGGATGACGCGCATCGCGAAGTCATGGGTGACATCGTGGCCTACGCGCTCCTCGGTGATTGGTTCAACGTATTGCCGGCCCCAATCGAGCATAGACAAAAGGATGGGCCGGACGGCCCATCCTTTATCGGTGAGGGTGTACTCAACGCGCGGGGGGAGTTCGCGGAAGTAGTTACGGATCACGAGGCCTTCGGCTTCCAGGCGCTTGAGCCGGTCAGAGAGGACGTTCGGCGACATGCCCGCGCAGCTCTCGAGGATGTCGTTGTAGCGGTGGAGTCCGGCCATGAGGTCGCGAAGGATGAGGAGGGTCCAGCGGTCGCCGACGACATCCAGGGTTTGGGCGATAACACAGGGGAGGTTATAGGTCTTCCTGGAGGCTTCGAGTTCGGCGCGCTGGGCCATGGGCTGGCTCCCGTTTGGATAGTGTTAAGAACTTCCGAAGGCTAGTGCCAAGACTATTGACACGATAGCCACCGGTGCTATTATTCCGCTACGACCAAAGGCTAGCGAATCGCTAGTACCGGAGGTCACCGAAAACAAGCGTAGCTGACTCCCGAAAGGCGAGTCAACAAACGGAAAGGGATGGTCACCAACCATGGCTGAAGCCACAACCGCAACGAAACCGGCGGCCTCCACCGAACAGCACTTCCACCGCTGGCGGATCGATGAGCCGAACGGCCAGATCAGCGTAGGTACCTGCAAGACCTGCGGGGCCACCAAGGAATTCAAGAACTGGCTCAGCGACGGTGACTTCATCACGAACGAAGAGCACCGCATGGCCACTGCCGCCTAACCCCACCTACCTCTTTCCGGGCGCGAAACCCTCTCCTCGCGCCGGAAGGAACCCAATGCCGCCGTCACCTTCCCACAGGTGACGGCGGTTCTGTTTGGGGCGAGGACCGCAACGGCCTAGATAAACGGCTCCAACTGTGAGTCGCCTTCAGCCACGCGTCCCAGCAGTTCGAAACGGCTCTTCCGAGCGACCGCGTGCAGCGGCATCACCTGTGCGTCGCGGACAAGACGACTGAGTATGTGATCGTTGCGCAGTCCTTCCGTGGTCGCGACCTCGAACGCCATGTCGACGACGCGCTTGGATTCATGAACAGCGGTGACGGCTGCCGTGCCGACCACCACGCGATCCCGGACCTGGAGCGAGCCCTCGTCCGCCCGATCCCAGATGCGGCGAAGTGCCTCGGCCATCGCCGCCTCCTGGGCGAAGAGAATCCCTTCACACAACTGGAGTACTCGCAGCGTCGCAGAGTCGGAGGTGCGCGGTGGGGCGCCCGGCAACAGCGACACCGGCTTCGTCCGAGCCACTGACCACACCTCCTCGAGCATGTGACGTGCAATCCCGAGTTCCACGGCCGCGGCGACACAGCTGTCCCACCAGTGGCCCAGGGCGAGGGCGGACAGCGGCCCAGTCACTTCAGCGTGGTGGTCGAACGGCCGGTTGGTCAGGTCGTGAGGGACGAAAACGTCTCTGAACTCGATGTCGTGACTTCCGGTGCCGGCCAGGCCGACGACGTCCCATGACTCGTGAATGGTGATTTCCTGCACCGGCGCGAACATCGCCACGCCCAATGGTCCTGGCTCGCCTTCGACGAACGGGTGGCCGGACACGAAGGTGGCGAGGGTGCAGCCCGAAGTAAAACGCCAACGCCCGGTGACCCGGTACCCGCCATCAACCGGCACTGCTGTTCCAGAGCCATTCCCGCTCCCGGTCACGTTGGCCAGCGGGTCGGCGAACACAGCCCGCACCCGCGCGGCTGGATGTTTTGCCGCGAACACCGCGCAGTACATCGCGCACTGCCCGATGACCCACCCGGTGGACGCATCGGCGGTGGAGAGGGCGAGCGCAAGGCGCCACCAGTCGAGGATCGATCCCCCGCATCCCCCGAGGGCCGAAGGGATGAGCACCCGCACACTGCCAGCGTTCAAGAGGCGCTGGGCGAAGTCGTCCGGCAGCCGCCGGAGCGTCTCCGTCTCGTCAGCGCGCTCTTTCGCCTCCACCACCAGTCTCGGGAGTGCATCCAGCAGGGATCCGAGCGTCGAGTTCGCAATCACCGCCGTCATCGCGCGAAGTCGTCTTTTCCGGCAATCGAAGCCCAACGGCTCTCTGAGCCAGCGAGCCGCGCCTCAAGCCATCTCGCATAGTCAACGTCCGCGTGAAAGGAGCGCTCGGCTTCTTCAGAGGGCCACTCCAGGATCACTTGCAACGCCGGGGCTCCCTCACCTTCGAGCAAGCCATGAGAAGCCGTCCGGGCGAGGTACCGGCCGCCATGGCGCTGCACGAGGGGAGTTACGCGGTCCAGATATGGCTCTATCCAGTCGGTACGGCTGGGCGTAACGGAGACAACGGAATAGTGCGTCACGGGATCCTCCGAGCCGGCGAGATGCCGGTTGGTCGATGATGAGTATAGCAGTTAACGTTGTCAACCATTGTTTAAAGATTGTTGCTGTTGTTCTGTATTATCGGGATACTGTTCCGATGACAGCTGGCGACATCGCTCCAGAAGATCGCTCCCCCGCCTTCGTGGCCGGGATGAATCGCCGGGTGGTGGAACTGCGCGAAGAGCACCCCGGCATCTCCGGCGTGGACGTAGACCTGCTGTTCATGGCCTACCTGCTGGAGACCTCGAAGTTCGGGGTGTTCTCGTTCGGGCCGGTGACCTTGAACGTGACTGTCGTGGAAGAGCGCTTTGTCACTGCGCTTCCTCTCACTCGCCCGCCCGGCCCACAGAAGATGGCCCCAAGCGCGCACGCGTTCTACGCACGTCTTGGTGTTGAGCTCGAGCGCGCCCACACTCGCCGACCCAACGAGTTGCACTACCTGTTGGCCTTCATGCGATCGCCGGATGGCTTGCCGGCTGAAGTGTTCGGCGAGCTTGCCGTCTCGGCAGAAGCGGTCGAGCGGTTCGCTCGCGCACCGCTGCAACGGCCGGCGGCCGAGGCGTTTCTCACGCCCGAAGACGTTGCGGTTCGCCTCGGAGTGAATGTTCAGACTGTTCGCGCCTGGATCCGATCTGGCAGACTGCCCGCCAGCCGGCTGGCCGGGCGGCGGGTCCTTCGTATTCGCGAGTCGGATATGGAAGCCGTACTGGAACCCGTCGACCCGTCCGAGTTCACCGGAGGGTGATGCGCGGTGCCAAGGTTTGCTCTGTTTCGGGACTACGACCCCACGACGACGCGGGCTCAGCTCGACGGAGTCGCGCTTGCGGGCGCTGCCGCGCTGCAGACCTACGTGTACCGCGGCGGCAGCGAGCAGCATCACGAGCCGCACGGGATTTCTTGGATCCAGTCCTATTGGGAACCGGGGGGCCGATGGGGCATGTGCGTGTTCGATGCACCCAACCTCGCTGTGCTGGCGGGCTTTCAAGAACTCTGCGGGACGCCGTACGTCGATGCGATGGAGGTTGAGGAGATACCGGGCGATGCGTCAGGATCTCCGGATCCACAATTGGCCCTGACCATGCAGTTACCGCCAGCGCTCCCTCTCCGAACAGCCCTGCGAGACGCGCTCCCCGCTTCCATTGGTCGTCTCGTCCGAGCCTATAGCAGCCCTGACCGCCATTCGGTGGTGGCGCTTCTGCATGGCAGCACGGCGGAAGATGTCGGGGCAAAGGTCCCCGCGGCACGGGTCATCGAGCTTACTCCGGCCGACTACGCGTAGGCCTTGGGCATCGCCAGATCGACGCGCTCATCCCGGCACTCTAGGCTACGCCCACTTCACCCGGAGCTTGCCTCATGCCCAACCTGTCTGGCCTTGTCACCCTCATCACCGGCGCCGGCTCGGGCATCGGCCGGGCGAGTGCACTCCACATGGCCGATTGCGGCGCGGCGATCATGTGCGCCGACCTTGATGCGGAGGCCGCGAAAGACACGGCCGCGAGCATCGCCGAGCACGGCGGCAACGCCGCCGCACTCCAGCTTGATGTCTCCTCCGAAGACGAAGTGCGATACGCGCTCACCCAGACCATTGCGACGCTCGGCGGGCTGAACGTCATCTTTAACAACGCCGGCGTCGGCGGAGGTTTCGGCTGGGACCGGACGCTCGCCGTGAACCTCACCGGTGTTTACAACGGCCTCTTCCACGGCGCCCAGGTGCTGGGCGAGCGTGGCGGCGGAGTCATTATCAATACGGCCTCGGTGGCCGGGCTTGTCGGCCTCACCGGTCCCGCCTCTGACCCCACCCTCCCGGTAACCGAGGGCGCCGGCGCCTACACGGCGGCCAAGCACGGGGTCGTCGGGCTAACGCGGCAGTTCGCGGTCACCTACGGGCGGCGCGGCGTGCGCGTGAACGCCATCGCGCCGGGATACATCGTCACGCCAATGACCGAAATGATGCGCAGCGAACAGACCTACGAGTCCTACATCACCGACCTGCACCCTATGGGCCGCCTCGGCCAGCCGGAGGAGGTCGCCGCGGCCGTGGCGTTCCTGGCGAGCCCCGAAGCCTCGTTCATCACGGGCGTCGTGCTGCCGGTAGACGGCGGCTACACCGCGCGCTGAGGTGCCTTACGGCGTGGTAACCGTCACGACAGCCGAGTACTCGCCGTTCGTAGTGCCCTGGTACGCCCTCACGCGGTACTGGTAGCTCACACCCGAGGTCAGCGAGTAATTCGTCCACGAACCGGCGTTGGCGGAGACGAGCGCCACCTGTGTCCAGTTCACTCCATCCAGCGACCGCTCCACCTTGAATCCCGACTCATACGAACATGGGTCCGTCCAGGTCAGCTTCACGCTTGTCGCCGTCAGGGCCTGCGCGCTGACATTCAGCGGCGGCGAAGGCGGCGCGAACGTCGTGGCGCTCACGACTTCGCTATGCGGCCCGTCGACGGTCCCGGCCGTCGCGCGGACGCGGTAGGAATACTGCATCCCGGGCTGGAGATTGTTGTTCGTCCAGGACGCGGCCGTGCCGCTCAGCATTGCCACCTGGCTGAAGGTCACCCCGTCAACCGAACGCTCTACCTTCACATAGGTCTGCGTGGACGCCGTGTTGGACCACGTGAGGACGATGCTGGTAGTGCTGGCCGGGGCCGCTGCCAGGTTGGCCGGCGCCGAGGGCGCGTCGAGTGTCCGGGCGCTGGCGGGGGGCGTGTAATCACCGTTCACCAGGCCCTGGTACGCGCGCGCCCGGAAGGTGTACGCCGTGGAAGGCGCGAGCGAACCCGCCGTTGCGGTGGTGACGTTCGCGCCGACCGTTGCGAACTGCGCCCAGGTAGCGCCGCCATCGTTTGAACGTTCGAGCTTGAAACCCTGCTCGTAACTGCTCATGTCGGTCCACGTCAGTTTGATCGAGGTAGCGCTGACCGCAGTGGCGGTGAGGCCGGCCGGCGCCGGAGGAGGTGGGAGCGTCTGCGTCGTCACCACGTTCGACGGGTCACCGAGGAGCAGTCCCGAGTAGCCGCGCACGCGGAACGAGTAAGACGTCGCGGTTTGCAGGTTCGAATTCGTCCAGGTGACGGTGTTCGCAGCCAACTGGGCCGCCTGAGCCCACGTTGCCCCGCCGTCTGCTGAACGCTCGACTTTAAAACCCCGCTCCGAGGTGCTGTTGTCGACCCAACTGAGGGTGACTGCGGTCGTTGTAACGCCCGTGACTACCAGGTTCGAAGGAGCAGCCGGCAGATCGAGCGTGGTGGCCACGACGGTGTTGGACCGCGCGCTCTCCGCCGAGCCGTCGTAAGCGAAGACGCGGAGCCAGTACGCGGTGGCCGGCGTGAGCGACGAGACGGTCGCGCTGGTCGCATTCGCAGTCGCGTACGTCGACACCGAGAAGTTCACCCCGTCCGTCGAACGTTCCACCTTGAAGCCCTGTTCGGTGCTGCTGTTATCCGCCCACTCCACGCGAATGCTGGTCGCGCCAAGGACCGTCGCGGTGAGCCCGGTCGGAGCCGCCGGGGGCGGCAGCGTCGACACAGTCGCCACGTCAGACCAGATGGAACTGCCCAGGGAGTCGTATGAGCGCACTCGATACGCATACGCCGTGCCGGGCTGGAGTCCGTAATTCGTGAACGCGGTCGCGCCTGCGCCGGCTGTTGCAGCCTGGGCCCACGTGACACCGCCGTCCAGCGAGCGGTCGATGCGGAAGCCGCTCTCTCCGGTCGCGTTGTCAGTCCAGGTGAGGCGAATAGCGGTGGCGCTCAGGGGTGTTGCGGTCACGTTGGTTGCCCCCGGTTGCCGGGGCGGGCGCGGGTGCGGCGGAGGGCCGGGTGGCGGTGGCGGCGGCGGATTCGCGATGACCGACGCGAGTGCGGCCCGCGCATCAATGATCCCCGAACCGTACTGCGCGTCCCAGCCGAAGGCGCCGCCATCGCGCGCGGTCGTTTCCAGCACGTCGCGCACCTGGTCCGGCGAAAGCGTTGGGACCTGGCCGATAAGCAGGGCGGCAACGCCTGCCACGTGTGGGCTGGCCATCGATGTGCCAGACATGGGCATATCGCAGAACTGGTTCAGCCTGCCCGTCAGGTAGAGCGTCACGGCGTCGAGGCAGTAGGTCTGCTGCGTCACCTGGTCGGCCTCGCCATCGCCGTTCTGGTCTATATTCGGGTCGCCGCCGGGCGCGGTGACGGAGAGCGCGGAGCCGGAGTTCGAGTAGAACGTCACCGCGCCGTCGTAGCGAGTCGCGCCCACAGCGATGACGGTGGGGTAGGCCGCCGGGCAGGCCACCGTCGCGGCGCCATCGTTGCCACTTGCGGCGACGACCGTGACGCCCATCGCATAGGCGTAATCCAGGGCATCAGCGAGGCCGACGATTTCACTGCACACGTCACCGGCCGCGTCCGGGGCGCCAGTGCCGCTGAAGCCCAGGCTCATGTTGATGATCCGGGCGCCGTGGTCGGCGGCGTAATAAATTGCATCGATCAGGTCCGACGCGGAGCCGTTTCCGGCGAAGTCCAGGATGCGCAGCGGCATCAGAGTGGCGGCCGAAATACCGGCTTCGGCAATGCCGTTCCCCTTCGCTTCCAGGATTGTCCCTGCGACGTGTGTCCCGTGCCCGTTCTCATCTCCGGCGTGGCTGTCACCATCGATCCAGTCCCAGGGCGACACGATCGGGACGCCGGCGAGGTCGGGTGCGGCGGCGAAGGTCTTTGGGCCGAAGAGGGCCTGCCCGCCCGTGTAGTTTTCGTACGCGACGCCGGTGTCAATCACGGCGACGACGATTCCAGCGCCCCGGCCGCCGCCCAGGTCCCAGGCTCCCTGTGCGTCGATCCCGCCGGGCCCCGCCTGGAGATCCCATTGCCCGTCGTAACCCGGGTCGTTCGGGATATCGAAGGCCCGCGCTACGGCATCTGCGCCCGCGGCGAGGACGGCCGGGTCCGCCCGCAGTACCGCCAGCAGCGCGGAGGCATCGACTCCATCGGGGACGGAGACCCGCACCACGGACCCGCGGCCCAGCGACCGATCGACGTGCGCGCCAGAGCCTGCCAGAGCATCGCGCAGGCTGCCGGCAGTGGAGCCCGGCGCGAGTTGGACCAGCAGGCGTTGCGGGCGGTGCCCACTTGACGCCCCGGGGCCGGCGCCCGGAGACGGCTGCTGGGCCTGGACCGGGCGGGCGGCCAGGACCATCGCCAGCAAGGTGGCGGCGGCAAAGACGATGAGCCAGTGTGAGCGGGTCGCGGCGAGTCTCATGAGGGCCTCTGTATGTAGCCGCCGGTACGGCCTGCGGCGTCATTGGGCAGACCACGGGCCGGAATTGCCCGTGCAGCCACTGACGGTAGCAGAACGCCGCCGGGGACAGCGCCTCTCGGCGGCGTTTCTGACGAACTTCTAATACGGAACCCGCGCCAGGCGGTTGGGAACCGCGACCCGGCCGGAGATTCGCGCCCTTTGCCTGGGCTAACGCCGGGCGAGCTCACGAAGGCCGCACTCGCGGCTCACCACCAGCCGTCTTTGTAGAACCAGCCCTTGTGCTCGCGTCCGGCCGCGCCGGCCTCTTTCAAGCGGATCAGGTGCTTGCGGCAAAGCGGAATGGTGAGGCGCTCCCGCTCTTCGCCACGCCACTTGAGCACGGCGGTGTCCTGGTACGGCGGTTCCATGCACCAAACACAACGTGGACGCGGCATTAGACCTTCCTCTCGCTGGGGAATTCCATCACGAATCCCCACTCACGACTCTGCCACGGGTCCGGTGCGTAGCGGAAGCGGTTCTCGCGGAACCCCACGCGCCGGTACAGGCCGTGAGCGTGCGTGAAATGCACATCGCTGAAGAGCACGAGGCGTTCCGCGCCGCGCTCGCGCGCCTTCGCGATGACCACCTCGCAGAGCCGTTCTCCGAGGCGCTGGCCGCGCGCGCTCGCAAGCACGTACAGGCGGTGAAGCTCGAACTCACCGCCGCCTTCGGCGCTGAGGCCAATACAGCCGGCAACCGCTCCGGATTCGTCTTCGGCCACCCAGAACCAGCCGGTCTGGCCGTCATAGTGCACATCGGGATGCATGACGTCGGCGTCGTAATCGCTCTCAGCGAACGGGAAGCCGTATTCATCGAAGACGGCGGAGACCACCCGGTGCGGCCCGTCTCCGTGGCGCGCGCGCTCGTAGGGGACAATGCGGAATGGGCCGGTCATTCCCGCTCTTCGCTGGCGAGACCCATGATGTTGAAGCCGTGGTCCACGTACAGGACGTCGCCGGTGATCCCGCTCGCGCCATCACTCGCCAGGAAGGCCGCCGCCGCGCCGACCTGCTCAATCGTGACGTTTTCGTGGATCGGCGCGACGCTCGAGAACTGCTTGAGGTAATCCCGGAAGCCGGAGATCCCGCTGGCTGCCAGTGTCCGGATGGGCCCCGCGCTGATGGCGTTCACGCGAATCCGGTCAGCGCCGAGGTCCCAGGCGAGGTAGCGCGTTGTCGCTTCGAGGGCAGCCTTGGCGACGCCCATCACGTTGTATTTCGGGGCCACCTTTTGCGACCCGTAATAGGTCAGCGTGAGCATGCTGCCGCCGTTGGGCATCAGGTGCCGGGCCCGGTTCGCCAGCGCGACGAACGAGTACACCGAAATGTTGTGCGCCAGCAGAAATCCTTCGCGGGACGTGTCGACGAACCGGCCCATCAAGTCCTCCCGGTTCGCGTATCCGATCGAGTGGACGAGGATGTCGATGGTGCCGATCCGCTCGCGAACCTTGCGGAAGACCTCGTCCAGTTCTTCGTCGCTGCCAACGTCGCAGGGCTCGCAGAAGTCGACTCCGAGCTCCTCGGCGAGCGGCTTAATCCGCTTCTCCATCGGCATCGCGTAGGAGAACGCGAGCTTCGCGCCTTCGGCGTGCAGCGCTTTCGCGATGCCCCAGCCAATGGAGCGGTCATTCGAAACACCGAAAATCAGCGCTGTCTTGCCATCGAGCTTGCCCATGGCGGCAAGAGTAGACGGCTCGCGGGGAACGGGGAACGGCAGCGCGTGCCGGCGGGCTGGCACCATGGGCCCTCCAGCACAGGGACGCCTGGACCTTCCGGCGGATCACCCGAACTCGCAGACTGCGCCCGAGGGCGACTACCGGTGCGGAGCCGGCAAGGCGCTGCCGCACTCAAGAGTGGTGATTGAGATGCTGGTGCAACGACGGTCGAACCTTCAGCGCCTTCTGCGGTGGGCTTTGCCCTGCTGCCTGTTCGCTCTGCTGGCCGCGCTCCCCGCGAGCGGAATCGTGGCCGCAGGCCCGGACCAGGTCCCTCCCGGTGTGTCACTCTCGAAGCGTGGCACGGCGCCAGTCATTGGCTGCGATAGCTGCACCCCTCAGTCGGTTCGGCTGGTCGCCGTTGTGCTCCTCGCGAATGACGCTCGCCGGCCGACCATCGATCCTCGCGTGCGCCTTGCCGCCTGGTCAGTGACGGACACGAGTGCCGTCGCGGCTGGCGCGAGCGACGTTTCGACCGCGATTAGCCCGGCTGCGAGCGTCGTTTTGCCCAACCTGGCGATGTCGCACCTCCCGCCACATTCGGTGTCTCTGCCTGTCTGCAGGGATCTCCTGTCGGCCGCGGGATTCCCCTCCACGCTGAGCCCGCGCCTTGTGCTGCCGCTGGAGGTGCCGGCGGGGGACCCGCTTCTTGCCCGGGTCGCGAGCGAATTTGGGAGTCAGCTCGCGCAGTGCGGCATCGCCGTCGAGCCGACATTCCATGGAGCCGCCGAGAGCACGGCCATCCTCGGGGCGCGTTCGTTCACGGCTGCGCTGGTGTCTTTCAATGTCGACGCCGACAAACCCTTCGACCTGCTGAACCGGTTGTACGCCGCCGGTTCGCCGGAGAACTACGGCATGGTCGGACATACCCCGACGGCCCTGGACGGACTGTTGGCGGCGGCAGCTTCGGCGGGGACTGCCAGCGCGCAAAGCCAGGCCTACAGCGAGATCAACAACCGCGTCATGGCATTTGCCGACACCTTCGGCAGCGTCCTGCCGTTGCTCTGGCAGTACGGGTACCAACAACCCGATAAGCAGCCACCGGCGGTCTCGATAACCAGCCTCACCAAGGACGAACTCACCGTCACGCTCGGCGTATCAACCCACCCGGGGACGGGTCAGGGGCCGGTGATCCGCACGCAGGTCCTGTGGGGTGACGGCGTAGCGCAGGAGACGGCATTTCCGGCAAGCCACACCTACCCGAAGGCCGGCACGTACACCATCGCCGTCGTCGCGTATCAGGCGAATGGCGTCTGGGGCGTTGCCTCCCGCGTGGTCAGCGTCGCTCTCAAGCCCCTGCCGCTCGCCAAAGGCGGCACGCTCTCGGTCAAGAACGCGGCGATGGTCGATCGGAATCAAGCGGAAGTGCTGGTCCACTACACGCTCGACGGGGCAAACGACGGCGATTGGACGGCCAACGTCTACTATCTTCAGTGGTGCCGCGACTCGACGGGCAAAACCACCGGCTCTTCGGACGGACATGGGGGGCTCATTTCCTACAACGCCCAGCCGCTGGTCGGCACCTCCGGCGACGTGACGTTGACGTTCACCGCCAGCATCGTTTCCAACACGCCCGAGGTCTCGTTTCCCATCGACTGCACCCACCTGATCATCACGCTCGCTCACCGGCCCGGAGGCGGCGCGGCGGACATCCTCATCAACTCGCTCCCGTTGTCGGCGCCAACGCGGTGGGAGTCTGGCGCGTACGTGGTGAACTGCACAACGTGCAACGGCTGGTAGCGCGGCGGCGGTCCGCCGAGGAATGGCAGCGGAACGGGCGGCCGCTAAAGCCCCAGTTCGGTCATCAGGTCGGCCAGGTGCGCGAAGACGCGGTCCGGCACGTGTTCCGGCGTCTCCTTCAGTTCCATCCGGTCACGGTGGATCCAGGCCGCGTGCATGCCGGCCT
>CAYTBM010000073.1:0-12679 GCA_964436025.1 uncultured Anaerolineaceae bacterium
ACCCGCCCTTCCGCCTCCCCCAAAGCGCCATCACCCCCTTCCACCTCCACCGCCCCACCCCGCAACCTCCCTACATGCCCGCCCGCCCAGGCCACCCGACCCCTCGCCCCTCCGGTACCGCCGCCTCTACGCCCGCCAGCATCCGACTGTTCCACTTCTTCCACTTCTTCCGCCACTTCTTGCAGGCCCCACAAGAAGTCTCCGCCCCGAATCTGCGGGCACTTCTTGCGACTTCTTCAAGAAGTCAAAAGAGTTTCGCCGGAGGAAGAAGTCTTCAGCGTGCGGCGGGCCGATCGTGCTCACGCGAAGTGTCACCCTCAAGTCGTGCGTTGGCGCCGCTCTCGCGCCGCGGTAGCAGCCGCGGTCCAGGGTCCGCCCGGCCAGTACCGCGACGGTGAGCCGGAAGACCGCCGCCGAAACTGAAAGCCAATTGCAACTCGCCGCCCGCGCCCGGCGACGCCCCGGTCACGCCTTCGCCCGTACGTTGCGTCCACTACGTACCGCGGCTCGTCCGCGAGGGTGAGGACGTGTGGAAACCAATCTTCCGCTCGCGGAGCGGCTTCGTGACTTGATGCAGCGCGACGGGCTCACGCTGGCGACGATGGAGTCGTGCACCGGCGGCCTTATCGCCAGCATGCTGACGGATGCTGAGGGCGCGGGGTACTTCCTCGGGGGCGCGGTGACGTACGCCCTCAGTGCGAAGCACCTCTTTGGCGTGCCGGATGCCCTGGTTCGGCGCTGCGGCGTGGTCTCCCCGGAGGTGGCGGCGAGCATGGCGGAGCGGGCGGCGGCGCATTTCCACGCCGATTGCGGGATCGGCGTGACCGGCGTTGCGGGTCCCGGTCCGGAGGACGGCATCCCTCCGGGTACGGCCTTCGCGGCTGTCTGCATGCCCGACGGCAGGCTCGTGACCCGGCGCATCTCGGTCGCAGCGGACCGGGAGGGGGCGAAGCACGGTATCGGGTGCGAGGCCGTGCGCCTGCTGGCTGACGCGCTCGAGCGTCCCTGCGCGCGGGCCGCGGTCGGGTCGGAAGCGTGGGTGGGATGACCGACACTGGCGGTGTGGCCCACCCGCCGGCGATCCCGCGGGCGACTTACCGCCTCCAGCTGACCCCCGCGTTCGACTTCGCGGCGGCGGCGCGCGCCATCCCCTATCTGCGCGAGCTGGGCATCTCCCACCTCTACCTCTCCCCGATGTGGGAGGCCGCGGCGGGCAGCACGCATGGCTACGACGTGATCGACCACGCGCGGGTGCGGGAAGAGCTCGGCGGGCTTGCCGGCTACCTGGCGCTGGCCGCGGCCGCGCGCGACGCCGGCCTCGGCATCATCGTCGACATCGTGCCGAACCACGTTTCCGTCGCCGACGGCAGGCACGAGTGGTGGCGGGACGTCCTGCGCTTCGGTCAGCGCTCAGAATTCGCGCCCTACTTCGATATTGACTGGTCCGGGCGAGGGGAAACGCCGCCGGGGATCCTTGTTGTCCCCGTGCTTGGTGAACCGTTCGGGGTGGTGCTCGAAGACGGCGACTTCCGCCTGGCATTTGATGGGCGCGAGTTCGTGATCGAATACGCCGAGGGTAGCTATCCGTGCCGGCCGGACTGCTATAGCGAGATCCTCGGCATACCACCTCCTGAGCTGTTCGCCGCCGACGAGCCGGCGATGTCGTCCGCCGTAACCGCGGTCGAGCAGATGCTGACGGCGGAACCGGCGGCGGCCAGGGCGTTGCTGACCGGCCTCGCCGAAGCGGCCGGCCGTTCGAACGCGGTGGCCGAATGGATCGAAGGGCGCGTGCACGCCCTCAATGATCCTGCCCCGGAAGCCCGGTCCAGCCTGGACCGGATTGTCTCCGGCCAGCACTTCCGGCTTGCGTCGTGGCGGGTTGCGCCCGAGCAGATCAACTACCGCCGCTTCTTCGACGTCAACTCGCTAGCAGGGCTGCGGATGGAATACGAGCCGGCCTTCGAGGCCACCCACGCCCTGCTCTTCCAACTTTGCGCCCAGGGATTGGTGCAGGGTATCCGGGTCGACCACGTCGACGGTTTGAGCGATCCGGCCGGCTACCTGGCCGCGCTTCGGCAGCGGACTTCGGGCATCCCGATCTGGATCGAGAAGATCCTCGCGTCCGATGAGACGCTGGCCCCGTGGCCGGTTGAGGGCACCACGGGGTACGACTTCCTCGGCTCGGCCGGCCGCCTCTTTCTCGCGCCGGAAGGACTGGACATCCTCGATGGTGTCTATCAGCAGACGGGCGGAACTGCCGTATCGCCGGCGGTGTTGAGCTACCAGGCGCGTTACGCCATCGCCGACCGCGGTTTCGACGGAGACGTGGCCGGGCTGACGCACGAGCTGGTGATGCTGGCCCAGGCCAGCCCGCGCCACCGGGACTTGACGCGCCGGTCATTGCGCGAGGCACTGACCGCGATCCTCGCGAGCATGCCGCGCTACCGGACGTACCTGCCGGCCCCGGACCGGGAAGCCCAGCTGGCGCCCCTGCGCCGGGCGGCGTCAGCTGCCCTTGCCAGGGGGACGGGTGTCGCACCGGAGGCCGTGGCGTTCATCGAGGACGTGCTGCTCACGGAGCACGACGCGGCGGTTGACACGCGAGCGGCGGCGTTCGTGCTCCGGTTCCAGCAACTCAGCTCCGCGGTGATGGCGAAAGGCATGGAGGACACTGCGTTCTTTCGCTACGCGCGGCTGCTCAGCCAGAACGAAGTGGGCAGTGATTTCAGCCGCTGGGATATGCCTCTGGGCGAGATGCACGGCTGGTTGTCGAAGCGGGGAGGGGACCGGCCGCACACGCTCAACGCGACCTCGACGCATGACACGAAGCGGAGTGAGGACGCACGGATGCGGCTGGCTGTGCTCTCCGAATTTGCCTCGGAGTGGGCCGATGAGGTGCGGACGTGGAGGGCGCTGAACAGCGCGCTGGTCCAGCGCACAGACGACGGCTGGTTCCCGCCGCCGGCGTCCGAGTACTACCTCTACCAGACCCTGGTGGCGACCTGGGAGCCGGGTGGCTTCGATGGGGACTATGCGCGCCGTATCAGCGAGCACATGACCAAGGCCTCGCGCGAAGCAAAGCTCTGGACATCCTGGGTGCGGCCGAACGAGCCGGGCGAGGCCGCGCTGGCAGACTTTATCGTCAACCTGCTCGACCGCGGTCGGGACAGCCAGTTCCTGAGCCGTCTGGACGCGTTCGTGCGCCGCATCGAACCGCACGCTCTCCAGAACTCTCGATCGTTGTGCGCCCTGAAGCTGCTCGCGCCGGGGCTGCCGGACATCTACCAGGGGGCCGAGACCTGGCTGTTCACGCTCACGGACCCGGACAATCGCCGCGCCGTGAACTTCGAAGCAATGCAACGCCGACTGGCGGCGCGCCCGCCGGCCGGGGCCATGGGCAAGTTGCGGCTGGTGGCCGGGCTGCTGGCGCTTCGCCGTGCCTTGCCGCACGTCTTCTTGGATGGTGCGTACACGCCACTGCAGGTGAAAGGCGCCCTCGAGGGCCGCTGTTTCGCGTTCGAACGCGCCGCTGGCGAGCGCCGGGTGCTGACCGTGCTTCCGATCCGGACAGCGGGAATGCTCGACGACGGCGGCACACTGCGGCGCGAAGTGGTCGCCGGATCGGTGCTCGAAACCGAACCGGCCTGTTGGCACGATGTTCTGGACCCGCAACGCAAGGGTGTCGGGCCGCTCGACGGCCTGGTCCAACACGGCCTCTCGGTCTGTTGGGCATGAGCCACCAGGAGGTGGGGTTCGCGCCGACGCTCGGGGCCATTGAGCAGCCGGACGGGACCTACACGCTGCGTGTCTGGTCGCCGGGCGCCGCCGAGGTGGTCGCCATGCTCCGCTCGGGCATTGAAACGCGGACCGAGGCGATGACGCTGGAAACCGGGGGCTACTGGACGCTGGCCGGTGTACGCGCGAGGCCCGGCTCTCGCTACGGCTTCCTCCTGGACGGTGCCGGGCCGTTCCCGGACCCATGCTCGCGGAGGCAGCCGGACGGAGTCCACGGGCTCAGTGCGCTGGAGTCCCGCGCGTTCCCGTGGACCGATGCGGCGTGGCAGCGTCCCCCGCCGTCGGAACTGGTGGTTTACGAATTGCATATCGGCGCCGCAACCGCAGCGGGCACGTTCATCGCCGCTGCGGGGCTGCTCCGTGGTTTGAGTGAGATCGGCGTCACCGCGGTGGAGCTGCTGCCGGTCGCGTCGTTCCCCGGGCGCTGGGGATGGGGTTACGACGGCGTAGCCCTCTTCGCGCCGTTCGAGGGTTACGGCGGCCCCGAGGGCCTGCGCTCGTTCGTGGACGCCGCCCACCGCGAGGGGCTCGCGGTGATCCTGGACGTTGTCTACAACCACTTCGGCCCGGATGGCGATTACACCGGCCGCTATTCGTCGTTTTACCGGCACCTCGAGCGGGAGACGGCGTGGGGTGCCGCGCTGAACTTTGACGGACCGGGCGCGCCCGAGGTGCGCCGCTTCGTGTTTGAGAACGCGCAGATGTGGTTGAGCGAGTACCACGTCGATGGTCTTCGCCTCGATGCGACGCACGCCATCCTGGACGCTTCGACCCCCCACCTGTTGGCCGAGCTTTCGAGCCGTGTCCGGACCTTCGACGGCTGCCGACCGTATCTCATCGCGGAGACGCACGAAAACGACCGCCGCTACCTGGAGCCGGTGGCCGCCGGCGGCTATGGCTTCGACGCAGTCTGGGCCGACGACTTCCACCACGCGGCCCGCACTCTGCTCCAGGGAGACTTCGAAGGGCACTTCGCGGGCTTCGACGGGTCGATGGAGACACTCGCGAGGGTCCTGCAGGAGGGCTGGTTCTACTCCGGTCAGTTCGACGCGGGGTTCGGCGACTGCCGCGGCACGGACCCTTCCGGGCTACCCTGGAACAGCTTCGTGTTCTGCCTCGAAAACCACGACCAGGCTGGGAACCGGGCGTTCGGGGAGCGCCTGGCGCAGACGGCGAACGAGAGCGAGCTTCGGGCGCTGACGATGCTCCTCCTCGTGCATCCGGCCATCCCGCTGCTCTTCATGGGACAGGACCGGAGCGATCCACCGCCGTTTCCCTTCTTCTCGGACCACGAACCGGAACTGGGAGAACTCGTGCGGGCGGGCCGGCGCCGGGAATTCGGCCGCTTCCAGGCGTTCAGCGACGAACGCATGCAGACGGTCATTCCGGACCCGCAGGACCCGGCAACGTTCGAGATGGCGAAGCCACGGCCGGCGCTGCCGCGCGACGCACTCGTCCGCGCCTACCTGGCGGCGCTGCTGCGCTTCCGGCGTGAGGACCCCGTGCTGCGGGATTTCCGTGCCGGACGGCTGCCGATTGCCGTGGCCCAGCCCACGAGGGACTCCTTGCTTGTGGTGTTGGAATCCCCGGCTGGAAGGAGGGCGCTCGCGCTCAACCTCTCGCGAGAGCCGGCGCTGTTCCAGCTCCCGGCGTCAGTGTCCGAGATCTACCTGAGCTCCGACGAGGGGCGATTCGGAGGATTGGGGCGTCCGCCGCGCCTGGACGGCGGACGGGTGCTGGCGCCGCCGCGCACGGCGCTGCTGCTCGGGTGTGATTAGGGCGAGCGCCCGTCGAAGGCCTGCCGGACCCAGTCGCCAAGCGACCTGGACAGCGTGTCAGTGCCGGTCGCCCGGGTGCTCCAGGGCGTCACCTTCTTCTCGGGCGCGCGTTCTGGAGTCGCGGTAGTTGTACTCGGGACGGCGAAGACTTCCGGCGCAGGCTTCGCCGGTTGCGGACGCTTGATTGCCGGGGCGATGGAACAGAGGACGTTGCCATCGAACTCGCCTTCCGGGTACTGGACGAGCCATGTGTCGCCGCCCGCGAAGGCCAGCGAACGGTTGAAACAGCGCTCATGGGCCTCCGTAATGTCTTCCGCGCCGGCCACCCAGAGGGGCAGCGTAACGTTCGGAGGCGTGTACCCGCCGGTGATGAGGTTCCACTGGTAGCGCGTGCCATAGATCCCAACCGGGATGCGGTGCTCGAGGAAGTAATCGATGGCGCCGCGTGCCACCTGGCCGTTGTCCCGGGGCACATCGGACCAGTGGTTGGCCATCTCGACATCCAGCCAGTAGCGCTCCGGCGAAACGCCGAAGGAGATCGCGCGGTTCACAGAGTCCCGGGCCAGGGCATAGCCCCAGTTGTAGCCGCGGCACCAGGTGTCGGTCTCGCCGCAACGGCCGTACGGACCGTTGTCCGCCTCGGGCCGGCCGGCCCGGGGGAAGTCGAGGTTGATGTAGACGGCCGGGTTGACCTGGACCTGGGCAGCCCACGTGTACTGCGGCGCGAAGCAGTCGTTCGTGGTGAACGGCCGGCCGTTATTGAGCCCGATAATGGCGAAGGAGAAGTCGCCATGGGGCGCTCCGCTTTCGCACTGCGGCCATGAAATGTCGTAGGCCGGAGCGCCGCTCGAATCGGCCCTCGCTGACTCACTGGAAAACACAAGAACAGCTGCGGCGGCGGCCAACGCCGCCGCGATTCGCGGCACATGCCGCAAGAAACGCTCCCCCACCACCATGACCTCAGATGTGCTGAAGTCAGGCTAACAATTGAGGGAGCGGTGTTGCAAAAGTATATAAAGAAGGCTTAAGAACATCGCAAGCCTATTACGCGTGCGCTGGTTCTCCGACTGGCAATTCGGTCACTACTGGAGCGGCCGATGGTTGATCTACTGAAATGACGCTGGCGCAATACGCGCACGCGATCCAGGCGGGCTCCACCGGCTTCTGGCAGCTTGCGCAGGTTTGCTTGAGCCGGTTCCGGCAACGCGGGCAGACGACGTAGTCGCTGGTCACGGTGCCCGAACACCTGGGGCACTGGCGCATGAATTCCGCCAGCAGGAACTGGCGGGCGCGCTCCTCGCTCTGCTCTGCCATGGTGAGGCGTGGGCGCATCACGAGATAGAGCCAATAGCCGGGGATGAGAAAGAACAGGACAAGCGCCGCGGCGGCGATGGCCACGACCGGATCGGGACTCCGCCGGCGGGCATCGCGGTAGGCCCAGTACACGACGCAAAGCCAGAAGATCGCGAGATAAACGACCACGACTTGTGCGCTGACGAGTAACACATTGATGAGCGTGTCACTGAGGATCTGGTCCGGCATTTGTGTCCCTCTCTGGTGATGTATTCAGAATGCGCTGCTATCTGTAGAAGGGGACTAAACGTGTTGCGACGTTGCGTTGCAGCGCCATCGCACCGGTAGCACCGGGCTAGTGGCCACCGTTGCCATTCCCGTTGCCGGGCTTGGGTTTGGGCTCGCTACCGTTTCCTCCGCCAGGCTTCGGGTCGTTGCCGTTGCCGTTGCCGGGCTTGGGGTCGTTGCCGTTGCCGTTGCCGACCGGCTGCGTCCGAGGCGGTTGAGCAGGTGTGGCCGCCGCGGGCGGCGGCGTGCTCGGAGGCTGTGTCGCCTCTGGGGCTGCCGTCGGGCTTGGGCGGGCGGAAGCGATGCCGCAGGCGGGGATCCCACGGCTGTACGCCAGCGCAACGGCAAGGTCGCGTTTGAACGCCGGGAGTTCAACGCAGGCCTTGCCCTTGCAGTCGCCACCGAGGTAATCGATGTCGGTCCGGTACCAGCCGTTGACTCGGGTGTAGCAACCGCCGCCCTGGCCGCGCTCGGTGGTAGCCGATTGGAAGGCGCCGAATTTCACGTTTTCGGGCTGGAGCTCTTCGAACCCCGCGGGAGTGACGAAGACGCCCTGGTCTCGAAGGTAGGAGTGATAGCTGCCCATCCAGTTCTTAAAGAGGCGCACCGTCGCATTCGCGCTCGCGTAATTTCCTTCGGGCCCGTCCTTGACTGGCTGCTTGTTGGCGTTGCCCACCCAGACGGCGGTGGCGCCGTAGCGGGAGTAGCCTGTCATCCAGGTCTCCAGGGTGTCTTTCGCTGTGGCGCCCTGCTGGGTGCCCGTCTTGACCCCGCCGGGGATCTTCACGCCGTCCATGAAGAAGTCCAGCGAGAGGTCGTTGTTACTGCTGCCGCAGGTCCAGATCAGGAACCGGGCCGTGCAATCCGACATGATGGAGTGGACCATCCAGACCGAGCCTGCGTTGACGACCGGGGTCTTCTGCAGGTCCGCGCCGTGCTCGTACAGCACCGTCCCGTCCGGAGCCTCCACCTTGAGGACGACCACCGGGTCAAGCTTCCGCGTGCCCGGCAGGCGAATATGGCCGTGGCTGAATGCGTCGCGCTGCGCCAGGGCCTTGTCGAGGGTGTCGCCTTCGGCTGTGCTCACTGAGATGGCGTCCTTGGGGTCGAATGTCCGCGCAAGCGTGGGGACACCGACCATGACGCCCATGTTGGCGATGGTGGAATCCATGTAGGCCATGTCGATGACGCGGACGTTAGCGCCGCCGGTGGCAATTGCTGGGCCGTAGATGACGCCGGGGTGGTAGCGGAAGGTCGGATCGAATCCCTGTTCGAGCGTGGTGATGCCCAGCGCCTTGGCCATGCTGATCACGTTGTCGACGCCGGTTTCGGTGGCGGCGCGGAACGCGGGCACATTCTGCGATCCGCCGAGCGCCGCGCGCGCGCTAATCAAGCCCTGGCTGCCGCCCTTGCCGGGGTTCTGGATGGTCACCTGCTCGTCCGGCGTTTTCGGCTTGTCAATGAGGTTGATGGGGTTGGTGTCCCAGATCGAACTCATCGGCGTCTTGTTGAGCGCGTCCATCCAGGAAAGGTAGACCGCCGGTTTGAAGGACGAGCCCGGCTGGTGAATGTCGACGGCCTGGTCGATATTGCCGGCCACACGAGGGTCTGAGACCCAGGTGGGGTCCAGGTTCGGGACGTACACGAGTACCTGCCCGCTCTGGGGTTCGATCGTGACGATCGAGCCGTTGTGGCAGTCACAACCGGCGGCGAGCCCCGCCGCCAGCTGTTCGTTGAGCGTGGCGGTGGCGCGCTGATTGAGCGCCCAGCTGAGCGTGCTCGTCACCTTGTATCCGGCCGTGTGGACGCTTTCGACGCAGTCTTTTGCGCCTTGAAGCCGCGGCAACATACCGGCTTCGCACATGCGCACGAGCCGGGGTTCCACCTGGTCGTCGATGAACGCGGCTGCGCGATTCGCGTTGATGTCCGGCCAGACGAACACGGTCTCGGCGCTGGCGGCGGCGGCTTCCTCGCGCGTGATGTGCCCGTGAGCCGCCATCAGATCCAGGACGTGCTCCTGCCGCGCCTTCGCTTCGCCCGCCAGCATCGAGCGGCCCTGAGCATCGAGCGCGCAGGCCTCGCCCGAGTCATCCGGCACGCAATTGGTGCGCGGGTTGTAGCGAGTCGGGGCCGAAGGCAACCCTGCGAGCACCGCGGCTTCGGCAAGTGTGAGCGCGGAAGCAGGTTTATTGAAGTAGCCTTCGGCGGCCGCTTCTGCCCCGACGTACCGTCCCGCGTACGAAATCGAGTTCAGGTACCAGGAAAGGATTTGTTCTTTCGAGTACTGGTCCTCCGCCTCGGTGGCGAGGACCATTTCCTTCAGTTTGCGGTCGATGGTGCGGGGTGCGCTGCATTCGGTGACGCCGTTCACCTGTTCGCAGTCGGTGGTGAAGTAGGCGGTCTTGACGAGCTGCTGCGTGATGGTGGAGCCACCGGTGGAATCGTCCTTGGTCACGTAGTTGGACCAGGCGGCGCGGACAATTCCGCCGAGGTCGACCCCGCCGTGGCCCCAGAATCCGTTGTCTTCCGTCGAGATCGTTGCCGAGACGAGGTAGGGGCTGATGCCGTTCAGCGGTACGGGGTTCGCGATTGCGGAGTTCGGGTTGGTGAGCGTCCCCAGGGGCTCACCGTCCCGGTCCAGGACGACGGTGAGCCCCTCTCCGCGGATGTTGAGCTGTTGGGCGAGGGGCGGGTACTGGCCCGCGGTATCGCGATAGAACGCGACCGCGGTGCCCAGCATGACGCTCACTCCGAGCGCGCCGGCCACAGCCACTCCCAGGAGCACGATCAGGAGCGCGTGGTGGCTCGTCTGCGCTCTCCTGCGGCGCAGCAGGGCGTACGTCACTGATGGTGGCGCTGTAACCAATCGAACTCCTCCCGAGTGGCCGTGGGCAGGGCCCGAGGGCGCGCGGCACCGCTGGCCTGGCGGCCGGTACTACTTCTTGCTGGCCATCTTTTCGAGTTCTTTTTCGCTCATTCCGGTGCGGGTCTTCTTGCCGGCCCGCTTTCGCGCGAGTTCGGCGCCCATGAACTTGCGTTGCTTCTCGGTCTTGGCTGGCATGGGATCTGCCTCCTTCTCGTGAGTTCAGCGAGCGGCGGGCCGCGATGGCGCCGGCGCGTCGACTTCGTCGCCCTGCGGCACCGTGGCGAGCCCGTTGCGCACAGTTGTCTCGATCTCGGCGGCTGAAGGGCGTTCGCCTGGCGTGAACGTCGCGACCAGGCGCAATTCATCGGTGCGGTTCCCGTTGTCCTGCGGACCCGTTACCGAGCCATCACTCCAGACGAGGATGTCCCGCTGTGAGGATGGGTCTCGCCGGTCCAGCTGGGCGGCAACGCGGTCGGCGATGCCGCCCAGCCATTCCGGATAGGCGCCTGAGCGGTTCACGCGGTGCGCCCGCAACCGGGATGGGCGCATGCGCACATCGCGTCCGCGAGGTTTTTCTGCTCCTGCGCGGCGCAGGCGTTACTGCAGAATCGAGTGCCGGCGGCTTCCACCGTGGCCTCGTTGCAGGTGCAGGCGGGATGGGCGCATTTCGTGTCCATGGCTCAGTCCCTCCGCAGGCCAGGCTGGGCTGGTTCGCCACGGGTGTGGCCATTCGGCGCCGAATCGTTCGGGAGTGTCTTGCGGTAGCCGCCCGTTTCCAAGCCCCGGTCTTCGATGAAGTTCTTGAAGCGCTTCAAGTCGCCCTCGACCCGGCGGCTCATGAAGCCCATGGCATCGCCCGCGGACTCCACGAAGCCATCGGGGTCGTAGCTCATCTCGAGGTTGACGCGCGTCGCAGCCGCACCTGTGGGCTCGAAGGTGACCACGCCTGCGTTCTCTTCGCCGGCGAGGCTGCGCCAGATGATCTTCTGGTCCGGCACCTGCTCCTGGATTTCCGCTTCCCAGGACTTTTCGCGGCCGGCGACGTTGGCGGTCCAGCGCAGGCGCCGGTCGTCGAGCTGGGTCACGGCCTTGACGCCCTCCATGAAGGACGGGAACTCCTCGAATTGCGTCCACTGGTTGTAGGCGGTCGAAACGGGGACATCGACTTCGACGGACTTTTTCACTCTGGCCATGGAGGCTTCTCCTCGCGTGGTGGGTTGCCTCCGAACGTAGTCCTCGCAGGCCCGCCGCCACCTAATCGCGCGCCTCGGCTGCATCACAAGCGCGTAACACTCTGGCCGGCACGAACGATTGAAAGAGGACTGCAATTCAGCGCCGGTGAATGCGTAGGGCGCGTACGGTCAGCATGCCGATAGCCTTCGAACATGAGCAGCGCGCCCGCACAGGCCGATCCGGACAAACCCCGGCGAACTGCGGAGCAAAGGCCCGGATTTCGGCGGGTACGAAGGGGACGCGGATTCGCCTATGTAGACGAGATCACCGGGGAGTCGGCCTCATCCCGGGCGCGGGAGCGCATCCGGGACCTCGCAATTCCGCCGGCCTGGGTCGACGTGTGGATCAGCAAGGACGCGCGCGGAGACCTGCAAGTGACCGGGCGGGACGCACGAGGACGGAAGCAGTACCTCTACCATCCCGCGTACCGGACTGCTCGTTCGGAGGAAAAGTACACCCGGATGCTGGAGTTTGGCCGGGCGCTGCGGCGCACGCGGAACCGGGTGGCCGCGGATCTTCGCCGACACGGGCTGCCCCGCCGTCGCATCCTCGCCGCAGTCGTCGGGCTGCTGGACGAGACCGCTGTGCGGGTTGGCAACGAAACGTACGCGCGCGAAAAC
Source organism: uncultured Anaerolineaceae bacterium (assembly GCA_964436025.1). GTDB lineage: Bacteria > Chloroflexota > Dehalococcoidia > Tepidiformales > Tepidiformaceae > Amarobacter. Next base: position 11,874 of record CAYTBM010000073.1, read on the forward strand.
GGTACTGCCGGTCTGACCACGCTGCGCCAGTCAGACGTCGAGATCGGCAGTTCGCGCGTCGTCCTCGATTTCGTGGGGAAGGGCGGGAAGCGCCACACGATCGCCCTGAGCGATCCGCGGATCGCCCGGGTGCTCGCCCAATGCAGCGACCTGCCCGGCGACGGTGTGTTCAGCTGGACCAACGGAGACTCAATCCCGCACCGGGTGACGAGCGACCAGGTGAACGACTACATCCGGCAGATTTCCGGCACTGAGTGCACGGCGAAGGATTTTCGCACATGGCACGGCTCGGTGACGGCCGCCCGGGCACTGGCAGAGGAGCCGGAGCCGGCGTCTGAGCGGGCCGCTGCCCGTGCCGTCAACGCCGCCCTGAAGTTGGTTGCCGAGAAGTTGGGCAATACCCCGTCCGTCTGCCGCGAGTCCTACGTCCATCCCTACGTGTTCGAAGCCTTTCGCTCCGGGGTGCTTCAACGCGGATGGGCGATGCACCGCGCGCGCTGGCGCCGCCAGCCCGGCGACCCGGCGGAAAGGCTGCTGCTCTGGCTGCTCGGCGGCCACGGGCCGAGGAGGAACGACCTTGCCTGCGGAGAAGAAACCCCGTGAGCTTGGCCGCATTGGGGGGCTGATTTTCCTGCTCTGGTATGCCACCCCACTCTGGTTCCGGGTAAGGTTCACCCCGGACCCGCCCACGGACGAGCCGGACGAGGGGCAGTCCTGAGTCCCAGCCGGCCGACAACCAGCCGTCAGGAGGCGTCCGACACGGTCTCCTCCGGGAACACCGGAGTGGTGAACGAAAACGCGCAGCC
>CAYTBM010000074.1:0-12677 GCA_964436025.1 uncultured Anaerolineaceae bacterium
ACGCGGACCTGTACCCGGCCGCCCTCGGGGGTGTGCCGCACCGCGTTCTCCAGCAAATTGCGGCAAACCTGCCCGAGCCGCCCGGCGTCCCCTTCGACGCCGGCGTTGCGTGCGACGTACGTCTCGATGGTCACCCGCCGGCTGCCGGCCCTCGGCAGCACCAGCGCGACCGAGCGTTCGACGATCTCGCTGAGGTTCACCTGTTCGCGCTGCAAAACCTGGTGGCCGGCATCGGCCAGGCTCAGTTGCTCCAGGTCATTCACGAGCCGCACCAGAAGGTCGGCTTCCTCTTGCAGAGAGCCAACCACTTCAGGCGTCGGTTCGACGACGCCGTCGGCCATGGCGTCCAGGTACCCGGAGATGTTGTTCAGCGGTGTGCGCAGTTCGTGCGCGACATCGCTCGTCATCTGCTTTCGCAGCGTCTCGTTGCGCTCGATGCTTTCGGCCATGGCGTTGAAGGCACGCCCAAGCGAGCCGATTTCGTCCGCGGAGTTGACCGCCACCCGGCGCGAGAGCTCGCCGCCTTCCAGGCGTCGTGCCGCCTCCGTGAGTTCTTCCACCGGGCGCACGATGCGGCGCGCCAGCCAGAACGCGGCGGCGAGCGCGACGCCCGCCACCGCCGCGGCTGCGATGCTCACCTGGCGGTTGATCGCCGCGATCGTTTGCTTACGGTCGTTCTCGTAGGCGTCCACGAAGCCGCGCTGCGCCTGGATCGTGTACGCCTGCCCGTCGCCAGGGTCGAACGTCACCGGCTGGCTGTTCGGGTCGATGTCGATCTCGGTGGTGAACACCGGCAGGTCCGTCTCGGGGCGGTCGGGATTGGTAGGCCCGCCTCCGGCGCGTTTCACCGGCTCTATCTGGAACTGCAGCTTGCCGTCGAGGTTGCTGTCACTGGCGATGCGCGCTGCGACCGCAACCGAGGCCAGCGCGGCGAGCGGCACCAGCACGAGCACAAGCAGCAGCCGCAGACGCAGGCTATGGCGCATCCCGGTACTCGGCGAAGCGGTAACCGAGGCCATAAACGGTCTCGATGAAGATGGGCCGTTCGGCATCGCGCTCTATTTTCTTTCGCAGATTGCGAATATGCGCGTCGATCGTCCGCTCGAGCCCCTCGTAGTTGTAACCGAACGCCTTCTCGAGTAGTTCGAGGCGGCTGAAGGCTTTGCCCGGCTCCTTCGCCATGGTCAGCAGGAGTTGGAACTCCTTCCTCGTCACGTGGGCGTCGCGGCCGCTGACGCGCACTTCGTGCCGCCGGCCGTCGATGGTCAACGGCCCGAACTCGAGCTCGCACACTTCGGGGATTTCGTTGGCGCCTTTGCGCCGCAACACCGCCCGGACCCGCGCCACGAGTTCGCGCGGCCGGAAGGGCTTGGTCACGTAATCGTCCGCGCCGAGGTCGAGCGCGCGCAGAGTGTCGGCCTCGTCCGTGCGCGCGGTAACCAGGATGATGCCCACGTCAGACTCTTCGCGGAGCAGCCGGCACACCTCGAGTCCGTCCAGCTCCGGCATCATCACATCCAGCAGCACCAGGCCGAGATTGTTGCGGCGAGCGAGCTCCAGCCCTTCCCTGCCGTTTCGCGCGACGGTCACAGGGTACCCATCCCGATCCAGGTAGAGCCGGATCAGTTCTGCCGTTTTGGAGTCGTCTTCGACAATGAGGACTCCCGGCTTCATGGCGTTCCCGGACCGAAAATCATCCCGCTATACTAGGCCCCTGACGGTTTCTTGAGCCTGCTTCCCCGTTGTTGACGCCCGAGGAAGCAGGCGAGGGAACCACCGGCACGACGACCGGTTGCAGCGGACAATAGCGCGCAGTTTCGAAATTCTTGTGAAGAAGTTCCGGGGTTCTGGCAGTTTCCTGCGGCTTCGCCACCGGCGCCGCGCGCCTTAACCTGTTGTTTCCGCGCCAGCACCGCGATATCGACAACATGACGCCTCGCCGCGAGGGTTTTCCCGGATGGTTGAGCCGCGCCCGCGTACGTAGTGTGATCTGTCCAATCATTTCGCCATGAACGAACAGGTGCTTCGTCGATGAACCCCAATCAAGGCTCCCTGGCCCGTTCGGGTGCGTTCGCGACGGCACGCCGCCTTGAACAGCGGCTGCAATCTGCCAGCGAGCCGATGATCATGGGCGACGGCCGCGACATCCTCGATGCCAACCAGCCCATGTGCGAGATGCTCCGTGTCAGCCGCGATGCCCTCCGCGGCATGCATTTCCAGGACTTGCTCGCCGGCGGCGCCGAGGAGGCAGACCGGCTCGACGCCTTGCGGCGCGCAGCGGGCGCCGTCGTCGGCGAGACGGTGATGCTGCGGGGAGACGGGTCGCAACTGCCGATCCGCTTCTGGAGCATCATCCTTGGCCTTGGGGAGCACGGAGTTCGGGCCTTCAGCGGCATCAGCCCGGTCGACGCTTTCCCCTCGCCCGATGAGACGAACGAACTCCTTCGCGAACTCTTCGATGAGTCACCCGATGGCAAGCTCGTGGTCGATGACGCCGGCCGCACCATCTACGTGAACGATCGCCACCTCGCCCTCTGGGACTTGTCCAGCGACGACATCGGTGTCCCCTTTGAGGGTCGATGGGAGAAAACGGCGTCGCGGCTGGCTGACCCGGCAGCGTTCCTCGCCATGCAACGCGCAGTCCGCGACGGAAGAGGAGGGCCGTTTCGCATGGACATGGCCGATGGCCGGGTACTGGAGGTGCGCGCGGCGCGCCTCAGCCGAAGCGATGGCGCCGCCCCCGGCTGGAGCTTCTCGACCCGCGACTTCACGGCCGAATTGCGCGCCCATGAGGCCCTGGGCACCCAGGTCGCACTGCTCGAGGCGGTCTCCTCCAATTCGCCCGACGGCATCCTGGTGGTCGACACCCTCGGCAAGCCACTGCACTACAACGAAAAGTTCCTGGATCTCTGGGGCCTCGAGCCCGCGCACTTCGAGGATCCGCTTGGAGCTCGCATCCAGGCGCTCTTCTCTCGCGTTGCTCACCCCGAGGCCCTTCTGGACACCGTACGGAGTCTCCGAAACGCGCCAGAAGCGGTCCGCGCGGAGTTCGAACTGGTCGATGGGCGCATCATCGCGGCCCACGCCGTGCCGATGCAATCACCGAACGGAGGATGGTTGGGCCACGCCTTCCATTTCCGCGACGTTTCGGCCGAACGGCGGGCTGAACGGGAACTGCGAGACAGCGAGCAGCGGTACCGCGCATTAATCGCCTCCCTCACGGTCGGTGTTGTTTTGCAATTCGCTGATGGGAGCATCGGTGAATGCAACCCGGCCGCGGAACGTATCCTCGGGCTGAGTCGCGGTGAACTCCTCGGTCTGACCTCGTTCGACCCGCGCTGGCGATGCGTTTACGAGGACGGTTCGCCGTTTCCCTCGGAGAAGCACCCCGCGGTCATCACGCTCCGCACCGGTGAGCCGTGCCGCGACGTGCTCATGGGCGTCCATCACGTCAACGGCGCGCTTCGCTGGCTGCTGGTCAACTCCGAGCCGATTAAGACGCCGTCGGGCGCCATCGAGGGCACGGTCGTCTCCTTCCATGACATCACCGAGCAGCGCCAGGGGCAGGCGGCGATACTCCAGTCGCGCACCGCCGAGGCGTTCAACGCGCTGGCCTCGGGAGTCGCGCACAAGGTCAACAATTCGCTTGCCACCATTGTTGGCAACGCCTACCTTGCCGGCCTTCCCAGCGGAGTGCCCACCGAGACGGTGGACTCGCTGACCGAGATCATGGCCGCCGCTTCCGACGCCACCTCGCTGGTCCGTGACCTCCAGGCCCTGAGCCGGCGCGAACGCCAGAGTTTGCGCACCGTCGACTTTTCGGCCGCCGCCCCTGATGCCCTGGCCGCACTCTCCGCGGAAGACCGGCAACGCGTGAGCGAGGTGCTCGGGTCAGGTTTGCCTTCGGTCTTGTTCGACCCGGCGGCGCTTGAACAGGCCATGGCCGGGTTGCTGCGCAACGCCCTCGAAGCGGGCGAACGAGTGGTTGTCAGCACCTTCGTTGAGCAACGCCCGGCGCCGCTGCCCGAGCGGGAAGCCGCCCCCCGAGCCGTGCCCCCGGGGCGCTACCTCTGCTTCCAGGTTCGCGATGACGGTCCAGGCGTTGATCCCGGTGTGGCCGGCCGCATCTTCGACCCCTTCGTGACCACGAAGTTCGTCGGCCGAGGGCTCGGACTCGCCGCCACGGCCGGGATCATGGCGACTCACCACGGCTTCGTGGAGCTTGATTCGACCAACCCGGGCTGCTCCGCCCGGCTGTTGCTCCCCCTTCCCTGAGTTGCGCTTGACGATAATCATCGGGGATTATCAACGCCCTATGCTGCCAGTCCCCCGCCTGGCAGCCGGCGGAATGCTTCGGCGCGGCCTGTTGGCCGCGCTGCTGCTTGTCGTCGCGCTGCCCGTATCCGTCGTTTTCGCCAGGGTCTACACCGTGGAGGAGGGCGACACGCTCTCGTCCATCGCCGCCACTTACGGCATCGATCCTGGCGAACTTGCCGCCCAGAACGGCATTACGGACCCGGACAAGATCTTCGCCGGCCAGACCCTCCACATCGGCGAAGGCGGCCCCGCCGTCGCCGCGCCTTCCGGCCGCACCCATGTCGTCGGCCTGGGCGAAACCCTCTCCTGGATCGCTGATTACTACGGCGTCGCGCTCGACGAATTGCTGTTTGCGAACGGCATCGACGACCCCGACTACGTGTACGAAGGCCAGGTGCTCAGCCTTCCCGCGCCCCATTACGTTCCGGCGCCGCTCAGCCGCGCCGAGACCGAGTGGATCCTGCGCTCGGCCGCGAACGAATTCGGCGTGCCCCAGTCGCTGATTCTCGGCCTCGCCTGGCTGGAGAGCGGCTGGAACCAGTCGATGGTGAGCTGGACAGGCGCCATGGGTGTCATGCAACTCATGCCCGCCACCGCGGAATGGGGCCTGGAGTATCTCGCCCCGGACGCCGGCAACTGGCGCTACAGCACAACGGACAACGCCCGCCTGGGCACGGCCGTCTTCGCCCACATGCTCGCCCAGGCGAACTGGGACGTGGAGCTGGCCCTCGCCTTCTACTACCAGGGCTGGCGGAGCATCGAAATCTACGGGATGTTCGAAGACACCCACCAGTACGTTGAGAACGTGCTCTCGCTCGCGGCCGAATTCGAGTAGCACCAAGGCTCCGAACCGCGACCCTTCGGGAGCGGATCGTGACCAACACCGGACGCCAGGGGCGGCGTGATAGTTTGGCCGAACGAAGCGGCGCTGTTGGCCGAACCGTCATTCAACGCGGACAGGATGCCGGCGCATGGCGTGAGCGAGACAAGTCCCCGAATTACACGAGCGCGCCGTACGCCTCCGGGATCCGGTTCAGGACAACGTTCGTGTTCGGCGCCATGTCTTTCACCCGCGATACAGCCTTGCTCACCGGCGCGGTCATTGCCGCGCTCGACCCTTCGGGCGCGGAAGCGGCGAGCGCGCCGTTGGGCGCGGCGACAATAGCCCCGCCCGGCCACGCGGCGGCGAGGTAGACGCGGTTCTCGTCCGCGCGAGTCCGAACGACAGCCTCATGGAGCGGCCCTTCCCCGAATGCCGGCCACGCGAGCACGTCCGCGCCTGCGAGCATCAGGCTGCGGGCCACCTCGGGCACCAAACCCTCGTCACCGCAAAGCATCGCCACGTTGCCTGCCGGAGTTGCGACGACCGGGCACTCGATCTCGCCCCGCTGGATACCGCGGCCATGCGTCGCCGCGTGCTCGATGGTCCGTTCTGGCGTCACCAACACCGTCGACTGGTGCGCGGAACAGCCCGTTGTCGCTACTCCCAGGACCGCGGCCCCGCCCAGCTCTCTGACGGCCGCTTCGATTTCGCCGAGCCCAACCTGCCAGCCTTCCGGGCCATCGACGCCGCCGAAGACGACCAGGTCAGTCGTTTGCGCCCGGAGCTCGCGGTAGCGGGCGGCGAACGCCGCGCCGTCGAAACTCCCCCTGGACGGCACGACCGACACGCGATGGTTCAACGCCGAGGGCACGACCGGTTCGTCCATCGCTTTCACCACGGGCAGCCCCGCGGTGGCGGCCGTCAGACGGCGATAGAGCTGCGGCCGGCGTGGCACAAGCTCCGTCGGCACCGGTTCCAGATCGTGGACCAGCACCGCTGTCCCCTGGCTGGGAGCGATCGCCACCGTCTCGCCCAGCGGGTTGATCACGCAGGAACGGCCGGCATACACGATGCTTCCGGCCTCTTCGCCCCACTTATCCGCGGCGGCAATCCAGACGCCGTTTTCCTGCGCCCGGACCGGCATGAAGTACTCGACCTGTGGGTTCGTGAGCGCCGCCGGGTTTCTCCCGGAGGACACCCACGCCGTCAGGTCGAGGATGACCTCAGCGCCGTTCAGGGCCAGCGAGCGAGCGATCTCCGGCATCCGTCCGTCGGCGCAGATGAGCGCACCGACCTTCGCGAAGCCGAGATCCCAAACCGGGAACTCGCGGCCCGGCGTGAACCAGTCAGAGTCGAAGTGCCAGAGAAAGCTCTTGTCGTAGTGCCCGTGCGGCTCGCCGTCCGGACCAAAGAGCATCGCGCTGTTGCGCAGCTCTCCCGAATCCGTGCAGCGCGCCAGGCCGGCCGCAAGCCAGTAGCCATGCCGTTCGGCCTTATGCGAAAGGAGGCTCAGGAGTTCGAAGTAGTCGCGCACTTCCGCTCGTTCCCACGGGTTCTTGTCGCGGAGGTAGTACGCGGGATACGAGCACTCCGGAAGGACGACGAGCTGTGCCCCGGCGTCGGCGGCGTCATCGAGCGCCTCAAGGATGGCCTGGAGGTTCTCTTCGGCGCGCTCGATGTCGTGCGCGGGGAGCTGGCAAAGGCCGATGCGGAAGGGCTGCATGACGAGAATCGTAGACGATCGCTCGCGACCCCGGAGCGTGAGCGAAGCGCCTGTCGCAGCGCGACTCGCGTCGGGAATCGGCGCAGGCCCCACAATGAAGACCACGAACCCCGGGGAATGCCGCACATGACCACAGACCAACAGCATTTCTATGACACCAACCGCGCCCGCTGGGACGAAGCTGTCGGCATACACGTCGCCTCGAAGGGCTACGACATGGACGGCTTCCTCCGCGGCGAGAAAACCCTCTACCCCGTCGAAATGGACGAAGTGGGCGATGTCTCCGGCACATCGCTCCTTCACCTCCAGTGCCATTTCGGCATGGACACCCTGAGCTGGGCCCGGCTCGGCGCTAAAGTCACGGGACTCGACTTCTCCGGCCCGGCGGTGGAGCAGGCGCGGCAGCTCGCGAAGCAAATCGGCGTCAACGAGGCCGCCTTCGTTCAGGCCAACGTGTACGACGCGCCGCAGGCGGTCCAGGGACAGTTCGACATCGTCTACACGGGCATCGGCGCGCTTTGCTGGCTGCACGACATCAAGGCCTGGGCGCGAGTCGTCGCCCACTTCCTGAAGCCCGGCGGCTTCCTCTACCTCTACGAGGGCCACCCGATGCTCTGGGCGCTCGATTACGAACGTGAAGACCAGAAGCTCGTCCTGAGCGAGCCCTACTTCGAGACCGCCCGCCCGATGGAGTTCGACTCCGAGTACACCTATGTCGACGGTCCACGGTTGCAGGCGCAGCGCACCTACGAGTGGAACCACGGCCTGGGCGAGATCGTGACGGCGCTGCTCGAGGCCGGGCTGCGGCTGGACTTTCTCCACGAACACACCGAAGTGGCCTGGCAGGCCCTGCCGTGGATGGTCCCGGCCGATGGGTCGACGGCCGCGGAAGGCGCTCGCCACCAGAGCCGCACACAATGGCGCCTGCCGGAATCGCAGCGCGACCTTTGCCCGCTGATGTACTCGTTGAAGGCCAGCCGCCCGGCTTAACGGGCAACGATCGTTCCGATGCCGCACAATGATAGACCCCGTGCGTAACGGGACGCGGTATCCGGAGACAGTTCGGCAGAATGCGCATCGCCCAGGTTTCGGCCCACACCAGCCCGCTCGCCCCGCTCGGCGGTCGCGAGACGGGCGGCATGAACGTTTACGTCCTCGAGCTCTCGCGCGAGCTTGCCCGCCTTGGTTACGAAGTGGATATCTTCACCCGCCGCGACGGCGAGCTCCCACACGTGGAGGAGATCGCGCCCGGCCTTCGCCTGGTGCGCGTTGACGCCGGCCCCGCGCAGCCCATCGAGAAAGAAGAGATCGTCGCCCATCTGCCGGAGTTCCACGCGAACATGCGGCGCTTCGCGGAAGCCCAGCCCGGCGGGTACGACGTCATCCACTCCCATTACTGGCAGAGCGGCTGGGCTGGCACCCTCCTCGCCCGTGAACTCGACCTGCCCCACGTCGTCATGTTCCACACGCTCGGCGAGGTCAAGAACCGCGCCCGCTTCGGCGAGCAGGAGCCGAAGCTGCGCATCCGCCACGAGCGCACGATCGCCCGCCGCGCAACCGCCATCGTCACCGCCAGTGACCACGAACGGCAGCTCCTCGAACGCTACTACGGCGCCGACCACGCCCGCATGCACACGGTCCCCTGCGGCATCGACCTCGACCTTTTCCAGCCACGCGACCGCGCCCTGGCTCGTCAACGGCTGAGCCTGCCGGAACAATCGCCGGTGCTGCTGTGGGTGGGCCGCCTGGAGAAACTGAAGGGCGTTGAGATTCTCGTCGACGCCGTTGCCGAACTGGACCAGCGCGACTTCACCCTGCTCATCGTAGGCGGCGATGAGCGTGCCGCGAGTATTCGCGCCGAACTCGAAGCGCAGGCGGCCGCCGCCGGCCTCTCTGCCAACGTGCGCTTCGAAGGCGCCGTCCCCCACGACGCCCTGCCCTGGTACTACTCCGCCGCCGATGTCTGCGTGGTCCCCAGTTACTACGAGAGCTTCGGGTTGGTGGCCGTCGAAGCCATGGCCTGCGGCACGCCCGTCGTCGCCTCCCGCGTCGGCGGGCTCGTCTCCACGGTTATCGACGGCGTCACCGGCTACCTCATCCCCTGGCGCTGCCCGGGGCCGTTCGCCGAGAAGCTCGAAGTCCTGCTCGGCAACCCCGAACTGCGCACGAACTTCAGCCACGCCGCCGAGCGCTCGGTCGAACGCTTCCGCTGGAGCAGCGTCGGCCTCCGCATCGCCGATGTCTACGATGCCGCTCGCGAGCAGCACCTTCGTGGCCGGAACGAGGGCATCACGGTCCATCGCTTCGGCAAGGAAGCCTGGGAAGCCGCCGTCCTCGCGCGGTGAAGCCATGTCTGAAGCAACCCCGACCTTCCGCGCCGTCCTTCAGCTCAACGGCAAGACCGCGACCGGCATCCGCGTGCCGGATGAGGCGGTCGATGCGCTCGGTTCGAGCAAGCGGCCTGCTGTTCTGGTGACGCTGAACGGCAGCTTCCAGTTCCGCACCACCATCGCGCCGATGGGGGGCGAATACTGGATTCCGGTGAGCGCGGAACGCCGCGAGGGCGCGGGCGTGAAGGCCGGCGAGGAAGTCCAGGTAACTCTGCAACTCGACACCGCCCCGCGCACCGTCGAAATCCCCGAGGACTTCCAGGCCGCCCTCGCCGGCGACCCTGCAGCCAGGCAGTTCTTCGAAACCCTTGCCTACAGTCACCAGCTTCGTCATGTGCTCGCCATAACGGACGCGAAAACGCCGGAGACGCGGCAGCGCCGCATCGAAAAAGCAATGGAGATGCTCCGGGCCGGCCGCAAATAACCGTCCGTGCCGCCGCGGAGCGGAACACTTCCCGCGTCCGTATGATTCGGGCCATATGCCCGTCCCAGGGCCAGGAGTGACCCCATGTTCCAACCGCACCGCATGAAGTTCGGTATCTTTCTCGCGCCCTTCCACCGCGTGGGCGAAAACCCGACCCTCGCCCTCAAGCGCGACATGCAGCTCATCGAGAAGCTCGACGACCTCGGCTACGACGAAGTCTGGATCGGCGAACACCACAGCTACGCCCGCGAACTCATCGGTGACCCGTTCATCTTCATCGCGGCCGCTGCGCAGCGCACTCGCCGCATCAAGCTCGGCACCGGCGTAACCTCCTTGCCCTACCACCACCCACTCCTCGTCGCTGACCGCCTGCTCCAGCTGGACCACATGACCGAAGGGCGCGCGATGCTCGGCTGCGGCCCCGGTGTGCTCACCTCCGATGCCTACATGCTCGGCATCGACCCTGTAGACCAGCGCCGCCGCATGGGCGAATCGCTCGACGCCATCATGCACCTCCTCCGCTCCCGCGACCCGATCACGATGGAGACGGACTGGTTCACCCTTCGCGACGGCCGCCTGCAGATGGCCAACTTCACTGACCCGCACCCGCACGTGGCCGTCGCGGCGAGCTTCACGCCCTCCGGGCCGACCGCGGCCGGCAAGCACGGGATCGGCCTGCTTTCGGTCGCCGGCGTTTCCAACGACGCCTTCGAACGCACCTGGGGCTGGGCCGAAGAAGCCGCCGCGGATTCCGGCAAGCAGGTCAACCGCGCCGACTGGAAGGTGGTCATCCCGATCCACCTCGCCGATTCGAAGGAAGAAGCCATGAACGACGTCCGCGAGGGTTACAAGCGCCAGGCCTACGTCGGCGACCGCTTCATCCAGGAAGGCCCCGCCTCGCCTCCGCCGTTCGCCGGCGGCGCTCCCGACATCGAGGGCGCCATGGCTCGCGACGGCGTCATCGTCGGCACGCCCGACGACGCCATCGCCGCGGTCAAGCGCATCCAGGAGCGCTCCGGCGGCATCGGCGGCATCCTCGGCCTCGCCCACGAATGGACCAGCACCGAGAAGACCCACCGCAGCTACGAGCTATGGATGCGCTACGTCGCGCCGGCCTTCCAGGGCCAGCTCTCCGTGCTCGAAGACAACCGCAACTGGATCGAGACGCGCATGCAGCAGGTTTTTGCGCACACAGGGGCCGCCCAGGCCAAGGCCTTCACCGACGCCGGCAAGGAGCTCCCGCCTGAGATGCAAAAGGCGATGGACGCGATGCGGAAGGCGCGCCAGTAGCTAACTGCGTGGGCGAGGTACACCGAGTTCGGCGCAGATGACTCGAACGAGGACCTCCGGGATCTCCGCGTGTCTCCTGCACCGCGGCGGACCGCCGAGCGGCGCGGTTCACGTAGATCGAGTGGCTGGATCCCTCTCGCAGGAATTCGCAGCCGTGGGAAGTGAGATGGCGCAGCAGATCGCGCCGACTCACGCCGTGAGGGTCAACGGCTCACGAATGACTTCGTGGCCCTCGCCCGCCGCAGGAGCCAGTTCGCGATTCGCCGCGAGGACATCCTTGAGTGCCGCCCGAAGGCTCGATCGAGCGGCATCCAGCGTCCGCTCCTGGGCTACGGCGCCCGGCAACTCCTCGATCCAGCCGACGACCCAGCCGCCTTCTTCGAGGAACACGGCATTGAACGGTTCCATAAGATCCTCCGGCGTAAAGCATACGACGATGGCGGGACCCTGCACCCTTCAGCGCCCGCCTCCCGGAGCCGCAGCCGAAGCCGCAGCTGGCGCGCCCGCCCGCCGCGCCAGCCAGCGCTTCTGCAACTGCCTCAGCCGCTGCTCAACCGGATGTTCCACCACCGTGTACAGCGCCGCCGAAGCGGCAACGGCAAGCGCAGTGACAACTCCGAGCCACGCCACGTTCTTTGCCGGCGAGTACTCCCGCACGCCAATCCAGTTGATCAGCCCGTAAATGATCGTCGCGTGCACCAGGTAAAGCGCATACGACCACTGACCAAGCAGCACCATCGGCTTCGCCCGCAACCATGACCGCGCGCCATCGAAATCCAGCTGCGCCGCCGCCGCGATCACGCCGGCGTACAGCACCGGCAGCACGACATACGTCGCCTGCGACACCAGGACCCGGAACGTGTCAGAGAAGTGCTCGGGCGCGAATACGTACTCCAGGTGGAACCACAGGGCCACGAGCATCGCCCAGGGGATGACCCCAAGCGGCACACGGAGCCCCCGGCGGAGAGCCGCCGCGAGAGCAACCCCGAGCAGGAATTCGCCCAGCCGGAACAGCGGCGAGATATACAGCAACCAGCCGACGATGCGGTCAGACCACCAGTCCGGCGACCAGCGAGCCACCACGAACACCGCGGCCAGCACGCCCAGTGTCACGAGCCCGAGCCCGAGCAACCGCAGCCCCAGCGCTGTCCGCACCACGAGAGGGTGCAACGCGTAAAAGAACATCTCGCACGACAGCGACCACGAGGCCGGATTGCCCGCGAAATACGTCGACGCCGTCGGCACCCAGGCGTGCAGAAGCGCGAAGGAGAGCCCGACGGCGGTCCAGTCGTATGGGACATCTCGCCAGGTGTAGAACACCGGCAGCGCGAGCAGCGTCGTCACCGCGTGCAGTGGCCAGATGCGCGCGAACCGCCGCCAGTAGAATCGCCCCGGCGTGTCGTTGGGTACGAAGCTCCAGGTGAGGACGAACCCGGAAAGGACGAAGAAGAAGGTCACGCCGGTCGCGCCGAAGCCGGTGTACCGCCAGATGTACGGCAGCGTCGCGAAGTTCGAAAAGTGGTGGACCACCACGAGCCAGGCCGCGAAGAACCTCAGGCCGGTGAGCGAGTCGAGACGGTTGGGAAGCTCGCGTTGCACCTCCCGAGTGTACCGCCGCCTCCACTCACGGACGCCGAGCTCCCCCGCGCGTCTCACGCCTGCTACCGTTTCTTCATGCAGGCCATCGTCCTTCTGTCTGGTGGGCTCGAT
>CAYTBM010000075.1:0-5588 GCA_964436025.1 uncultured Anaerolineaceae bacterium
AGCTCTCGGGACAGGAGCGCTTGTGACGCAGGAAGACTATTCGGCCGTGTGTCCGTATCTGGGCCTCGCCGACGATGCCGATTCGCACGCGACCTATGCGACCGAAGCGCATCGCTGTTATCGATTGACCAACCCCACCCGGATCGCCACCCCCCACCAGGAGAATTACTGCCTGGGGGCGAATCACGTCACCTGCCCGGTGTACCTCGGCGAAGGCGTCCCCTCGACGCAGAAACCGGCGCCTGCTGGAGTGCCGGCGGCGGGAGCGGCAACAGGCGCCGCTCTTGGCGCTGGCCCGGCCGCTGCTGAAACGCCGGTGCGAGGGCCGCGGCCTGGCCAGGCACGCCGCCTTGGTGAATCGGCCCCGCGCGCGAAGCGCCCGGCTAACGCCGGCACGCTGGGTCCGCGTCCTCGCGGTGGCGGGATCAGCATGCCCGTCGCCACGATCGGGCTCTTTGCGCTGGCAATCGTCATCGTGGCGCTGGCCTTCGCCATCCAGCGTCTCGTGGGCGACGGCGATGACGGCGGGCTCTCGCCCGCGGACTCAGTGGCTACGCGCGACGCCGTGAACAAGACGCGCACCGCCGGCGCCGGGAACGGCAACCAGACCCCCGCGCCGACCACGCAGACACAGCAGCCAGGCAATCAGACACCTTCTGCGAGCCAGACGGGCACCGCTTCGCGCACGACAACGGCCACTGCCTCCGGTACCCCTGGCGCCGGCGGCAAGACGTACGTCGTGAAGGCCGGTGATTTCTGCGGGACCATCGCGCAGTCCCAGGGTGTGACGCTCGCCGCTCTGCTTGCGGCGAATAACATGACCGAGGATGACTGCACCCGGCTCGCGGTGGGTCAGACGCTCAAGATTCCGTAGGCTCGGGCTCCCTCGCCGGCAGGCCAATCTCTTCGTGGTGCTCGGTGACCCAGCGCACCCGCGCCTCCCAGCTGGCCGGGTGACTCTCCCAGTCATTGTCCCGCTCCTGCACCCATTTCCAGTCGGCCCAGCAGAGCAGCGCGAGGTCAAGGTCTCGCCAGGCCAGCCGCCGGATCTCCTTCATCACCGGCGTGCGGTCTCGCTTGCGCTTCTCGAACTTGTCGGCGAGCAAGATGACCTTCGCGATCAGTGGCATTTCGGCTGAACCGAGCGTGTGATCTCGCACCGCGGCGAGGGCTTCCTCGTCGGTGACCCCGAACTGTTCGCGCAACGCCACCGCCGCGAGCGGACCGTGTAGCAGAACGGGGTCGGCGCGATCCGCGGCCGAGAGCGAGAGCCCGCACTCAAGTGCCATCTCGAGCTGGCGCTCAGGAGGAAAGGAGCGGAAGAGGTCATGGCCCCAGGTGGCAAGCTCGACGCGGTCGGCGTCGAGGTCAAACCGGGACGCGAGGTCGAGCGCTTCGGCGAGGACGCGCTGGACATGGCGCAGCAAACCCTCGGGCCGCTCTTCGAATGCCGTCTGCAGAGCCCTGATCTGGGCGCGAACGTCGTCGGACATCAGCCTTCGGGGCCAAGCATACGGCCACCGAGCAGATGCAAGTGCAGGTGATGGATGGTCATGCCCGCCGCATCGCCAACGTTGAACGCGAGGCGGTAGCCGCTCTCCCAAACGCCTTCCACACGGGCAACATCCTTGGCGAGGATGAAAAGCCCGGCCAGCATTTCGGCGTGATTCCACTCGAACTCGCGGGCGTTATCCACATGAACCTTCGGGATCAGCAGGCAGTGAATCGGCGCGCGCGGGTTGATATCGCGAATGGCGAACGCGTGCTCGTTCTGCGCGATCTTCTCGACGGGGATTTCGCCCCGGTTCATCCGGCAAAAGAGGCAATCCTGCTGCATGCCCTCAGTGTCGATTCCTTACCGTTTTCTGTCGATTCTCCGCCGTGCCACCCACGAAGGAGTTACGAACGGTTTACAGTTCGGCGGTGGCGCAACCTGTCAGCAGCGTGCTCTCGCACTTCTGGTCGCCGTTGTGCGCAATTGGCAGCCGCGGAAACACTGGACCAAACGCGCAGATTTGTGTCTCTGTCTTCGGGGCTTCGATTGTGCCGGACCGCCCGAGGCTACTGGTGGTGCTTTCGAATACGAACTACACCACCGGGCTTGTCGCGGCCTCGGGATCGCTGGCGGTTACCGTGCTGGGAGAATCACAGTCCGGCCTTCTCGGCCCGCTGGGCCTGCACAGCGGCCGCGACGGTGACAAGCTCGCCGATCTGCCACACATCCTAACGCCGGCGGGTGACCCGGTCTTCCCGGCGGGCGCCGCCGGCTGGCTGGACGCTGAAGTACTTTCGGCCACGCCACTCGGCGACTCCACCGCATTCCTGGCGGCAGTCCGGAGCCGCGAGGATGGCAGCGCCCCGCCACTTTCGTGGCAGGCTGCCAGGGGAATCGTGGGTGAGGATTTCCTGCGCCGCTGGGCCGAGAAGAGCGCGCGCGAGCAAGCTGCGGCGCGCGAGGCCATGCACTGGCGGGAGTGAGGAAGCCGTCAGGCCTTTAGGGCCTGCGATTGATCCCCATCGAACGCGAGATTTTCCGCACGACAGACCATAATTCGGTGCTTGCCGCTCGTCCTTCGACACGCGGAGGTGCCAGATGGCCGGTAGACCACGAAGAACGCCACTGCGGGTTCTCTGGTGCGGGTTCCTCGGCCTGTTCGCCCTTGCGGCCCTGTCCGCCACCCTTGTGTCCGCGCTGCCGTATGCGTCGGCAGGCGGAGAACCGGTTGCGATCGGCGAGGGAAGTGGCGATCGCCTGGCGGAGACGCTCCGCACGCTGCGAGGGCTCTTCGTGCCCCCGGTGGAGGAGGACACAGTCACGGCAGCGGCGCTGGGCGGTGAGGATCGCGTCCGCATTTCTCCGTCCGCGAAGCCACTGGCCGCGCTGGCCTGGATCGAAGTTCGCGACAAGGACGACGATCGGCTCGGTTCCTGTTCAGGGGTGATCGTCGGCTCTGGAGTCGTCATGACAGCCGCGCACTGCCTGCTGCTCGACGAGGACTACTACGACGACGATGAGCAGCCCGCGAGTGTGCGCGTGGTGCCAGGGAAGAATGGGTTTGATGAGCCGTGGGGCAGCCAGATAAGCACCCGCTGGCTGGTCCCAGCGAAATACCGAAGCCCCAATTCGCTCACTGACCAGATGCGCTATGACTACGCTCTCATCGCCCTCCCGGACCACGCGATGACGGATCGCACCGGGATTATCCCCGGGGGCCTGACCATCCTGAAGGATTCGGACTTCCACGACCAGTCGTCACGGTTCGCGGCGGCCGGATATCCCTATGACTGTGACGAGAACCTGTGCGGTCCCGGCTCGTATGACTCTCTCTATGGCCGGGGCACTTTCGCCTGGTTCGCCCCCGCCGCGTTCGTCTGGCCCGATACGGACCTGCTCTACCACGATGCAGACCTGTATTCCGGCATGAGCGGAAGCCCCCTGTTGCGAACCGCGGACCTGGCGGTTGTCGGTCTTGTCAACGGCATGGGGCCGTTCCTCGATGAGTCGGTGCGGCTAACGGGCGCCGTGGTGGGGGAAATGCAGAGCTGGTGCCAGCAGAACGGCTGCTCCTTGAGCGTCTCAGCCCCTTCCGGAAATCCCAACCGACCGTTCCGGCTTGTCACGAGTGGAGTAGCTACGGACAGCGTGCTTGCCACGTGTGCCGCGGAGGGCAACTTCATGGATGAGTTCGCCGGCACCACGGCGCGCTGGGTGACGGCGATCGTCAACTTCCTCGAACTGCTCCTCATCGACGACTTCAACCCGGCGTCACCGGCCTGGAAGTCGGAGTTCGACTCGCGCTACGCCGTTGTGATACCGGCGACGAACGCCGTCGTCGCGCTGACGCCACCTGACGCGCGATTCACGGCATACCACGGCGAAGTAGATCGTGGGCTGGCGGACTACCTGGCAGGCGTGCAGCTGTTGAAGCGCGCTGTCGAAACCAATTCCAGCGACGACAAGGACCGTGCATTCGACCTCATGGATGCCGGTAACGAGCACTTCTATGATGCTCGGGCGATCTACCCGAGCATTGATCCACGCTGTCTCGCGACAACGAATTCCCCGTTCGGTCCGCCACCCCCGCCAGTCGTTCGCACGGCGACGCCCCAGCCTACGGCGACCCGCACTCCCACACGCGCTCCGACCGCGACTCCGACGAAAACCCTCACGTCGACTTCTACTCCGACGAGAACCCCTACGCGCACGGCAACACCGCCTCCCGGTCTACTCGCGGATGTCCGCGTCGACTACGTGGATACGGTGGGCCGAAATGAGATGTGGCTCAATTACATCTTCTCCGTCACGAATGTCGGCGCCGGACCGGCCGATATGACGCAGTACTACATTCAGTCCTGGCTCTCTACGGACGGCACGCTCACCAAGGGAGTGGACAAGCCCGCAGCGGGGGTGGTGTTCGACCCCAAATGCAGTTCCGTGCCCTGCCCCAGGCGGCCGGAAATGATGCTCGACCCCGGTGAGAGCATGGACGGCGACTTCGCTGCACGCATCGATGACGCCGACCTGAACGTCTACCGCTGGCTCATCGTCGAGGTGTCGTCGTACAGCGAGCCTGAGGTGACGTTCGCGAACAACTGGGCAGCGATCCTTATCCCGTGAGCCGGACGGAGGATCAGAGCCTCCGCACGCGCGCCAGCCACTGAGCGGCGAAGACGTCCGCGTCGATGTCGACCACCATTCGCCTTTCCGTGCCGCCCGGTGCGCGCGAGAGCACCAGGTCCTCGCCGTCCAGCTCCAGCGCCCGTTGTTCTGAGCCAAAGGTCAGGCCCAGCATGCCGAACGCGGCGCCGCAAGCAGCGGAGTCGTACTGGAAGTTCAGCATGTCGTCCGGTAGCGCGGCGTGCTCGCGGCAGAGCCGATCAACGCGGTTGTCTGCATGGTGCAATTCCGCCTGCAGCGCCACCAACCGCGAAAGCGGCCCTCCGGCTTGCAACGCCGGCAGGTCGCGACGCCGAAGGCTCGTCTTCAGCGTCACATTCAGCGAGACCACGGTGGGGTTCAGTTTCTCGAAGACAATACGCGCCGCAACTCGGTCCGACTGCACGTTGTAATCCCACCGCGGAGGCCATTGCGGATAGCCCGGCGCGGGCAGCCCGAGGTACCCGCCCATGACGATCAACGGCGCGTGTTCGAACACTCCAGCGCGCAGGGTCTCCATTACGCCAAGATTGGTGTACGGCCCGATGGCTACGATCGTCGCGCCTGCTCTTGCGTTGGCCTCGAGGAGGTCGAATGCCTCGCCTGAAGGCGTCGGCGGCAGCCGGTCAAGCTGCGGCCAGTAGCGCTCGTCCTGGGCCTTCGGGAAGTGCTCCAGGCCGCCAAGAAACCCTCGTGCGCCGGTTGCCACCGGGATTCCCGTTCGGCCGGCAAGCCTGAGCGCGTGTTCCGCGAAGGAGCGCCTGTGCCCCTCGGCGTCCGCGCAGGTGGTGATGCCGACCAGGTCGACTTCCGGGCTGGCCAAGAGCAGCGCCAGAGCACAGAGATCGTCAGTGTCGCCGCCGATGTCGGTGTCCAGGTGGACCGGGATGGGCATGGCGGGAGTGTAGCGGAGTCAGCTCCCGCGAGTGAC
>CAYTBM010000075.1:5688-12553 GCA_964436025.1 uncultured Anaerolineaceae bacterium
AAGACGAGACCGCCCACGTCGTCAGCATCGACAACCGGCGCGACGCCTACTAATCCTCACGCGAACAGTACGTACGTCTTCAGGAACGCCTCGACCGACTTGTAGAACTGGTCAATCGTCTCCTGTTTGCGCCAGCCGTGCCCCTCACCTGGATAGAGATGGTACTCGTGGGGGACTCCACGCGCCCTCAGAGAGGCCACGATCGTGTCGCTCTGCTCGCGTGGGACCACGCGGTCGATTTCGCCCTGGAACACCGCTATCGGGTCCTTGATTTTATCGATATGGAAGATAGGCGACCGGTCGCGGTACACGGCTGAGGCTTCGGGCAGCGGGCCGAGCATCGAATCCAGGTAGCGCGCTTCGAACTTATGCGTGTCGGCTGCCAGGGTGAACATGTTGGCCACCCCGAACATGCAGATCGCTGCCTTGTAGAACCCGGGGATATCGACCAGTGACTGCAGCACGGTGTAGCCGCCGGCGCTGCCCCCCATGATGACGAGCCGCGAGGAGTCGGCCATGCCGCGTTGGGCGAGGGATTCGGCGCCGGTCTTCGCGTCCTGGACGTCGTAAATCCCCCAGCTTTCCCGCAACTTGAGCATGTATTCCCGGCCATAGCCGGTGCTGCCGCGGTAATTCGGCAGCAACACCGCGTAGCCGCGAGTCGCGAAGAACTGTGCGTTCGGCGCCCAACCTGCGTTGACCTGGCTCGTCGGACCCCCATGGACGATGACCACCAACGGGGGCGCGCCAGTGCCTTCGAACCGCTCGCTTGCCGGCGGGAAATACAGCCCGTGGGCCTGTTCTCCATCGAAGGAGGTCCAGGAAACCGGCTCAGGCGCTGAGAGTGCCGCCGATGCGTAGCTCTCGCCGTCGCTGCGCCTGCGCACGGTTGGCGCCCCTGCTTCCAGGTCGAACACCGCGACGCGCGAAGGCTGCTTCCCGCCGCTCGCGACGACCGCCACCCGTTCGGCGGTGGGCGAGGCCGCGGGCGAGGCGATGACATCGTACCCGGCCTGACGGTCGCCCATATCGCTCACCGTCCCGTCCGGGGCGATCGCCACCAGTGTGTGAAACCCCGCGCGCTGACGGATAGCAATGACCTTTCCCGCTGGCGTCATGGCGTAGCTGGCCATGCCCTGGTTCCACGCTGGTGTCCCGAACTCGTACTCACCCGAGGTGACTTGCTTAACCGCTCCGGTCGTCAAGTCCCGGCGGTAGATGTGGCCCCAGCCTGTTTCGTCCGAAACGTACAGCACCGACTGACCGTCCGGCGCAAACGAGCCCTGGAAGATCGATGTCTGCGGCCCGCCGGCAACGACTTCGCTGCCCGCGAGCACCGGCAATCCTCCCTCTGGGAAGCCAAGCCGCGCGATGCGGAGCTCGGTGCCGTCCCAGGGCATGTTCGGATGGTCCCACTCCACCCACGCCAGGCGATCGCCGGATGGATGCCAGGCCGGCTGCATGAAAAAATCGCGACCCTGTCCAAGGCGTTGGGGCCAGTGCTTGCCTTGGGAATCCACGACAGCGATTGCGTCAACATCCTCGTACGTGTGGACGTAGGCGACCCAGCGGCCGTCGGGCGAAACGCGAGGTGTCGAGGCGGCTCCGAATGCGGGCGTGATCGGCCGCGCCGCGCCGCCGCCGAGTTCCTGGCGATAGATCCGCTGGTCCGCCTGGCCGACAAAGAATGCTGCGCCGTGCGCGAGGGTGAAGTCGCCGCCGCCGTAGCCCACGAAGGCCCGCACGGAGACATCGCCGGTCAGGTCACGGGTGGCGCCGCCATCGGCGTCCTGGACGACGATCACGCCCTTATCGGAACGACCCTCGAGCCAACCCAGAGTCTTGCCGTCGGTGTCCCAGCAGGGCTCTCCCAGCCGCAGTCCGGCAGCCAGGGCGGAAGAGGAGACGGGGCTGGGCCAGAGCCCGAACATACGGTTTTCGCGAGGCATAGGTGCTCCGGGTATGCAGTATGCAGTGTGCGTAGAGTGCTAGAATGCTCACATGACGCGAGTGACTATCACCATGCCAGAGGATACGCGCCGAGCAGTCGAACAGGCAGCCCGGCGAAGCGGCAAGTCGTTCAGCGCGACTGCAGTGGAGATCATCGAGAAGCATCTCGCGGAAGAACCGAAAGTCTCGCCGTTCGAGAAGCTCATCGGTGGGTGGAGCGATCCGAACTTCCCTAGCGCCGCCGACATGGATGACGCTTTGAAGGAGACCTGGGCGGATGCCATCGCTCGTGATCGTGGATAGCGGTCCGCTGATCGCCACCTTCCAAACCTTCGATCCTGCGCACGTTGCCTGCAGCCAACTCTTCCGTCGAAACGATGTGCAGTTCGTCATCCCGGCGCTTTGCATCGCCGAGTCGGCTCACCTCCTCTCCTCGCGAGGAAGTTGGCAGCAGGAGGTCAGGTTTCTCAAGTCGCTCGCGGAGCTCGACATCCGATTGCCCGAGCCCGAAGACTGGGATGTGATCGCTGACGTTATCGCGCGGTATTCGGACTTCGATCTGGGAGTGGTCGATGCCTCGGTAGTAGTGTTGGCTCAACGTTTGGGAGCAGACACCATCGCTACCCTCGACCACCGGCACTTCCGCGCCATCCGGCCGAGCCACGTCCCCGCTTTCACCCTCGTCCCCTGACGCGCCGCTGGAGCGGCCGACGGCTACACTGCGCGCTGGAGAAGCCCTTGCTCAAGCCCGGCACGCCCGCCCCACAGTTCACGGCCACCCTTGAAGACGGTTCGCCCTTCGACCTCTCCGCCTTCCGCGGAAAGCAGCACGTGGTGCTGTACTTCTACCCGCGGGACTTCACGGCCGGCTGCACCGCGCAGGCCTGCGCGTTCCGGGATAACTACGACGCAATCGGCAAGTACGGCGCGGTGCTATTCGGCATCAGCGGCGACGGGGAGGACTCGCATACCCGTTTCAAAGAGAAGCACAGTCTGCCGTTCCCACTGATAGCCGACCCCGGCAGGGCCGTGCACAGGCTGTACGACGCGACGGGCCTGCTGCCATTCATCACGCCGCGAGTCACCTATGTGATCGATAAGGAAGGCGTGATCCGCGCGGTGATCCGCCACGACATCCGGGTCACGGAGCACGTTCCGGACGTCGTTGAGGCGCTCAAGAAGCTGGAGCCCGCCGCCGGCGCGTCATAGTCCGGCGAGGAACTTGCGTACTTCTGCATTGAATGCCTCGGGCTGGTCTATATTCGATGCGTGGCCCGCGTTCTCGATGACGACCTTCGTAGCGTTCGGGATCTTGTTCGCCATGTAGTCGGTACCGCCAAGGAACGGCGTGTCGTTGTCTCCCACGAGTACCAACGTCGGGACCTTGATTTCCGGGAGCGATTCGATGATGCGCGAGTCGAACTGGGCGAGCATGCCGCGTGCCGCGTGCGCCAGACCCTGGGCCGAGCGGTGCTGGGCGATACGGACTTCGGCGCTGCTTCCCAGCGCATCGAGGCCCTTGCTTTCGAAGACTTCGGCCCGCTTCCGGGCGGTTTCGTTCCAACCCTCGCGGCCTACCGGGTTCTTATAGCCGGGCCCGGTGTCGAACAACATTAGCGCGCGCACCATTTCGGGGTGTGCAACGTTGAACGCGAGTGACATGTACCCGCCAAGGGAGAGGCCACCGATGACGGCTTTGTCGATGCCCAGGTGCTTCAAGATCGCGGCCATGTCATCGACCGTGGCCTGCTCTGAATACGCCTTCGGGTCATCCGGGCTGTCGGACTGGCCGTGGCCGCGCATATCCCAGGTGATCACGCGGTAATCGTCCTTCAGCGCTTCCACCTGCCCGGTCCACATTCGCGTGGTTGCGCTGTAGCCATGGCTGAGCAGCACCACCGGGCCGCTGCCGTTGTCTTCGTAGTGGATGTTCACGCCGTCACGATTGATGGTCGCCAAGTGCTTCGCCTCCGGGTTCGTGGGGCGGATTCTACGTTCCTCGCGGTCGGAACGTGACGTGCTGCTTGACAAAGAAACTTTGGTGCGAGCCATTGACGGCCGACGGGGTGGTTGGGGTAGGCTCCGCGCGTCGTGTTGGGGACGACAAATCCCGTTACCGAGGTTTCCCCATGTACGACGTGATCATTATCGGCGCGCGCTGCGCGGGCTCCCCAACGGCCATGCTGCTCGCTCGCGCCGGCCACCGTGTGCTCCTGGTCGACCGGGCCACGTTCCCAAGTGACCGGCTCTCCACGCATTACATCCAACCGCCGGGAGTTCAGTCCCTCCGCGATTGGGGCCTGCTCGACGCCGTCGTCGCGACGGGCGCGCCGCCCATTACCAGGTTCACCGTCTTCGTCGATGGCCAGCCGATACCGATGCCCCCTCAGCAAGACGTGGCCTACTGTCCCCGGCGCTACCTGCTGGACAAGATCCTCGTCGATGCCGCCGTTTCGGGCGGCGCCGAACTGCGTGAAGGCTTCCGCGTGGAGGCGCTTCAGATGGAGGGTGAGACCGTCACGGGCATCGTAGGACGCGACCGGGAAGGCAACACGTTCCACGAGTCCGCACGCTTCGTGGTCGGCGCGGAGGGACACCACTCCCTGGTCGCTGAGACGGTAAACGCACCAAAATACCGCCAACGGGAAGCGCTCACGGGCGGCTATTACTCGTACTGGTCGGGCGTGGCTACAGAGGGCGCGGAGGTGTACATCTCGGACCGCGGTGGCGTCCTTGCGTTCCCGACGAATGACGGGCAGCTGTGCATCGCGGCAGGACGGTCACACGATCAGTTCGATGCCTACCGCAAGGACATCGAAGGCACGTTCTTCAACATCCTCGATGCCTCGCCCCGGTTCGCCGCACGCGTGCGGGCGGGCCAGCGCGAAGAAAAGTGGTTCGGAAGCGCCGACGTGCCGAACTTCTTCAGAAAGCCGTTCGGCCCCGGCTGGGCGCTCGTGGGCGATGCCGGTTACATGAAAGACCCCGTCACAGGCTTCGGCATCACCGACGCATTCCGCGATGCGGGCTTGCTCTCAGAAGCGCTCGACCTCGTACTCTCGGGGCAGGGCGGGGTGGAGGCGCTCGCCTCGTACCAGGAGCGCCGGGACGCTGCCGCGTTGCCGATCTACGAAATGACGCTCCGGATGGCGAGCGGTGAGCTCGCTCTGCCGGACCCTATCCCTTCCGGGCAATGACGTCCTTCGCCGCGGAGACCAGCCGTTCCGGCGTCAGCTCAAAGTAGCGCAGTAACTCATCCCACTTCCCGCTCGTGCCGTAGCGGTCCACGCCAACGAACGAAATCGGTGTGG
This sequence comes from uncultured Anaerolineaceae bacterium, assembly GCA_964436025.1. Taxonomy (GTDB): domain Bacteria; phylum Chloroflexota; class Dehalococcoidia; order Tepidiformales; family Tepidiformaceae; genus Amarobacter. Next base: position 10,950 of record CAYTBM010000075.1, read on the forward strand.
GGATGGTCTCCGCCAGCACCCGGGCGACCGCGGTCCCCAGCCCGCCATGCGTCTGGTGCTCTTCGGCGGTGACGATGGCGCCCGTCTCGCGGGCCGCCGCAAGCACGGCGTCGCGGTCGATCGGCTTGATCGTCGCCATGTCGATGACGCGCGCCGAAACGCCCTCGTTCTGGAGCGCTTCGGCCGCGTCGAGGGCTGTTTTCACCAGGATGCCGCAGGCGATGAGCGTGACATCGGTGCCGGCGCGGAGGACGTTCGCTTTGCCAATTTGGAAGCGGTAGCCCGCATCGTAGAGCGCCGGGATCTTCGGCCGGCCGGTGCGCACGTACGAGGGTCGCGTGGTCTTCCCCACGGCAACGATCGCCTGCTTCGCCGACTCAAAGTCCGCCGGCACAATGACATCAAACGGGATGAGCGATGTCATGAGCGTGAGGTCTTCGATCGCCTGAGCGCTCGCGCCGTCCTCACCGACGGTCACGCCGCCATGGCTGGCCACGCACTTCACGTTCAGGCCGCCCCTTGGCTGCGCCACCGATGTCCGCAGCTGGTCGAAGCAGCGGCCGGGGAGGAACGAGGCGAAACTGGCGATGAAGGCCGTCTTGCCGGCGGCCGCGTAGCCGGCGGCGATGCCGACCATGTTCGCCTCGGCAATGCCCACCGTGTGCCAGCGTTCCGGGTACCTGTCGCCGAACTGGTAGCCCATGGTGGACGCCGAGAGGTCCGCGTCGAGCGCGACGACATCCACGCCCTGTTCGACGAGCTCGGCCAGGGCGACCGGGTAGGCTTCGCGGGTTGCAGCGGCGGGCGCCGCCGGGGCGGTCACTTGAGCCCCGCCGCAATCTGGAGGAGTGCGTCCTCGAGCTGTTCTTTCGTGGGCGCCTTGCCGTGGAAGCCCGGGTTGTTCTCCATGTAGTTCACGCCCTTGCCCTTGATGGTGTAGGCCACCACTACCCGCGGCCTATCGTGGGGCCTTTCGGCCTCGCTCAGGGCCTGGTCCACAGCCGCCATGTCGTGCCCATCGCACTCGATGACGTGCCAGCCGAAGCCGCGCCACATCTCAGCGGGATTGATCTTCATGATCGTGTCACCGAAGCCGTCGTTTTGGATGCCGTTCCGGTCGACCATCGCGATGATGCGGTCTCCGAGACCGAAGTGGGGCACGGCCTCGGCTGCTTCCCACACCTGGCCCTCGTTCAGTTCGCCATCACCCATCATCACCCAGCAGCGGAAGTCCTTGCGGTCCAGCCGGCCGGAGAGCGCATGCCCGATGGCGAAGCTCAGCCCCTGCCCGAGCGAGCCGCTGGACATTTCGATCCCGGGCGCCGCGCCCATCGACGGGTGTCCCTGCAGCGGGCTGCCCAGCGTCCTGAAGCCGCGCAAGAGTTCGGGACTGAAATAGCCGCGTTCGGCGAGGAGACTGTAGTAGAAGGGTGTGGCGTGGCCCTTGGAGAGGATGAAGCGGTCGCGTTCCGGCCAGTCGGGGTTCGCCGGGTCACAGCGAAGATGGTTCCAGAACAGCGAAACGCCGAGCTCGACGGCCGAGAGCGATCCGCCCGGGTGGCCGCTCTGGGCATCGAAGACCATCTGGACGATGTGCGCGCGGA
>CAYTBM010000076.1:0-12384 GCA_964436025.1 uncultured Anaerolineaceae bacterium
TGTGCGCGATGACGGCTGGTCAACGCGGACGGCGGGTGCTGCTCATCGAACACAACCCAGCGCTCGGGAAGAAAATCCTGATTTCCGGCGGTGGGCGCTGTAATTTCACCAACATTAACGCCGGGCCGGGCAACTACTTCTCGCAGAACCCGGATTTCTGCCGTTCGGCGCTGGCTGGCTATCCGCCCGAGCGCTTCATCGAGCTGGTGGAGCGCCATGACATCTCGTACCACGAGAAGAAGCTGGGGCAACTCTTCTGCGACGGCAGCGCCCGGCAGATCGTCGACTTGTTGGAAGGCGAGTGTCGCGCCGCGGGCGTGACCATCAGGCTGTCCTGCGAAGTCACCTCGGTGGAACGACACGAAACGTTTGGGCTGGCCACGACCGCCGGACCGGCAGAATGCGAGTCGCTCGTGATCGCCACAGGCGGCCTCTCCATCGCGCCGCTGGGGGCCACTGGCCTGGGGTACGACATCGCCAGGCAGTTCGGCGTCAGGCAGGTGGCCGTCCGGCCCGCGTTGGTGCCGCTCACATTCGGTGGGGCGGAGCGAGCCTTCTTTTCCGAACTGAGCGGCGTGGCAATTGAGGCCGAGGCCTCGTTCGGCCGGGTGAGGTTCACGGAGAACGTCCTGTTTACTCATCGCGGACTCAGCGGTCCGGCCATCCTGCAGATATCGACCGCCTGGCAGCCGGGGAAACCGATTACGCTCAACCTTGCCCCGGGAGTAGACACGCGGGCGATGCTGGCGGCGGCGCGAGGGTCCGGGAAGGAACTGGTAACGGTGCTGGGCGAAATCTGGCCGCGCCGGTTCGCCCAGGCATGGTGCGCCGCGTTTACGCCGTCGCGCCGTATGGACCGCTACTCAGAGCGCGAGCTGGCCGCGATCGCTGAGCGGATCCAGCGCTGGGAGCTCCGACCGGCTGGCACCGCCGGCTTTTCGAAGGCAGAGGTCACGGCGGGCGGAGTAGACACGCGCGACCTCAATTCGAAGACGATGGAAGCAAGGAACTCGCCGGGTCTGTACTTCATCGGCGAGGTAGTGGATGTGACCGGATGGTTGGGCGGATACAACTTCCAGTGGGCGTGGGCCAGCGGGTACGCCGCGGGGCTCGTCGTTTAGGGGGTGTCAGCGGCCGAAGCCCGACACTGGCGCGCCGTGACTACACCCGCAGGAATACGCGCACGTCCTCGCCATCGACTTCGATGCGGTCCACGATGTCGCGGAGGGCCGATTGCAGCGATTCGAACGGCAGTTCAGCCCAATCCCGTACGAGCTTCTCCCGAAGAGATTCCAGGTGTTTCTGGCGCTCAGCTTCGGATTGTTGGGCCTTGAGCCGTTCGCGCGCCGCGGCCAGTTCCGCTTCCAGGTCGAGGTGCTCCCTGGCGAGCTCTCCGCCAAGCGACTTCATGCGCTCAACGGTGATGTGGCCATGCGCGGCATCGGCAACGAGTTCTTCGACCTGGCGCCGGTTGCGTTTGATGCGGCCTTCGACACGGTCAACCTGGCCCACCAGGTCAACGAGATAGCCATCGACGTTGCCTGCGCGGCGGAAGCGGGTAATTGGGCGGTCATCCTGGCGAAGGCTGTTGCGCACGCGTTCTTCGAGTTCGGCGGCACGCTGGGTGTTGTAGGCGCAGGCGCTCTGGTTGGTGCGCGACTCGCACTGGTAGTAGCGGTAGGCGGCAGCCTTCTTCTCTCCGGCCTTGGTTGTCCAGCTCTGACGGCGGCTGACCCCGATAAGCTTGTTCTGGCACTTCCCGCAATACACCATCCCGCTCAGCAGGAAGGGTTGCACCGTTCGAGTCCGCACGGCGCCGTGATGGGTCTGCAGCCGGTCCTGCACCTTGCGGAAGTCATCGGCGGATACGAGCGAGGGGTGGGAACCGGTAACGGTGGTGCCAAACCGCGAGTAGTGGCCCAGGTACGCCCGGTTCCGGAGGATGTCGCGGACAGTGACCATACTCCAGCGCCCGCCGCGGCGCGTTGGCACGTTTTCGGCGTTCAGCTGCCCGGCGATCTTCCGGATGCCCATCTCCTCCTGGAGGTACAGGCGGAAGATATAGCGGACGACAACCGCTTCTTCGGGCACGAGTTCCAACCGGCGGCGCGGTCCGACGCGATAGCCGTAGGGAGGCCGGCCGAGCACCTCGCCTTTTACCGCCTTGCGGCGCATAGCGGACCGGACTTTCTCCGAGACCGGCGTGCCGTCGCCGCGGTCGGCCCAGGTGTCGATGAGTTCCTTGAAGGCTTCGTGGCCTGAAGCGGCGATGAGGACCTGGCAGCCCGTTTGCTCGATTTCGAGGAGACGAAGGGCGGACTGGCCAAGGTCGCGCCCCAGGACGCCAAGGCCATCGACGGCAACGACCGTGAACCCGCGATCGGCACGGCCGAGGAAGTGGAGCATCTGGTTGAAGCCGGCTGTCGCGGCGCCTTCGTCCTCAGTGTCGAGGAATGTGCCGGCGACTTCGTATCCCTGGCGTGTGCAGAACTCGCTGAAGGCGTGGTTCTGTTCGGCGATGCTGCGCTTTACGCCGTTGCGGCGGGCACCCTCAGCGAAATAGCCGACTGCTCGCATTGCGGCCTACCCCACGTACAGGATCCGCTCGCAGTTGGGGCACTGCGCGAGCTGGTCAGCACCGAACGCGCGGCGGCGCACGGCTTCCGGGATGGCGACCCGGCAGCCACCGCATGTGCCACCCGCAACGCGCGCGACAGCGAGACCGCCGCGACGACGGCGAACTTCTTCGTACACCTGGAGGTTGCGCGGACTGACCTTCATTCTCTGTGCCTCACGCCGCGCGTCGGCTCGGGCGATAAGGTCATTCAACCGGTGCGACTCGTGCTTCAACTCGCCCTGGTCCTTCTCCCAGCGGGCCTCCTCGCGGGTCAGCGTGTTCACGGCATCGCTGTGGTCGCGCTCGACACGGTCGAGGTTCGTCATCACCTCCAGGAGTTGGTCCTCCAGCCTGGCTCGCTGCTGCTTGAGGGCATCGAGTTCGTGTTGGATGTTCTGGAGTTCCTTTGGGTTCCTGACGGACCCGTCATAGAGCCGTTTTTCTTCAGGCTCGATTCGGGCCGTGAGGCCTTCCACTTCGCCTTCAATCCGCCGCTGGGCGCGCCGCACATCGGCCAGTTCGGAATCCACGGCCGCGGCGTTTCGGCGGGCTTCGTTCAAGTCGTCTGAACCCCGGAGGCGCCGTTCCACATCTTCGAGTGCGGCGCGCAGCGTGGCCGCTTCGTCGTCGATTTCCTGGAGCGTGCGGATATCTGTTACCTGGGACAACGCGGGCTCCAGCGCGATGTATCGGCCGGCCGCGGAGGGCTAACCGTAGCACTAAGCGTAGGGGCGTCGCCGCGCGTCGTAAACGCGTGGGTGCGGCTTGCTGGAGGATTTCGCCGAATCGTTACGGAGTGGAGACCGTTATGTGCCCGAGCATGCCCGGGCGCTCGCCGAGCTTGTGCTCCATCGCGCGATTGACCATCCCCAGGGCGAGGTCGAATTGGTATTCGGCAACTCGCTTGTGGCCCTCCCGGTCCAGATGGAGGTCATCACCCTGGAGCGACGAAGGGCGGGGATCGGTGATTCCGGATCGTTTGGCTTCATCCCAGTACTCGACGTGGTGTGCCCTGCAGAACGCACTCATCGCCGAGTCAACACGCCGGCGCCGCGCAAGGAGATCCTTGAGATGGGCCTCATCTCGAGCCCACTTTTCGCCGCCGGAAGGGCCGAATACCACCAGGTACGCCGATTCGCGCCGGAGGGTCGCGAGAATCACTTTCTGCGAGGCCTCGATGACCTGGTCAGGCGTGAACCAGGACTGGCCGCCGATAGCCTTCTGTGTGGCGCGACGGGACCACTGGAACGCGCGGTTGTGGGCGAGCCACGGGCGAGCCGCCGCTTCACGCGAGAGCTTCCCCATCGCGCGGCCGGGCCAGCCGAGCCTTCGTTCCAGCCGGACAGGCGTCGATTCGTAGAGGAACCAGAAGCCGGTGACCGAAAAAACAACGAGGTCTGGTTCGAAATCGCGCACCCACCCTGCCACAAGCGAAGGCAGCCGCGGCGTGGGCCAGACGTTGCGCGCCTCCACCTGGACTTCCTGTCCGAGCTTCCGGGCGAGCGCCTGCTGCATTCGTGCCGGGAAGAGATCCTGTTTCGGGATGTCTGCGTCTCCCGCGTTCACGTTGCTATTCAAGAGCCCGAGGATCTTCATCGCGGCGCGAAGTGTAGCCATTTCGCGTTCCGCTGGTCGAGAGCGGCGCCGTACGTAACTCGGCCGGAAACAAGAAGTACGGGTGGTGTACGCTTGAGACACCTCCATCTCGCGAGGCGCCCCATGATTTTCAACGTCTCACAACTCCTGCGGCAGGAAGTCGGCGCCAGCCGGAAGTACGAACTCGATCCCGAAGGCAATGTCTCCGCCGGCCGTGTGGAACTCATTCGTACGCCGGGTGGTGTGCTCGTACGCTGCCACGCGACCGTCGGGCAAGATGCAGAATGCAGCCGCTGTTTGACCCCCTTCGGGTACGAGGAGGAGATCCAATTCGAGGAGATCTTCGCCCAGCAGGTGGACCCGGTAACGGGCCGGCGACTCGAAACAGAGCCCGACGCGTTCCTGATCGGCACGAATCACACAATCGACATTACGGAGGCGGTGCGGCAATATAGCGAGATGGCTGCAGCAATGCAGCCGCTTTGCCGTCCGGACTGCCCGGGGATTTGCCCGGTTTGCGGGTCGGACATGAGCATCGCACCATGCCAGTGCGACCGTACGCCGATTGACCCACGATGGCAGGCGTTGGTGGCACTGAAGAAGAAGAATGGGTAGACACCTGAAGGAGTCCCGTTATGCCCCCGCTGCCGAAGCGGAAGTACGCCTCTTCTCGACAGGGGAAGCGGCGCTCCCACCTCAAGATCCGAATGCCACACGTCATCGACTGTCCGCGGTGCAAGAGCCCGCGGTTGGCGCACAACGCCTGCCCGATTTGCGGGACCTACCGGGGCCGGGAAGTGATCCAGCTTCCGAACCCCGACCTGGACAGCTGACGAACCCGGGCCTGGCGGTGGCGCCGTTCATCGCCCTCGAAGAACCCGTCCAGACTGACCGTGCGTTCGTGTTCCCCGGACAGGGCGCACAGTCTGTCGGCATGGGCAAGGACCTCTACGACGAATTTCCCTCGGCGCGTGAACTCTACGACCGCGCTGACGAAATTCTCGGATTCAAACTTTCGCAGCTTTGTTTCGAAGGTCCTGAGGAGGAGCTGCAGCAAACGCGGAACTCGCAGCCGGCCATCGCCGTCACCAGTCTGGCACTCCTGAAAGTCGCAACTGAGCTGAATCCCGCCCTGCTGCGGAAGCCCGCCTACGTTGCGGGCCACTCCCTGGGCGAGTATCCCGCTCTCGTCGCCGCGGGGGCGCTGCCTTTCGACGAAGCGATCCGCCTCCTTCGCACGCGGGGCGAACTGATGCAGGCCGCCGGTGACAAGAACCCCGGGACCATGGCCGCAGTCCTCGGGCTCGACATCCCTGATTGCGAAGAAGTCTGCCGGGAAGCCGGCGCCGAGGTGTGCAACCTGAATGCGCCCGGCCAGATTGTGATCGGCGGACGGCGCGAGGCGGTCGTGCGCGCGTTGGACTACGCCAAAGCGCGCGGCGCCGTGAAGGTCATCCCGTTGAGTGTGAGCGGCGCATTCCACAGTTCGCTCATGCGCCCTGCGGCGGACGGGATGGTCCAGCCGGTTGCGACGGCTGCGATCACCGACCCCGTGGTGCCACTCATCGCGAATTGCACCGCAACTCCGGTGCATCACGAAATCGAGATCCGTAACGAACTCGTCGACCAGGTTTGCCGGCCCGTGCAGTGGAGCCGGACAGTGGAATACCTGGGCAACCAGGGCGTCGAGACGTTCATCGAGTTCGGGCCGGGGCGCGTGCTGACCGCGATCATCAAGCGCATGCTGCGGAAGTCGAACTGCATCAACGTGAACGACGCAACGAGCGTGCGGCTCAGCCTGTAGCCTTCCTTTCGCTGAATCTGCCCGGGCCGTGCTCCCGACCGTTGCATCGCGGGCGGCGGTTGTCGCGCGTCTGGAGTGGCGGGCGCGAGCCGGCAACTCCCGGTCAGTGTTTCCTGATGGGACAGATGGGGCGTAAAGCCGCCGGACGTTAGTCTGCCGGTTGCTGACTTTTCGACTGCGGAGGTCCCAATGGCCGAGCTGGATGGACGCGTTGCGCTGGTGACAGGCGGATCTCGGGGCATCGGGCGGGCGATCTGCCTTGAACTGGCGCGGCGCGGCGCGAAGGTCGCGGTGAACTACAACACCAACCCGGCGCTCGCTGACGAGGTGGTGTCATCTATTACGACAGCCGGCGGCGAGGCAGTGACGGCCGGGGGGGATGTCTCGAACCCGGATGCCGCGGGCAATCTTGTGAAGGCGACGATCGATCGCTTCGGCGGGCTCGACATCCTCGTGAACAATGCCGGTATTACCCGCGACGGCCTGCTGATGCGCATGTCCGAAGACGACTGGGACGCCGTGCACAATACGAACCTTCGCGGCACGTTCCTCGTGACGAAGGCGGCACTACGGCCAATGCTTCGCGCTCGCGGCGGGCGGATCATCAACATCACCAGCGTCGTTGGCGTCATGGGGAACGCGGGCCAGGCGAACTATGCCGCCGCGAAGGCCGGGGTCATCGGGTTTACGCGTTCGGTGGCGCGGGAAGTGGCCTCGCGCGGGATTACCTGCAATGCGGTGGCGCCAGGGTTCATCCACACCGACATCATCACGGGAATGAGCGAGGCGGCGACGGCGGCGGCTATGGGGCAGATCCCGCTCGGCAGGATCGCGGAGCCTGAGGAAGTCGCCCCGCTCGTTGCGTTTCTGGCCGGCGATGGCGGCGCGTACATCACGGGCCAGTGCATTCACGTGGATGGCGGTATGGTGATGGCGTGAGCCAGAACCCGATGCGTCAGGTCCGGCAGATCGCGCTCAAGTCGCTCTACGAAGCGGAAACGTCTGAACACTCCGCGCTGGACGCGTTTGAGCGCCAGCTGAGCGAGGCGGTCAAGCACGATCCCGGGGTTGGGAAGCCCCGGCCCGGGGCCTACGGCCGCGGGATGCTCAAAGGCGTTATCGAGCGCCGCGATGAACTCGATGAATACATTCAAGAGGCGGCGACGCAGTACCCCGTGGACACGCTTGCGGTCGTTGACCGGAACATCCTCCGCCTTGCAATATGGGAACTGCTTACAGATAATTCGGCGCCGGTCGCGGCTGTCGTAAACGAAGCTGTAGAGCTGGCCCACCGGTATGGCGGGGAGAGCTCACCGGCATTCGTCAACGGGGTGCTCCGGACCGTAAGCGAACGAATCAAGGCCGCCGCGGTGGCCGTTTCCACGCCGCAAGTGGCGGCGCCCCCAGAATCTCAAGAACAGCAATAACCAGGAGTACTCCCCACAGTGGCAACAGTATTCGAACGAGTCCGCGCAATCGTCGTCGAGCAGCTTGGTGTCGAGGAAGAAGAAGTCGTCCCGGGCGCGTCGTTCGTCGATGACCTCAACGCCGACTCCCTTGACCTGGTCGAGCTGATTATGTCGCTCGAGGAGGAGTTCTCCAGCGATGCCGGGGAGCTCGAGATCAGCGATGAAGACGCGGAAAAGATCGCGACCGTGCAGGACGCCGTAGACTATCTGAAAGACCACGGCGTCGAAGACAAGTAGGCGTAGGCCCCCGGCGCGCCTGTTGTCCGGCGGGAGGTAGTGTTTGGAATTCCTGGGCATTGGCTACCAGGAACTGCTCCTTGTCCTGGTACTGCTGCTGGTGGTGGTCGGGCCTGAGCGCCTGCCCACCATGGCGTACCAGATTGGCCGCGCCGTGCGCCAAATGCAGGGGTACGCTCGCGCCGTCCGCGATGAGTTTCGCGACGAGATTGACTACCTGGATGAGCAGTACCGGACCATCAAGGGCCAGGTGGACGAAGCCCAGAAGGTCATCCGCGAGGAGCAGGTGAAGCTGAACAGCGAGCTTCGCGAGACCTCGGGCGATGCCGGGGGTTTGTTGCCGTCCGAGCCACTCCTGCCCGCGCTACCGGATACAACGCCATCGCCGGCAACGGCCCCCGCACCCGAAACCGGGATTGCGCCCGAGCCGGCGAAGCCTCCGATGGTGTTCTAGATGGCCGCGGAGACGATGCACGACCCGATGGGCATGCGCCCGGCGGAACACGAAGGGAACGAGCCGTACCACGGCGGCGCCGAAATGACGCTGCTGGAACACCTCAAAGAGCTTCGCAACCGGGTGATGGTGTGCGCCGGCGCGATCTTGATCGGCACAATCGGGGCGTTCGTGTTCTGGCAGGACATCCTGGGCTGGCTCATCGCCCCGGCAAGAGAAGACCACCCCGACTTTTCCCTTATCGCGAACTCCCCCACCGAGTCGATCGGGATCGCCATCAAGATCGGTTTGTACGGCGGTCTGACGTTCGCTTCGCCAGTGATCATCTATGAGCTGCTGGCGTTCATCGTCCCCGGCCTCACCGCGAAGGAAAAAAAGATTCTCTTCCCGGGCATGTTCGCCGTCGTCGGCTTTCTGCTTCTCGGGATGGCGTTCGCGTACTGGATCATCCTGCCGCGCTCGCTTGGGTTCCTCCTGGACTTTGGCGGAGATGAGATCACGCCGCTCATCCGGGGCCAGGAGTACTTGAGCTTTGCCACGCGGATCATCTTCTGGGTGGGTGTGGCGTTCGAGTTGCCAGTCGTGCTGGCACTCGCGGCTCGTCTTGGGCTGGTCAGGGCGAAACAGCTGCTGCACTTCTGGCGCTACGCGGTGATCATCATCTTCGTCATCGCAGCCGTGATCACTCCGACGCCCGACCCGTACAACCAATCGCTGGTGGCAGGGCCGCTGTTCTTCCTCTACTTCATTGGCATCTTCTTCGCCTGGATCCTGCAGCCGAGGAAGAAGGCTCCGGCGAGTTAATGGCAGCCAGCCGCTCTTCGACTCGCGGCAGGCCGGCTGCCGTCGCGGCAGGACTGGGCGGGGGATTCATCAGCGGGCTGCTCGGTGGTGGAGGCGGGTCGGTGATGATCCCGCTCATGACCGGACCGATGAAGATGACGCAGCACCGGGCGCACGGCACTTCGCTCGTGGTTATCACCGTCACAGCCGCGGTGGCCGCCGCAGCCTACTCGCTCAGCGAGCCAATTCGGTATTCCCTCGTGGCGGCGCTCGGCGTCGGGGCTGTCGTTGGCGCCGTGATTGGCGCGCGCGGCGCGTCGAAGGTGCCTGCGCTCCAACTACGCCAGATCTTCGGCGTGTTCCTGATCGCCATTTCTCTCCGCATCCTGCTCTGGTCACGCATTGACCCGCTGTTCGAAGTGGCGGGCTGGCGCGAGGAAGCGATCGCGGGCGGGATCGGCCTGGTGGGTGGGGTCTGCTCGGGGGCACTCGGGGTGGGCGGAGGTTCGATCTTCGTCCCGGCGCTCGTTCTCGGCCTCGGCGTGGGGCAACACGAGGCACAGGGCATCTCGCTCTGGGTGGTGGTAGCCGCGTCCGTCTCGGGGAGCTGGGCCCACTTCCGGCTTGGCACCGTCGACGTGGATGCGGCGCGCTGGATCGCACCGGCGGCGCTGCCCGGTGCGGTCGCCGGCGCCGTTGCGGCTGCGTTCATGGGCGGACGGACCTTGCAGATGACGTTCGCCGTGGTGTTAATCGCCATTGGGGCGCAGATGCTGGCCACTGCGCGCCATCGTTTGCGCAAAGAGCGCCTCGCTAAACTCACTCTGGCCGCCGAAACATCGTGATCGCCATCGAGGACCGTGCCGCTGAACTGTACGAGATGGTGCGTGCCTGCCAGCTCTGCGCCCTCGCAGCGACGAGGACGCACGCCGTGCCCGGGGAAGGTCCGCTGGACGCTGAAGTGATGTGCATCGGCGAGGCGCCAGGCGTAAACGAGGATAAACAGGGGCGGCCATTCGTCGGTGCTGCCGGCCAGTTCCTCGGGGAGTTGCTCGCCGCCGCAGGGCTCACCCGCGAACAGGTATACATCTGTAACGTGTTGAAGTGCCGGCCGCCGGGAAACCGCGACCCGTTGCCGGGCGAGATCGAAGCCTGCTCTGAATACCTGGACCTTCAGCTCGACATGGTTGACCCGCTGGTCGTGATCACTCTGGGGCGCTTCTCGATGTCGAAGTGGTTCCCGCAGCAGGCGATCTCGCGTATCCACGGCAGTGTGAAGGAAGTGGACGGGCGGCTGATTGTGCCGATGTACCATCCGGCCGCCGCACTGCACCAGGGCAACCTGCGCCAGGTCTTGCTGGACGATTTCGCTCGCGTGCCCGCGATCCTTGAGCGTGCGCGAAGCCTCAGCACCGCGTCGTCGCACCGAGCGTCAGGCGTCCAGTCGCTCACGCCCCTGCCCCCGTTCCCAAGTCCGGGAGAGGGCGGGAGCCCGGCGGGGGAGGTTACCGTGGTGGACGGGCCAGTGGATCTGCCGACGGACGAGACGGCGAAGGCCGCGCCCACGTCGGCCGATTTCCCGGCTTCGGTTGTCCGCGAGACGGAAACGGCGATGATGGACGGGAGCGAACAGGCGGCCGCTTCGCCGCAACCTATTTTCGAGCCTGAAGCAGCGACCACGGACTTTGCGCCGGCCGAATCGTCAGATTCGAGCCCGACGGGAAAAACAGAACAAATCCGACTCTTCGAATAAGGACCTGATGGCAGACCAACTTCTACGTGTAATCCCGCTCGGCGGCCTCGGAGAAATCGGCCGCAACATGATGCTCCTGGAGTACGGCGACGACATCATCGTCATCGATGTCGGGCTGATGTTTCCAGAAGAGGTGATGCTCGGCGTCGACCTCGTTATTCCCGACTTCACCTATCTGCGTGATCACCGCGAGAAACTGCGCGGAATCTTCCTCACGCATGGCCACGAAGACCACGTCGGCGCATTGCCGTATTTCCTGCGCGAATTCAACGCGCCGATCTACGGCGCCAAGCTTACGGACGGACTGATCCGGGTGAAGCTGCAGGAGCACCGGCTCCTGCAGGACGTTCAGACTCACGTTGTCGCTCCCGGCGAAGTCATCCAGGCCGGCGTCTTCGAAGTCGAGTTCTTCACCGTGGCCCACAGCATCCCGGATGCGTGCGGGCTGATCGTGCGGACTCCGCTAGGCCCCGTGGTGCACACCGGGGACTTCAAGCTCGACCACACACCGGTGATGGACCAGCACACGGACCTCATCCGGCTCGCACAGGTCGGCGCGGAAGGCTGCCTGCTGTTGATGGCAGACTCCACCTACGCAGAACAGGAAGGCTACACGCCGAGCGAACAGCTGGTGGGCGAGGCCCTGCGCAACATCATCGTGAACGCGCAGGGACGGGTGATCGTCGCGACGTTCGCCTCGCTCATTTCGCGCGTGCAGCTGGTGGTGGATGCCGCCGTGTTCACAGGGCGGAAGGTGTTCGTCACCGGGCGCTCGATGATCGACAACGTGGCGATGGCTCGCCAGCTCGGGTACATCACCGCGCCCGACGGCGTGATCATCGGCGTTGAGGAGATGCGGAACACGCCGCCATCGAAGCTGATCATCATCACCACGGGCAGTCAGGGCGAACCGACGAGCGCGCTCACCCGGATGGCCAACGGCGACCACCGCCATATCACGATTGCGAAGGGCGACACGATCGTCCTCTCTTCCAGCCCGGTGCCAGGCAATGAGACCGCGGTTTACCGCAACGTGGACAACCTGTTCCGGCTCGGGGCAGACGTGCTTTACAACCGGATTTCGAACATCCACGTCCGCGGACATGCCAGCCGGGAAGAACTGAAAATCATCCAGGGTCTCCTCCAGCCGGAGTACTTCGTGCCAATTCATGGCGAATACCGGCACCTTGTGGTCCACGCGCGCCTGGCGGAGTCGGTGGGCGTGCCGCGGGGAAATGCTTTCGTGCTAACCGACGGCGATGTCCTGGAGATCGATGAAGAAAGCGCGTACACGGGCGAGCGTGTGCCCGCCAGCTATGTGTACGTGGACGGCCTGGGCATCGGAGATGTCGACCAGCACATCCTCCGGGACAGAGCGCACCTCTCGACGGATGGCGTAGTGGTCGTGATGGTGTCGGTGGACAAACAGACGGGCAAGCTCGAGCGGCCGGCGGAAGTGCTCACCCGCGGGTTCATTGACGCGGAAGAACGCGAAGACCTTATCGAACGGTGCAGGGACGTGGTGCAGAAGGCGCTCGCCGGCGCCGCCCACTACGCCGAGTTCAGCGACATCAATACGAGGATTCGCGACGCTGTCAGCAAGTTCCTCTATGATGAGACCCGCAGGCGGCCAATGGTGCTGACGGTGACTGTCGAGGTCTAAGTCGGCAC